>JAGLCY010000293.1 GCA_023270185.1 Candidatus Krumholzibacteriia bacterium | reverse complement strand
CGCGACTTCGGCGTCATGGTGAGCGGGCGACAGATCGGCGGCGGTGGCGACGATCCCCGGTCCATGACCGGGATCGAGGTCGGCCACGAGCAGCACGGGGGCTACGGATTCGGCTATGACGCCGGTGTCTTCAACCCCGCCGGCCGCTCCCAGGCGGTAACCTGGGACGAGAGCCTCAAGGGCGACGCCCTGGCCTATGCGGGCCGCCTGCACTACGATCGCGGCCTGCCGATCCACGTCGAAGCCTCGTACGGGATCTCCGAGAATGCTGGCGGTGCTGCCGATTCCACGGGTGTGGAAACCGAGGACTATTCCGTCTTCACATCGGGAATCAATTCCCTGCTGATGGACAACAAACTCAACTTCAAGGCGGAATACCTCTACGGACAGAATATCCAGGGCATCGACGGCTGGGATCAGTCCACCTTCTCGTTCATGGCCGGATACATGGTGGCGCCCACTCTTGAGGGTATCGTCAAGGTCTATGGGGCAAACGCCGAAAAGGCGAATGTCGAAACGTCCCTGACAAACATCTATTTCGGCTTGAATTTCTTCCTGAATCCCCTGAAACTTGGCGAACCGCACCTTCTCCAGAGACACCGGATCCAGCTGAACTACGTTCTGGTCGATGGTGACGGGGATGATTCGAAAGTGCCTTTCAACGGGCTTGGCGGTCATAGGGACGATACTTGGATCCTGCAATGGCAGTACGTGTTCTAAACGAGAACGGGTAGACCGATTGTGATATATCGGTTGGGAAAAGCCCAAAACAAGATCGATCGAGGGCCGTTCGGTACTTTTTGCCGAACGGCTTTTTTGCTTGCACTTTTGAATTTTCTTGCTATTTTGCACATATGTGCTTTAATTGAATCAGAATCAAAAGGGAAATCCGGATGCCAAGACCCAAGAAAAAACGATCCGTCCAGCGTCCGCCTTTGTTTTCCGAATTCAAGCCCACAGGAGTCAGGGCAAGCGAACTACAGCCGTTGGAATTGGCTCTGGATGAATTCGAAGCTATTCGTTTGGCCGACTTTCTGGGCATGGATCATGCTGAATCAGCGGAACACATGGATATTTCACGATCCACGTTTTCCCGCCTGGTGGAAAAGGCCAGGCACAAGATCGGCCAGTTTTTAACCGAAGGAAGACATTTGCGGATCGAGGGGGGCGACATTCACTTTCAGAAGAATCTGATCCGTTGCCAGAGATGCGGACATATGTTCAATATGACCTTTGACACGGACCTGAATCAGTGTCCCAATTGCGGCTCGTCGAATCTCATCGACTTGGCTGGAGGATATGGACACGGAAACTGTTGTCAAAGACATCACAATCGCCACAGGAGGTAGAAAAATGCCTAGAGGAGACAAAAGAGGCCCCAACGGTATGGGCCCCATGACCGGCCGCGGATTAGGTTTCTGCGCCGGGTACGACTCGCCGGGATTCTCGTCCGACGCTCCCCCGAGGGGTGGAGCAGGTTACGGCCGAGGAAATGGTTTCGGACGGGGCGGCGGAATGGGATTCGGACATGGGTTCGGATATGGAAGAGGCCGGGGCTTCGGCCGCGGTTGGGGATACAACCAATACGCGGCACCGGGATTCGATGTCGATCCGAGCTACGATCCGGGCGACCGCCGACCTGATCTGACCGCTGAACTGGCGGCACTGAAGGAACAGGTCAAGGTCCTCGAGGAACGGATTGCCGGATCCTCAGACAAAGACTAGAACTTAATTTTTTTCAATAGGAAAACAGGAGGCATCATGCCTAGTAGTAGAGGAATGGGTGGCGGTGGCGGCGGCGGTGGCGGCGGCGGCGGCGGCGGTGGCGGCGGCGGCGGCGGCGGTGGCGGTGGCGGTCGCGGAGGCGGAATGGGATCTTCGGGCGGCGGTGGTGGACGAAACAACGGCGGAGGATTCGGAGCCGGTGGTTTATGCGTGTGCGCGGGATGCGGCAAGAAGATTCCCCACCAGCGCGGCCTCAAGTGCACTGAACTGAAGTGCCCCGAATGTGGGCGGACCATGGTTCGCGAGGAGCTGCTCAACAGGGCCCAAAAGACAAGGGACAACAAGTGAAGGTCGCCATCGCCAGCGGCAAGGGCGGCACCGGAAAAACGACCTTGGCCACGAATCTCGCCACCTACATGGCCGAGACGGAATCAGTGGTTCTGGCCGACCTGGACGTGGAAGAGCCCAACTCCGGGCTCTTCCTGCAGGGCAATCTTTTCCACCAGGAAACCAAGCACAAGATGATTCCGGAGTGGAACGGTGAAACCTGCTCCCACTCCGGCAACTGCCAGGTGGTCTGCAATTTCAACGCGATCCTGTCCATGGCCAGTAGTGTGATGGTCTTTCCCGAGCTCTGTCACGGTTGTTACGCCTGCTCGGAATTGTGCCCCACGAATTCGTTGCCCATGAGGCCCAAACCCATGGGCGAATTGAAACACTTCAAGATCGGGGATCTCGATTTCATCGAAAGCAGGCTGATGATCGGGGAGGAGCAGGCCGTCCCGTTGATCAAGCAGACCCTGGACTATATCGACGCCGGTTTTCCGGAAAACGTCGTCAAGATCCTGGATTCTCCGCCTGGCACATCCTGCCCCGTGATCGAGGCCACCAAGGACGCCGACCTGGTCATTCTCGTGACCGAACCAACGCCGTTCGGACTGCACGATCTGAAGCTGGCCGTTGAGACCGTCAAGCAACTGGGCAAGGAATTCACCATCGTTCTCAACCGTTTCGGTATCGGAGACGACGGTGTGATCCGCTATTGCGAGGACGAGGGTATCAACCTGATCGCGCGCATCCCCAACAGCAGGGCCATCGCCGAAATATATGCCGCCGGAAGGCTCGTCTACCCAGAAGTGCCTGATGTCAAGCGCGCCGTGAAAACCATTGCCGACTATATCCTCAACCACCGGAAGGGACGGCAGCCATGAAGGAAATCGTCGTCATTTCGGGCAAGGGAGGCACTGGAAAGACATCGATCACGGCATCTTTCGCCGTCCTGGGCGGTGAAGAGGTCGTCGTGGCCGACTGTGATGTCGACGCGGCCGACATGCACCTGCTGCTGGATCCCGACTTCAGCAACCCGGAGCCCTTTTTCAGCGGTGAGCTCGCGGTAATAGACCAGGATCTCTGCATTGCCTGCAACAAGTGCTTCGAGGTTTGTCGTTACGACGCGGTCAGGATCGAGGACGGACGGTACTCCATCGACGAGATCAGTTGCGAGGGATGTGGCTACTGTGCAAGGGTCTGCCCGGACGAAGCCATAACGAACGTGGAACAGAACGTCGGCAACTGGTATCGGTCCGGAATCAGGACCGGGTCGAAAATGGTGCATGCCCGGCTCAAGATCGGTGCCGACAATTCCGGCAAACTCGTGGCCAAGGTGAAAAACGAGGCCCGGAAAACAGCCACCGAAATGGGAAAGGAAATCATCCTCGTTGACGGTTCGCCGGGGATCGGTTGCCCGGTTGTATCCTCCCTGTCGGGAGCTTCTTTCGTTGTTCTGGTCACGGAGTCCACCATGTCCGGGCTCCACGATCTGCAGCGTGTTTATGAACTGGTGAAGAAGTTCGGCATCAAGGCCGGCTGTATCATCAACAAGGCCGATCTGAACGAGGACGTCCTGCGGGAATTGCACTCCTTCCTGGACCGGGAGGAAATCGCAAAGCTGGGCGAGATTCCCTACGACGAAGCATTCACGGAAGCCATCACCAACGGGAGCACCATTGTCGAATGGGACTCCTCCATCAAGGAGCGCCTGGAAAAATGCTGGGCGACCATCAAGCAACTCACCGGGGTGAGCTGAAACCCGAGGGACACGGATCCCTCTTTCTTTAACGCTGGAGCCAACGATGAACATCGTCTTTACAACTCAGGGAACCGACTGGGACTCCCCCATTGATCCAAGGTTCGGAAGGACCCGGTACTTTTTCGTTCTGAATGAAGAGACGGGCGACGTCCAGACCGTGGACAACAGCGCCATCGACCAGGAAGCCCACGGAGCGGGGCCCAAGACGTCGCAGAAGCTTGTTGAACTCGGAGCCGAGGTTCTGATCACGGGCAACGGTCCCGGTGGCAACGCCGCGGCCGTGCTCAAGACCACCGGTGTCGAAATCTATGTCGGAGCGGGGGAAATGACCGTCAAGGAGGCGCTGGAGGCCTACCGAAACGGCGAACTGAAGAAATTCCAGGGAGTCTGATACATGGAGCAAATGCGATTAGCGGTTGCGACCGATGACGGAGAGAATTTCATGGGCAGACATTTCGGCGATGCCGAATTTTTCGAGATCTTCGAATTCTCGGAATCCGGATACGAGATCGTCGGACGGGTGACCAATGACCTGGATGAGGAAGAAGGCCACGCGGACCCCAAAAAAGCCAAGGGGATCGCGGTCATCCTGCGCGAACATGGTGTCCAGGTGGCCGCGGCCAAGGTCTTCGGCCCAAACATCAAGCGCATCAAAAAACATTTCGTTTGCGTTTTAACCGGTCATGAAAAAATCAGTGATGGTCTTGAATTACTTATGCGGGACTACCCGGAGATCATCGCGGAATTCGAAAAGGGCGGAGAGAGAGGTTTCCTGGATTGGCGTAACCGCTGATTCCGGGAACGCCCAGGGCAGGAGGATTCGTGAGCAGCGTATTCGGTCACACACTGAGCATCACGGGCTTCGTGTTCGTGATGATGCTGGTGATCGAGTATGTGAACGTGTTTTCCAGGGGCTTGTGGCGGGACAGCCTGGCCCGGAATCGTTGGGGCCAATACCTGGTGGCCGCACTGCTCGGTGTGACCCCTGGTTGCCTGGGCGCTTTCATGGTGGTGGGGATGTATTCCCACCGTATGCTGTCCCTGGGCGCCGTTGTTACCGCCATGATCGCCACCAGTGGGGATGAGGCTTTCGTGATGCTCGCGGTGATACCTCGTCAGGCGATCCTGTTGAGCCTTGCGTTGCTGATCCTGGGGATCCTTGCCGGTGCCCTCACCGATGTCTTCGCTCGCGATCGAACCAACGGATGTACCGGCCTTCAGGTCCACGACCCAGAACAATGCCAGTGCTTCGATCACGGACGGATTCTGTATCAACTCAAGGAAATGTCCCCGATTCGCGGAGTGTTGATGGCTGTGCTGGTCGCCCTTGTCGCCGCCGTGGGCAGCGGCTATGTCGGGCCTGCCGAGTGGAACTGGATCCGGTGGACGATCTTGATCCTGACGATCGTATCCCTGTTGATCGTCGGCACGGTACCCGAGCACTTCCTGGAGCATCATCTCTGGCATCACGTAGCCAAGCAGCATCTGCCCCGGATTTTCTCCTGGACCTTCGGGACTCTCCTGCTCATGCACGTCCTGACCGAGTACCTGCAATTGGACGGGCTCATCCGCGAAAGCCCCTGGATCGTCCTGGTGATCGCGTGTCTGTTGGGCATGATACCCGAATCGGGGCCCCATCTGGTTTTCTTGACACTCTATGTCCAGGGCTCCGTGCCTCTGAGCATTCTGTTGGCGAGTTCCACAGTTCAGGACGGCCACGGTATGTTGCCCCTATTGGCGCACTCAAGACGGGATTTCGCGCATATAAAACTCATCAATTTTGTGATCGGCCTGGGTGTCGGAGCATTGGGTCTCTCGTTGGGATTCTGACCTGGGCCCGGCCGCACAAGGAAGGGAAAACGGAATGATTGCTTACGGACCAGTACCCTCCAGGCGTCTGGGCAGAAGTCTGGGTATCAACAACATTCCGCCGAAAGCGTGCACCTATGCTTGTGCCTATTGCCAGGTCGGTCACACGCTTGACATGCAAATCGAGCGACGGGAATTCTATCGCCCGGAAGAAATTGCCCGCGAGGTCGGCAACCGCCTGGAAGAAGTCCAGGGAGTGGGCGATCCTGTAGATTTCCTGAGTTTCGTGCCCGACGGCGAGCCGACGCTGGATGTGAATCTGGGGCTGGAGATCGAACTTTTGCGTACTTCCGGATTGCCCACCGCGGTGATCACCAACTCCTCACTCCTGAGTTTGCCTGAGGTCCGACGGGAATTGGCGACCGCCGACTGGGTGTCCTTGAAGGTGGATTCGGTGAACGAGGATGTCTGGCGTCGACTGAATCGTCCCCACAAGGCGTTGAATTTGTCCGATATCCTGGAGGGTATGATGGCATTCCGGAGCATGTTCTCCGGAACCCTGGTGACCGAAACCATGCTTGTGGCCGAAGTGAACGACACTGAGCAGGATGCCGTGGATACGGCGGCCTTCCTGTCACGTCTCAAACCCGACAGGGCCTATCTGTCAATTCCAACTAGACCGCCCGCCCAGTCGTGGGTCCGGCCTCCGGGCAGCGATGCGATGGTCCGCTACCATGATATTTTCACCAAGCAGGTAGGTACCGTTGAATTCCTGATGGGATACGAAGGTGATGACTTCTCGGCTGCAGGCGATCCCAGGGAGAACCTGCTCGGGATAACCGCGGTCCATCCGATGCGCGCCCAGGCGGTGGCCGAACTGTTGGACAAGGCGGGAGCTTCATGGGTCGTTGTGGAGGACCTGATGCGCAACGGCAGCCTTCGCGAGGTCCACTATTCCGGGCATAAATACTATCTGCGCAGGCCACGATGGAAATAAAACGTCCGGGAAACGACCACGTAAGGTTCAACTTCGTTTGCGGCTTGCTGCACGGCATATTCTACCGGGCAGGAATGGCTTTTTCCGAACCCACAAGTGTGCTTCCGGTATTCCTGAGCCACTTCACCGGATCGCTTACCATGATCGGTGTTTTTTCAGCCATTATTCAGGGTGGCGGCATGTTACCCCTTCTTTTCGTGGCAAACCGGCTGGAAAGAGTACGCCGAAAGAAACCGGTTCTGCTGGCTGCCATCTGGACTCGCGCGGCGGCATGGGGAATCCTCGGCATCCTGGTGTTTTTCTGGAGGGACGGCAACACCACCCTGGTTTTGATGGCCTTGCTGGGCCTGCTGTTCATTTTCTCATTTGCCGGGGGCGTGGCAACCGTACCCTTCAGCGATCTCTGGGCCAAAGTCCTGCCGGCCACGATGCGAGGTCGGTTTTTCGGCCACCGCCAACTATGGGGCGGGGTGATGGCCCTTGGATCGGCTTATGTGGTGAAGCGGGTGTTGGGTAATCCGGAACTCGTTTTCCCCAACAACTATGGACTGCTGTTCCTGCTTTCCTTCGCCTTCCTTGTGATTTCCTATATCGCCTTGAGCAGCGTGCGCGAACCCGAGGGTGACATCATTGATGCGCCGCGAAAACTGTCCACCTTTCTGGGTCAATCCATTCGCATGGTGAGAGAAGACCGGAATTTCGGCCGGTTTATTTTGAGTCGCCTGACCATCGGCTTCACGGCTTTCGCGCTGCCGTTCTACGTTCTCTACGGAAAACAGGAACTGCAGATGCCGGCCGAAAGGATCGGCTTGCTGATCGGGTCCCAGGTGGCCGGATCGATCCTGTCCAATATCGTATGGGCGGAACTCAGCGACCGGGTGGGCAATCGGGTCGTCATCAGATTGACCGGGTTGGTTTCGGTATTGATCCCGGTATTGACCTTGATTTCCACTCGGTTCTTCGGCTCAACGTTGCTCGTAGTGGTATTCGCGCTGATCGGTATCCAGATCAGCGGCACCGGAATCGGATTCAAAAACTATCTGCTGGAAATCGCCCCCGCCCCGTTGCGACCCGCTTA
This sequence comes from Candidatus Krumholzibacteriia bacterium, assembly GCA_023270185.1. Taxonomy (GTDB): domain Bacteria; phylum Krumholzibacteriota; class Krumholzibacteriia; order LZORAL124-64-63; family LZORAL124-64-63; genus JAGLCY01. Next base: position 7,238 of record JAGLCY010000293.1, on the reverse strand, counting down.
TATCGCGGTGGCCGGAACCTTGTCCGGATTATTGTTTCTCCTGCCCATCGCCGGTGGATTCGTGGTGGACTTGTGGGGATATCAGACGGCGTTTGCGGCAACCGCGGTGGTTGTCGCGATCGGGTTGGCATTTTCCTGGACCTTGAAGTGCGTCAGGATGCCCGCGAAATCGGGCGCGACAGGAGGCAATCATGCTGGATCTTCGTAACCCCTATATCTTCGCTCCGATCAAGACTGGATATTCCGACGGCAATGGAACAGTAACCTCACGCCATCTGGCCTATTATCGGGAACGATCCCGCCACGTGGGAGCCGTGACCCCGGAACCGTTCTATCTCGATGCAAGGCTGCGTGAACTTCCCACCCAGATGGGAATCGACGGTGGAAGCAAGGTTCCCGGTCTCAAGAGTCTTGTCAATGGGATCCACGCCGGTGGAGCGGTGGCCATCGCCCATCTGAATCACCCGGGTCGCATGGCCAATCCGAAAATCCCGGGTAACGTTTTCTTCTCATCCACGGATCGAGCCTGCGAGGCGGGTGGCGCCCAACCGACAAGAATGGGGAAGTCGGAGATGGACGAGGTCGTGGATCTTTTCGTCGCCGCGGCGCGGACCGCTGTTGCCTCGGAATTCGACGCCCTGGAACTGCAACTCGGACATGGGTACCTGCTGGCCCAGTTCCTCTCCCCCATGGTGAACGATCGCCAGGATGACCATGGAGGAAACTTCGCGGGCAGATCCCGTTTTCCCCTGCGGATTGTGGATGCCGTACTCGACGCTGTGGACCTGCCGTTGCTGGTGCGTATCAGCGGAGCGGAAATGGTCACCGGCGGTATTGAAATCGAAGAGGCCGTGGCCCTGGCGCGCGAATTGAAATCCCGTGATGTCGAGGCTGTGCATGTCTCGGCCGGCACGGTTTGCAATACTCCACCATGGTATTTTCAACATATGTTTGTTCCCATCGGGAAGACATGGGACATGGCCGAACGGATCCATCGCGAGACGGGAGTCAAGGTCGTGGCGGTCGGCAGGATCAGCGGGATCGCCATGGCGAAACAACTCGAGGAGCGATTTGCGGGCGGGTTTCTGGCCGTGGGACGGGCGCTCGTTGCCGATCCGGATTTCGTAGGCAAGGTATTGGGCCAGGTCGAGGGCCCGGTGCGACCTTGCCTGGCCTGCGCGGAGGGATGCCTCGGGGGCGTCAAATCCGGCCACGGACTTCAATGCCTGGTTAATCCCGAAGTGGGACGCGAATTGCCGGTGGTCGAACCTGCGGAAACCAAACGCAGAGTCGCTGTTGTCGGAGGTGGATTAACCGGGATGCAGGCGGCAATCACTTTGTTCGATCGCGGCCACAAGGTCGATCTTTTCGAAGCCGAACAACTGGGCGGACAGTTCAACCTCGCCCCTTTGACCCCGCACAAGCACTCCATGGACCGGCTCGTTCCCTACTTAATTGAAGAACTGGAACTTCGGAACATAAGCATCATCAAAAAACGTGCCGAGGCCTCCGATGTCCTTGGCTACGATACGGTGGTTGTGGCGACGGGTTCGAACCCCCGAGTGCCGCCGATCCCCGGCCTGGAAAAGTATCGCTGGGCCGATATCCTGGCTGACAGGGAATTGCCCGAGAATCAGCATGTCCTCATAATCGGAGGCGGGTTGATTGGGGTGGATGTGGCCACGGCGCTCATTCCCCTCGGCAACAGGATCACCATTGTCAAGCGCACCACCGATTTTGGAGAGGACATGGAACTGATCGCCAAGAAGTTGTCCCTCAAGATCATGACCGACAGTGGCGTCAAATTCAGTGATCGCACACATGTTAAACGCGTGGACGGTCGGACGGTCCACGCCTGGCGCGAGGAACAACCGATGGTTATCGAAGAAGTCGACCTGATCGTGGTCACGACCGGGATGGCAAGTGTCGATGACCTGGCTCGCGAATTGGACGGCGCGGTGCCCGTCCGGCTGGTCGGTGATGCAAAGCGGGTAGGCAACGCCCAGGACGCGATAGCCGATGCCTACCTCACTTGCCGTGATATCTAGTCCTGGTTATTCATCAACCCCGCCACCACCGCCGGTGTTGATGGCATCGAACAGGTTGTACGCGAAGATGATGTCACCACGCCGGTCCTTGTCCATCGACTTGTTGTCGGCCGCCAGCAGGGACTCGCCCCAGGAGATGAGCACGCCCAACACATCGGCCTGGTCGACGATGCCGAAGCCGGCCGCGAAGTTCAGTTCCGTAACCAGCAGCTCCCGGTACAGCCTTTCCTCGTCCGTCCGGGGTCTGCTTTTCAGGATGTCGTAGACCTCCTCCAGCTCCGCTCCATTGGTGAACCGGTAAGGCCGGGTCAAATACATCCCTTCGATAGTGCTGATGAATGCGTGAAGTTCATCGACTCCGAAATAGTCTTCCCCGTGGCCCCAGCCGCCACCGCTGCCGGTATCACCGTCGTGGCCGTTGGCCTTGCGTTCGGACTGCTCCTCGATCAGGGCGCGGCGCAACAGGGTGGTCCAGTATTTGGCCGTCTGCCCATTGCTGGTCAGACCGCCGTTCTGGAGCTCGTCCACCAACTGTTCGGCGCGCGGCGTGAACCCGAAGTTGTTGCCGGGACTGTCCGGACCGATGGTCACCGGCAGGGAAAGGACCGTGGTCGCGTCGAATGATGTCGCCAGGTCCGCGTTGAAATCGTCAGGGTAATCCGTGAGGTTGATATTGAGGGTGTAGGTACCCGTCGGCGCATCGATCCGGTATTGACCAATGAAGTCGGTCGTTGCCGTGAAAATGCCGCCGCTGCTATCGACCAATTCCACCACCACACCACCGATTCCCCATTCGATGCCGTCGAAAGTCGCGTCACGACTTGCATCTTCGAACACGATACCGGTGACGGCAAAGGTTTCGACTTCGGCCGGCTGCAGGGCCAATCCGGCGGCGATCCAACCGAGGGAGGCTCCGCGCGGGTCGGTGCTCGGTGTGGAAATGATCTGTACCGACACCTCGTCGGCACCGGCCGGAACATCCACGGCCAGAGTCAGGGAGTCCCAGGTCAGACCGTCGACGCTACCCAACACATCTTCATAAGACTGGTCGCCCCCGCTGGTGGTGACCTTGATCACGCTGGGACGATTCTCGCCCACACTGGCGGCGATGATGGTCAGTTCAGCCATTCGGTCAACGGATTCGGGATCCACGCTGAATACCTGGGGCACCGTCGTGTCCAGGGTGGGTTCAAAGCCGAAATAGGCCATGTCCAGACCATCCCGCAGAGTGATGGACGCTTCGTTACCATCGTCGTAGATCACGAGGATGCTGGCGCCGTTGTTTTCGTCGAGGGTGGTGCCGGTAAATTCGAAGTCGGCCACGGTCAGGGTGTTCATCCCCGCGTCGACCAGACCCAATCCCGTAACGTCGGCTCGGTAGGCGAAGAATTCGTAGTTGCCGAAAAACAGAACCGGGCCACCGATCAGTTCACCCTGGACCAGGTTGCCGTCGAGGCTGATCTCATTGTCGCCGCTGCCGGTGGTTGCTCCACCCGCCCAGTACAACAAAGCCTGGACAACCTGGGCATCAGTGGGCACATCAACTGTCAGCTGGGCGGAATTCACTCCCACCATGCCGACGCCGCCTTCAGAAAAGCCTGTGCCCGAGGCGATGGCGATGCTGGGCGGACCCAGAACTTCGGTTCCGTTTTTAGCTTCCGAACCGACATTTCCGGCCGGAGAAGTGATTTGCGGATCCTGGCTGCAACCGGCCCCGAGGACCAGTACGGTCAGAACCGTCAACAAGGTGATCATGCGGAAAATCATGTTTTGTTCCTCCATATTGATCCTGAAATGCAGGATCCCCCATAAAATCCCGTCACTGAGCGATACGCCTCAATGAAAGGTGGAATGACACACCATATTATATTTCCCACTAAAAGGATAGGGGTTGTCTTGGATTGCGCCTCTGGGGTTGTGTCTGGTCCGTTTCGGCGTTTCCTGGTGCTGGATTAACCCCCCGGGGGGTATGTTTTTGGTTGTGCCTTTGAAATTGTGTCTAGCTCATTTGGGAGGAAGGCGGTCCTCTGACAACCCCCCGGGGGGTCATGTTTTTGAGATTTTGGGCAATCCCGGATGTGAATTGCCCCATTTTGAAGATTCATTCATCAAATTCGGGGCGTCCACGCAGTCCAATGCCCGGTCCCAACGCACAGACACAATTTCAGAGGCACAACAAAAAGACAGGAGCTGATTGACTGGCGGGTCGGGATTGACGAATCCTTTCCGCATGGCTACAATTCCGGCTCGACGATTTGTTTGCAACCCCAATGAAAGGCGGATCCCTTGGCGCGATCCCATTTCTCATACGAGAAACGCCGTAAGGAACTGGAGAAGAAGAAAAAGAAAGAGGCCAAGAAACTGGCCAAGGCTGAAAAAAAGGCCGCCCTGGAAGCGGGCGAAGAGATTCCCGAGCCTGTGATCGTGATCGACGAGTTCGGCAACGCCGTCGAGGTGCTGCCCGAAGTCGACGAGGACGAGGACGAGGACGAGGAAACCACGGAATCGGACGACACCTCAGAGAAGACTGATCCCGCCTGAGCTTCCCGACGAACCACCCAATCATTCCATGGGATATTTCAAATCCCATTGGTTACGGATTATGTCCATGGTCTCCATCAGCAGGCGGTCCTCGTCGCGCGCGCGTTGAATCATCCTGCGGGCTTGTTCGGCGTTGATGGCAAAAGGCTTTTCGCACAGCACATGTTTGCCGTGCTGGAGACATAGGAGGGTGTGCTCTTCATGGAACGAATGCGGAGTGCCGACATAGACCGCGTCGACCTCCGAATCGGAAGCCAGCGCTTCATGGGAACCATGGAGGTTCGGAACACCGTACTCGACGGCAAAGACCCCGGAGATGGATCCCGGCCCGAAAATTCCCCAACGAACGGTTTGTTTCACTTCGACTGCCAAAGAACATGGCCATTTTTATTAATTCAGAGCAAACAACTCTGATTTCTGCTATTATCAACGGGCACCCGATTCTTGACCGGGTCACGCCTATATTGAATTTTCTGGGTAAATGGGATGGAAGAAAATGATAATTCGGATGTCGCCATCAATCATGATTCGCGGTTTTTTATTCCTGGGTCTACTGATCCTCTTCAGCACGGAACCCGCATACGCCCAAGTCCTGGTGGCCTACGACGACAATTTCGGCATCCCTTTTGGCGAGCCTCTCGTGGTGGAATTCTACGGGATTCTCGACAACGACACCTTGGACGATGAGTCCGCTGGAGAAAATGGGGCGACAGCAGAACTGGTTACCGATGTCAGCCACGGCACCCTGACCCTGAATCCCGATGGATCCTTCAACTACTCCCCCGATGAAACCTTCGACGGAACCGACAGCTTCGTCTACCGCGCTTTATTCGCGGCCGTTTCGGACCAGGCGACCGTCACCCTTTCCGCATGCGACGGCGGGCCCGATGTCTTCACCTGCTGGAATGAAACCGCATTTCTCGCCAAGGCCGCCGAATGGGGCATGACCAGTTTCCAGGAGGGATTCGAAGACGATGCCGCGTGGGGCCTGGCCCGATCCCCACAGACGATGCCGATCGTCAACAGTCAGGGTGTCCAATGGATGACCAACCACTCGGGCGCGCCCTCCTACAATGACATCACCACAGGTCCCGGACCGGCCAGAACCGGCGAGTGGGGCGTTTTCGACCCCAGGCACGGCTATGCTACCGGTACAGAGTTTGAATGCGATGTCGACAACCCGGATACCAGCTGCCTCTACTTCGATGGTTTTTCAGGAATCCGGGAACCCACCCGTGGAGTCCTGAACGGTGTCGGAGGGTACATCACCGGCTCATACGGCGGCAGGGTCGAGATCCTGCTCGACGGAGTGCCTACCAACGGCGGCGGCAGGATCACCCCCGGACATCAGTTTTTCGGCGTGATCGACACTAGGCCCGCCGGATTCACTCAGTTCGAATTTCGTGAGGTTGACGGCAAAGTCGGGCAGGCCCTGTTCATCTTCGGAGATGATTTCACTCTTCTGACCCCCGCCCCCTCTCCGGTTGAAGATGCGCGCAGCGGAAGTTCGCAAATTTTCTTCGCGGGAGCGGGACCGAATCCTTCGGACGGACGGACGTCACTGCGCTTTTCAACGCCCGCCCAAGCTGATGTCCAGTTGGTAATTTATGACGTGAGAGGCCGACTGGTCCGCAGTCTGACGAATGGAGCGCGTGGCATCGGTTCACATATCGTTGATTGGGACGGTCGGGACCGTGATGGCAGAAGCGTCCCAGCCGGAACCTACTTCGGCCTGTTGAGGGTCGATATCAACGGGAAGTCGGATACGCAGGTTCGGAAAATGGTGATTGCCCATTAGGTGGGGTGAAGCGGATTGACCCCGGAAACTTCTTGTGATAATGTAAGATCAATATTGGGAGGGAGCATTACTGAGGGTTTTAATAATATCCGGGGCGTTATGCCACCGGTAGCCTTGTGTATTCGACTCCTCCCCAATTCTATCTGAAGGGGGAACTTCATGCGTAGAATCCAGCTCATAACATCCCTGCTTGTCCTGCTGGCACTGGTCGGTTGCAGCCAGGATACGAATGACACCAACAAAATGGCCCTTGGCGGTCTGGAAAAAGACCTGGTCCTAGATGCCGATTTCACAATGGTGGAGGGAGATTTCGGCACCGGGTCCATGTATCAGCTCTACTGCCCGAACAGTTGGAACGGAAGCCTGGTGGTTTACGCCCATGGCTACGCTTTCCCCGATGAGGATCCGGCCCTTCCCATCATAGACGAAATACGAGATGGCCTGATGGAAATGGGCTACGGCGTGGCCTATTCGAGCTATTCCGAAACCGGGTGGGCCGTCCACGTGGCCATGAACGAGACTCGCCAATTGCGGGGCTTGTTTTCCGGGGCTTTCGGTCACCCTGACAAAACCTATCTGATGGGTGTCTCCATGGGTGGTAACATCTCGGTGGCCCTGGCGGAGCGAAACCCCAACCTGTATGACGGGGTTGTTCCCCTGTGCGGAGTGGTGGGAGGCACCAAGATGGCCGTGTATTACATCTTTAACCTCCGTGTCCTCTTCGATATCTACTATCCCGGAGTCTTGCCCGGAAACGCCAATTTCGTGCCGGAGGAACTAAGTGCAGGTTACGCATTTTATCTGGCCCAACAGGCTCTCATGGCCAATCCAATGCCGGCCTTCGAGATGGC
>JAGLCY010000292.1 GCA_023270185.1 Candidatus Krumholzibacteriia bacterium | reverse complement strand
ACCCACGGACACGATTTCTTCGACAACTCGGAAATCTGGTACTCCGGATCCAGCGACGACGAGGCTCTCAACGCCGCAATTCCGCGGTTCACCTCCACCCCGGATGCGGAGGCTTACCTCAGACAATGGTACGAACCCACCGGCAAGCTCAAGATTCCCGCCGTGACCATCCACACCACCCGGGATGAGGTTGCGCAGATCTTCCATGAGGATCGCTACTTCGAGAAAGTGAGCGCGGCTGGTTATTCCGATAACCTGGTCCAGCATTACATCGACCGTTTCGGTCACTGCGCCTTTACCCTGGATGAGATCCTGGCTGCCTTCAACGAGATGGTGGCCATGGGCGAATCGCCGGTAAAAATCAAACCCCGGGACTGACGGAACTGGATGATCAGTAAAATGGAGGGGAGCTTACGGGCTCCCCTCCTTGCACCCCCCTCAAAAAACCGATATGGTGCACCCGTGTGCAAAATCACCTTCGCACAGTTTTTCTCCGCTATCGAGCAAGGTCAGGAAGCATGGCAGATTACAAGGGTGTCGACTTCTACCGCTTTTCCCGCAACCTCAGCGACGAGGAACGCAGCGTGCGTGACACGGTGCGGCAGTTCGTGGAAAACCGCTTCATGCCCCAGGTGCGCCAGCATTTCAAGGCCGGCACCTTCCCCACCGAACTGATCGGCGAACTGGGTTCCCTGGGCCTGCTGGGCTCGAGCATCAAGGGTCCCGGCTGTCCCGGTTTGAGCGGCACCATGTATGGAATCATCTGCGAGGAGCTCGAGCGCGGCGACAGCGGCCTGCGCAGCTTCGCTTCGGTGCAGGGCAGTCTCGTCATGTGGCCCATCGCCAACTACGGGACCGAGGAACAGAAGGAACGCTGGCTGCCCGACCTGGCGGCGGGCAAAAAAGTCGGTTGTTTCGGCCTGACCGAGGCCAATCACGGCTCGGATCCAGGCGGCATGGAAACCCGAGCCGCGCGGGATGGCGACGACTGGATCATCAACGGCTCCAAACTGTGGATAACCAACGCCAATCTGGCCGACGTGGCCATGGTCTGGGCCCGGACCGAAAAAGGCGTGAGCGGGTTCCTGGTCGAACGCGGTATGGAAGGCTTTTCCACCAATCCCATCCACGGCAAATACAGTTTGCGGGCCAGTGACACCGGTGAACTGGTATTCGACGATGTGCGTGTTCCCGACAGCAACCGCCTGCCGGACGCCATCGGTCTGAAGGCGCCGCTGAACTGCCTGAACCAGGCGCGGTACGGAATTGCCTGGGGCGTGGTGGGCGCCGCGGCCGATTGTTATGACACCGCACTGCGCTACGCCGGTGAACGGGAGCAGTTCGGCAAGCCCATCGCGTCTTTCCAGCTCGTGCAACAGAAACTGGTTCACATGTTGACCGAAATCACCAAGGCCCAGGGACTGTGTCTGCAGATGGGACGGTTGAAGGACGACGGCATTAATCCCACGCCGATCGTATCCCTGGCCAAGCGCAACAACGTGGCCATGGCCCTGGACTGCGCGCGCACTGCTCGCGACATCCTGGGCGCGGCCGGCATTACTGACGAATTCTCGCCGGGTAGGCATATGGTCAACCTGGAATCGGTCATCACCTATGAGGGTACCCACGACGTGCACACGCTCATCGTCGGCGCCGACATCACGGGTATTCCGGCTTTTCGATAAAATTTCCCATCACACGGAAAGGCCAACCAACACATGACCCCAAGCAGCGCCCCGGCTCCCCGCAACCCCCTGCTGTCCCGCATCCTGGGCGCCATCGAAAAAGTGGGCAACGCCCTGCCGCATCCGGCCACGCTGTTCGCCATTCTCGCCGGGTCGGTCATCTTCCTGTCCTGGCTGTTGAGCGAACTGGGCATGACGGCGATCCATCCCAAGGATGGTTCGCTCATCGAACCGATCAACCTGATTTCGCGCGAGGGACTGCACTGGATCCTGGATAATACCGTCGAAAACTACACGGGGTTTGCACCGCTGGGCACTGTACTGGTCGCCATGCTGGGCATCGGAGTCGCAGAAAAGAGCGGCCTGATCTCAACCTCCCTGAGGCTGCTGGTCCACGCGGCTCCGCGCCGCCTGTTGACCTTCGTGATCGTGTTGGCCGGAGTGATGTCCAACATGGCCAGCGACGTGGGTTACGTTCTGCTGGTTCCCTTGGGGGCGATCATTTTCCTGTCGGTCGGTCGGCATCCCATCGCCGGGTTGGCCGCGGCCTTCGCCGGTGTATCGGGCGGTTTCAGCGCCAACCTCCTGCTGGGAACCATCGACCCCCTGTTGTCCGGCATCACGCAGGAGGCGGCCCGTATCATCGAGCCCGCCTACTCGGTGACCCCCGCCTGCAACTATTACTTCATGTTCGTGTCGACCTTTCTTATCGCCGCTTTGGGCACCTGGGTCACCGAAAAGATCGTGGTGCCCCGGCTTGGCTCCTACAAGGGACA
>JAGLCY010000291.1 GCA_023270185.1 Candidatus Krumholzibacteriia bacterium | reverse complement strand
CGGTGGCCACGGCCGCCACACGATCTTCCAGTTGGCGGATCACGATCTCCCGCCGAAATTCCTCCAGGAACTTCTCGCTGACATCCACACCGGTCACCCGATCGAAATCCCCCGCGAAAAGCAGCGTCTGAGCTCCGTTCCCACAACCGAAATCAACCAGATGGACGCGTTCCGAAGGGAAAAGCCCCCTGACCAGGCGAGCCCTGCGCTCCAGGATGAACTGCCCACCGGCGGCGGGGGCGCCGCCCGCCAGGTGGTCAGGAGCATTCGGGACATCCGGGGAAGAGTTTATCTGGTTCGGGTTCACGCGCAAGTCACCTTCTGTTATCCTGTGGTCATGAAAGATCCAAAAAAACCCGAATCCGGTTCCGAGTCAACGGAAAGCAGAATCCGGCAGGACAGGAAGTTCACCCTGGCCGAGGCCGTGGGCCGTGAAGCCGCCGGTGCAATGTCGGGCGCCTCGCCCGTGGCCAGGGCCGAACAGGTCCTGCTGGAAATCGAGCAAACCCTGGAATCCCGGCTGGTGGATTCCGCCGGATCCCTGACAAGGACCATCCTGGCCCGCCTGAAAACCGATCCACCCCTGCTGGCGCGCCACTTCGACCGACCGATCGGGGCCCTGGAGGAATTCCTCGGAGCCACCCTGGGATCCGAGTCCCTGCTGACCTCGCTGGTCCGGGACACGGACGCGCGCTGGGGTCGGGATTACGGAGAGCTGCCGCATTTCGAGACCGAGGGAAAACCACCCCACCCGGACGACCCCTACACCCTGGCGGGAGTCCGGGATCTTCTCAGGGACCTGCTCGAAAACCTGGGCGAAGACTGACGCGACCTACTCCCTGTCCAGACAGGATTTCAGCCAGCTTTCGTTTTCCACCAGATTTTTCACCATCGCGACATCTTTCGCGGCCGGACCGTCCGCCCTCACCAGATCATCATCCGTCACGTCCAACAGGAATCCCCCGCGGCCCGCGGCCTCCCAGGCATCGGCAGTGGTGTAGAGACGGGGTTTGATCAGATATGGAGCGCCCTGTTCGGGACAGAAGGTCGTGCAGTTCCCGCAATCGTTGCACAGTTCGGCCAGGACCAGGTACTGGGCTCGGGCCTCCAGGCCCTCCATGTCTTTGCCGGGGACCTGGAAGAAGGCATCGTTGGGACACACGGTGACACAGTTGTTGCACGCCACACAGTCGAACATCTCCAGTTGATGATCAACCCGGCGCAACGGCTTGCCCGTGGCCGCCAATGTGTAGGGAACCGCGCCCTCGGGAGTGGCCAGATGCAGGGCCAGAGCCTGCGCGGAATCGCGGTGACCCGCGGCACGGGCCTCGGTGTCCGCCTTGTCCCGCAACTCTTTAAGATTCGTTAAGCCGCTTTCCTTCATGGTCTTGGTAAGTTTGCGCAGCCCCTGGGCCATGCGGCCGTATCCCCCGGGTTTCAACAGATCACTGCAGATGGTCACCGGCGCCAGGCCCAGGGATAACGCGGCGGTCAAATTATCCTTATCGATGCCCGCGCTGAAAGCCACCGGGACCGGACCGTCGCCGCCCCCAAGGCAAAATTGCCCAGGTAGGGCTTCGATCAATCTGTCCAGAAGGGTTACGGCCATGACATGCAGAGGTTTGCCGCTCAGGTACATCTGCTTGCCCGACATGACCCCGCGTTTGTTGCCCACCACCAGGGTGTTGGTAAGCTTGATGCCGAACCGGCGGCCGCGCGAGGCCGCGAATTCTTCCAACCGCGTGATCATTTCCAGGGCGCGATCGAATTTCAGGTCCGCGGCGAAGGCTTCGGGCACCAACGGCACAGCGGAGTAACCCAGACGATCGTGCAGGATTTCCCGAACGGTATCCATCCCCAGCAACGTGGGGTTCAGCTTCACCGTCACATCCATTCCGTGAACCGTCATCAGATGTTTGATGATGTCTTCGATCTCATCGGGCGGACATCCGTGAAAAGTGCTCAGGGTGATATGGTCCACGATCCGGGAAGCAACGGGGACATCCCGCAGATGCTGGAAGGGGGCGGGAATTTCCCGCCTGAGATGGTCTATCCTCTCGCCGGCGTCAAGCATCCCTGTCACAAAAGAAGTCATCCTGTCCGATTGGATACCGGCCAGATCATAGCCCACCGAAAGCTCGAAGGCGTGATCCGCGGCCGGCCCGGACATATCCCCCAGGACGGCGGTCAATGGCTCCCATCGACGCAAAATCTCCAGCATCAAGGCGGATTTGGCGTATTCGGCCAGGGATTCGTCCAGGGTCAGTTCCTGGCTCCACTCGATATTGTAACCCACGTTTTCCATGTCGATGCAGGGACGTTCGATGTCCAGTTCGTCGAGGATCTGCACCGTCTTCAATTCGAAAGTCCGGGCGCCGGCAAGCCAGGACAGCACGATGTTCTGGGCCATCTGGGTATGGGGACCCGCGGCCGGACCCACGGGTGTGGCCACTCGGCGGCCGGCGATCTCACAACCCAGATCGATACCCGGATCAGGTTTGAAAAACCTGCGGCCGGACAGACCGAATATCTCACCCCGGTCCTCCCACTCGGCAGCGACACGCTTCAGCAGCCGGGCCAGGGGCCAGGGAGTTAAGGGAGGTACGCGGTCACTCATCACAGATGGTCCTGACGCGAGGGAAACAGTCCAGCCAATTCCCCCATGGAATCGATGGTGAAATCCGGGTCTGAAGACTTGAGCAGACCCGGCTGCCCCAGACCGAAGGTGCAAGCCACCGACACGGCGCCCAGCGCCCGGGCGGCATTCACGTCGTTGGGACTATCCCCCACCATGACCACATCCGATGGGGCCACATCCAAACCCTCCAGACAAATTTCGAGATGCACGGGATCCGGTTTACGCTCAGGCGTTTCGTCGCCGCAAACCACTTTCCGGAAGGCCCCCGACAGGTGAAGCCCGGCGAGAATGGGGTCAGTGAAGGCGCGAGGCTTGTTGGTTGCCAGATGCATGGGGATCCGCTGGTAACGGGCCAGGACATCCAGCACACCGGGATAAAGGGTGGTGTTGTCCAGCAGGTGACGGCTGTAATGATCGGC
>JAGLCY010000290.1 GCA_023270185.1 Candidatus Krumholzibacteriia bacterium | reverse complement strand
CCTCGATTTCACCGGTTTCGGGGCCCGTGTTCATGGCCAGAAGGCGGTCGGGCATCAGTTCGGACCTGGCAATTTCCACACCCTTGAGGCGTATGACGTATTGCTGGGCACCCAACTGAAGATTGTCCCGCACGCGGATGGGGTGTATAAAGATGCCGAGTTCCGACCCCACCTGGCGCCGGATGTTTCCGACCCGGTGCAACAGATCCCCCCCTCGCGAATCGTCGACCAGGGGAATCAAACCGTAGCCTATTTCCAGTTCAAGACGATCCATGATGAACAGGTCTTCCGAACGGATACCTTCGGGTTGTTCCTCAGGTTGTTCCTGAACCATCTGTTCCTGTTCCTCGGACAGAGTTTGATTTTCATCGTATTGGGCGACCTTGCGGCCCATGAAAAATCCCGCAAGGGCCGTTGCAAAGGCCAGGAACAGGAATGGCCCCGTGGGCAATCCGGGGATCAGACCCATGACAAGCATCGCCCCCGCGGAAAGAAACAACGGTTTCCGCTGACGAAATATCTGCAGCGTCAATGTTTGGCCCAGGTTCAGGTTGCTGCTGGAACGGGTGACAACCAGACCCGCGCTTGTGGACACCAGCAGGGCGGGAATCTGGCTGACAAGACCGTCGCCGACGGTCAGGACGGTGAAACGGCTGAGGGCTTCGCCCGCGGGAAGTCCCATCTGGATCATCCCGATAACGAAACCCGCGGCGATGTTGACCACGGTGATGATGATGCTTGCAATGGCATCGCCTTTGACGAACTTGCTCGCGCCGTCCATGGCGCCGAAGAATTCCGCTTCCTGGGCAATTTCCTGACGCCGGAGCCTGGCCTGCCTTTCGTTGATCAGGCCGGCATTGAGATCCGCGTCGATAGCCATCTGTTTACCAGGCATGGCATCCAGGGTGAATCGGGCCGCCACCTCGGCGATGCGACCGGAGCCTTTCGTGATGACCATGAAATTGATAATGACCAGAATGGTGAACACGATCACCCCGATGACGTAGTTTCCGCCTACCACGAAATCCCCGAAACTCTGAATCACCTGGCCTGCAGAGCCCTTACTCAGGATCAATCGTGTCGAAGCGACGTTCAGGGACAACCGCATCAGGGTGAGGATCAACAATAGTGAAGGGAAGGCGTTGAACTGCAGTGGTTGTTTTATGTAGAGGGACACCAGAAGAACCGTCACGGAGAACGCGATGCTGAAGGTCAGCATGAGGTCCAGAAGGATTGGCGGCACCGGAACAACCATCAGCCCCAGGATGACAAGGACGGCGCCCGCGCTCAGCACATTACTGTTGGCCAGCACCAGATCCCTGTTGATGACTTGATCCTGTTTCAAACTTCAGTCTCCTTGTCGGACTTCAAGTGATCGAACTTCAAGTGGTCAGGCTTTCCTGAGGCGGTACACATAGGCCAGAACTTCGGCCACAGCCTGGAAAAGGCTTTCCGGAATTCCGGCCCCCACGTCGACCTGCTTATGCAGTGAGCGGGCCAGAGGTTTGTTTTCGATGATCGGAATCCGAGCCTTGCGAGCCACTTTCCTGATCATCATCGCCATGTGATCCTGGCCTTTGGCCACCACCATGGGCGCCGCGGCCCCGGGAGCGTATTTCAAGGCGACGGCAAAATGCGTGGGATTGGTCACCACGACATCGGCCGTCGGCACATCGGCCAGCATCCGTTTTCGGGCCATTTCGAACTGGAGCCCGCGGATCCTGGCCTTGATCTGGGGATCTCCTTCAATGTCCTTGTTTTCCTTTTTCACTTCCTGCCTGGTCATCTTCAGGTTCTCTTCGTGGCGGTTTTTCTGCCAGAACCAGTCGATCACTCCCAGGGCGACCATGAACAGAAGGAGCTTGATCATGAGTTGGGTGAAGTCGGTCCTGGCCATGGTCACGATCTCGGGCAGGGGCAGGACGGCCGAAGCGGCCAGATGTCCCATCATTCCCCGGATTGTCACCCAGGCCAATAGTCCGATGACCAGGATTTTCAGGAAGTGTTTGACCATTTCGAAGTAGGTCGTCTTCTGGAAGAAGCGTTTCATGCCCGTGAACGGATTGAGCTTTTCAGTGCGGAAAGAGATGGATTTGGAACTGACGTGGAACCCCACCTGCATCACGTTGGCTCCCACGGCGGCCAGAAGGACAACCAACAACAAAGGAGCCAGTGAGAGCAGCAGGACTTCAAGGTTGCCGGACACCAACTCCCTGATGGCGAATTGGTTGTCGGGACCCAGGTCATGGGCCTGGGAAAGCAGATAGGAGGTGTTTCGTCCGAGGACCCTGGTGAAATGACCGGAGCCGGCAACCAGCACGGTGGTGCCTGCCACCAGGAGCACAGCGCTGGTGACCTCATTGCTGCGGGCCACCTGGCCGCGATCACGAGCTTGTTCACGCCGTTTGACTGTTGCTTTTTCAGTTCTTTCCGCGCCGTTTTCTTCGGACATTATTCACCTCCCCTATTTCATGGCCATAAGCAACTCGGACAACTGGTACTGCATTCCGGACATCACCACGGTGGTGACCTGCCGGAAATACACGAGTGACAATCCCACGGTGATAAGGCCAACACCGATCTTGATCGGGAACCCGACCACCAGAACATTGAGCTGGGGAACCGTTTTCACGATGACACCCATTGACGCGCTGACCAGCAGCAGGACGATCACGACGGGAGCGGCGATTTTAAGTCCCAGGCTGAATACCGTTCCGAATTCCCGCATCAGATACCATGCGCCACCCAGGGGATCACCGGAAACAAACGGAGGGACCGCTATGCAGGACTGGAACATGGCCCCCACCAGGATCTGATGGGCCCCGGTCGCGAAAAAGAGAAGTACGGCCAGGAGGTAATAGAGCTGCGAAATGACCGAAACCTGGGAATTGCTCATGGGGTCATAGGAATTGACGATGGCAAAGCCGATCTGCATACCGACGATCGAACCGGCGTAACGAACCGCGGTGAAAACGAGGTTGATGGTGAAACCCAACAAGGCCCCCACTACCAGGGACCTGACGCACTCCATCACCAGGACAGGCCAGGCCAGGGAAACCGATCCCGCAGGCAATGTCTTGGCGATCCCAGGCGCCAGCGCCGCGGCGAAACTGAAAGCAAGCGCAACGCGCCACAGGGGGGGGACGCTGCGCATGTCCAGGACCGGAAGCGTTGCCGCCAGAACCCCGAAACGGACCGCCAGGGCCGCCGTTATCGCCAAAAGGGTGATGTCGATTTCGAACTGCACCTGATCCCCTACATTCCCGCTATACGGTTGAACATTGCTTCAGTGAACCCGGTCATCTGATTGATTGCCCAGGGCAGGGTCAGGATCAGAACGAGGAAAACGGTCAGGATCTTGGGTACGAAGGTCATGGTCATCTCGTTGATCTGTGTGGCTGCCTGGAAGATGCTGATTGCCAGGCCCACGATCATGCCGGCGACCAGCATCGGACCGGCAACGAAAATTGCCGTCCGCATGGCATACTGTCCGATTTCGATCACTGTTTCAGGTGTCATGACTCTTTACCTTTCCGGCCTACTGGAACGCCTGGACCAATGACTTGACCACCAGAAACCATCCGTCGACGAGCACGAAGAGGAGGATCTTGAAGGGCAGACTGATAAGCACAGGCGGCAACATCATCATGCCCATGGACATCAGGACCGAAGCAACCACCATGTCGATGATCAGGAAGGGGATGAAGAGCACGAACCCCATCTGGAACGCGGTCTTCAATTCACTCAGGACAAAACTGGGGACGACCACCAGCATGGGCAGGTCTTCCGGGCTGTCGGGAATTTCAGAACTTGTCAGGTCCAGGAAAAGAGCTACGTCCTTTTCCCGAACCTGGCTGAGCATGAAAGCCTTCAGCGGCACCTGGACCTTGGCGAAGGCCTCCCCCTGCCCAATCTCTTCGTTCATGAAGGGTTGGATGGCTTCCACGTTCATTTGTTGCAGGGTCGGGGACATGACCACCAGGGTCAGGAAAAGCGCCAGACCGATGATGATCTGGTTGTTGGGAGCCTGATTGGCGCCGATGGCCTGCCTCAGAAAACCCAGAACGATCACGATGCGGGTAAAACTGGTCAACAACACCAGAATAGCCGGCGCCAGGGACAAAACGGTCATCAGCAGAACGATTTTCAGGGCCGAGTCCATGGATTGGGGTCCATTGGCCCCCTCAAGGGTCAGGGTCATCACCGGCGCAACAGGTTCGATGTCGCTCGCCTGGGATTTTGTGGAATCCCCGCCAGCGGTTTCCTGTGCCTGGGCCGATTCTGCCGCAAAACACACAACGACCAGGTAAACGACAACAATGGTCGCCAGCATTTTACCGGTTAGGATGTTTTTTGACTTAATGAGCATGCCCGGCTTCCTGATGGGTGCAAAGACGTCAATTCGGCGTGAAACGCTTCTTTTCAGGAAAGGCAATGGACGTGCCATGAGCGGCGTGTGAACCCGGGATTGGCTAATTGTGTAAGTTATTTGGTTTTAACGGAATAAAAATATTTCCCAGAATGGTGGGATTGTCATTGGAGGCATATGGCACAGATTTTCGAATATTTGGAAGGGATTCGGCCAGAAACTGGCCAGGTCCGGATCAGGCGGATGCCGCGTCGGCTCGTTTATTTTCAAAATTCACCAAAGGTTCGGTCTGCAGGACAACCATGGACCCGTCATGGCGGTAGATGTAGTGAACCTGGTCCCCCAGCTTCAGAACCTGGATTTCCCGTTTTGGCCCGAGGTGCCAGACAGTCAACAGGGAAGAATCGGATCCCCCGGACCTTCGATTCCATTTTCCCAATAGTTTCAGGCTCACCATCAGGAGACCGAACACCGCCACCAGGCCGCCCACGGTCTGCCACCAGGACATGCCGCTGCCGGCCGCGAAAGCGCCTTCGTTGAGGGTCCCCAAAAATGCAGCTGGAAGTGCCATCACAGGACCTTTTTCAACCTCTCGACACGATTCAGGAGTTTGGTGATGCGAACCGCGAAATGGTCATCCACCACCACGACTTCACCCGTGGCCAAAAGAGAACCGTTGACCAGTATGTCCACCGGTTCACTGGTCTGCCGGTCAAGTTCGACAACTGAACCTGGAGCCAGGTTGAGCACTTCCCGGAATTTCAGACCAGCCCTGCCCAACTCCACCGTCACCTGAAGATTGACGTCCAGGAGCAGGTCGAGATTTGCCGTATCCGAGACATCGTCTTTCAGATCCCCGATGAGGGAAGAGGATTCATCTTCCAAAACCGCCGTGCCGGTGGAGAAAGACCCGTCAGAGGTCACGCCCGCGGTTTCGTCGGGTTCCTGATTGTTCAGATAGGTGTCGTCGGTGTTCATGCCGCTCACTCCTTGTTCAACTGCTGGATCAAACTGATGGCCCTCAGGTTTCCGACGCGACCCGCTTCACCGAGCCAGGCATCCCGGCCGGCAATCTGAATCTTCAGGGGCGCTTCGACGGCCTGGGGCAGATCCAGAAGGTCTCCGGTGGAAAGATTGAGAATGTTCTCGAGATTGGTTTCGAATTGCCCCAGTTGGACAACAAGTTCACTCCCGCTGCCCTGGACCATATTCAGGATCTTGCGCCGGTCCCCCTTCAACTCGGCGGAGTTCCTGGTTTCCTTGACGTCACTGGGATCGAAGATTTCCCGCACGGGGCCAAAAGACGACAAGGGCATGGCCCATTGGATGGGGCCCTCGACAGCGTCAAGTTTGATCTTGAACTCAAGCACAACCAGCGAAGACCCTTCGGAAATGCCGCTCAGGTAATGGGGATTGTTTTCAAGGCCTGACAAACCGGACTCGACGGCAACGATCTTGGATATCGCTTTCCCGAACATCTCCACGAAACGCCCCACCAGATCGGTGGCGATGGCGCGTTCGATCTCGGTAAAATCACGAATCATCATTTCAGGTTCGGGCTTGCCCCCGAGAAGCTTTTTCATGAATACGAAACAGAGTCCGAGATCCAGGTTCAGAAGGGACGGGCCTTTCAGGGGCGCGAAGTCGACCATGGCGGCGCAGGTCGGTTTCGGAAGTTCCCGGAGAAATTCAGCATAGGTGCACTGGCGCAGCCCCTGATATTCGACATCGGTTGCCATGCGCAGACGGCTGGTGAAATCGATGGTTCCGTTCTTGGCGAAATACTCGGCCACCGCCTGGAGGTTCTTCTGGAAAGGACGGGATATGTGGTGAGGTCGGTGAAAATCATATTTTTCCGGAACATCCCCGTGATCCTCTTCCTCGGAAGAGGCGTTGAGAACATCATCGAGATCAATTCCCAGCCCGCCGTCAACATTGCCGGCAAGATCTTCGGCCGCGTCGATGGCGGCGTCCAGATCCAGGTCGTGTTCCAGGCTGATGTCGCTGGTTGGTTGTTCAAGATCGACGGACGTCACGGTATCCCCTTTGCCCGGTTACTGGATGACCAGATCCGAAAAGTAGACGTTCATCAATTTTCCACCTGAAATGCTTTCATCCAGACGTCGGAAAATTTCCGCCCGCAGGTTCATTTTCCCACCCGGCTTGCTGAGATCATCCATCGATTTGTCGGAAAGGGTCATGATCACAACGTCACGCATCTGGGGAAGCCTGATTTTGACGGCTTCCGCGGTGGCCTTGTCCTTCACCTCGAGGTTGATATTGATGCGAAGGTAATGGGGCCGTGGGGCGTCTCCCGCCAAGGTGACGATGATGTCTTCCAGACCGACCATGATCCCACGTTGTGGAACATCCGCCGCGATTTCGGCAATGGACTCGTTCCCAACCGCCGCCTGATGAATCGTCAGTTTGGGGACCAGGACGTACTGGGTCAGACCGATGGCCACCAGGGCCTGAACGATGACGATCACCCCCAGCAGGATTGCCTTGTTCTCCAGCCATCCCTTCCTGTGTGTCCGACCGGCTTCATCCGGAGACGTGTTTGATTTGTCCGCCATTCCTCTGCTCCTTGTCGGTTCGCGATAGCGGCGATTATCCGGCCGCACCGGCGGATTTTCATCCGCTTGCCCGGGTTCGGGCTTAGGATTCCTTTCCCTTGAAAAGAGGAACGGCAAAAGGCAATTCAGAGCCTCTTGGCAGTTCCCGCTTGTCCAATTGCAGGAATATCTCCACTCGTCGGTTCTTTTCCCGCCCCTGGACGGTGCCGTTGTCGGCAATGGGGTTGTATTCCCCGTATCCTGTGGCCGCGATTCTTTCAGGCGGCAATCCCAACCCTTGAAAATATCGTGCCACTGTCACCGCGCGCGCCGCGGAAAGCTCCCAGTTGGAGGGGAATCGGATGGAATTGATTGGTAAACTGTCCGTATGACCCTCAACCCGGATCTGGTAGGGAAATTTTATGAACAGGAGGGAAAGTTCGCCCAGAACCTTCCTGGGTTCGTCCAAAAGTACGGCCTGACCGGACGAAAACAGGAACGGGGCCTGGATGCGGAACAACACTCCGTTGTCCTGGAGTTGGACCTCGACTTCCTGATCCAGGCCGTTTTCCTTGATGACCTGTTCAAGCTCCTTCATCTCGTAGAAAACTTCGGCGTCCGCGGAATTATCGCGAATATCCGGGTAAACCGGATTTCTGAATTCGATCATCGATTCGGGGTGCTGAAGAATGCCGAAAGCCTCCTGCAGTGATTGGGCGGCCTGCTTGAATTTGGCCTGCTGCAAGGAGGAAAAGGAAACAATCAGGATAAAGAAAGTCAGCAGAAGACTCATCATGTCCGCGTAGGTCATGACCCACCCGTCGACCTTTCCGCGAATGATGAGGTCCCTTCTCCTGGATCTCATGTCAGGCGGCCCTCTTCTTGGCGGTTTCCACTTTCCGGCGAAGGGCCGGGGAAAGGAAGGATTTGAGTTTCTCCTCGACGATCCTCGGTGAATCTCCGCTCTGGATGGCCATGATTCCGTCGATGACCATCTCCTTGTTCAATATCTCTTCACGAGAGCGGGTCTCCAGTTTGCCGGCCAAAGGCAGGAAGAGGGCGTTGGCTAACACCGCCCCATAGAAAGTTGTGACAAGTGCCGTGGCCATCCCCACGCCTATCTGAGCGGGATCTGAAAGTGTCGACAACATGCTGACAAGCCCGATAAGTGTTCCTATCATGCCGAAAGCCGGGGCAAAAGTACCTCCGGCCGCCAGGATTCTGGCTCCTTCGAAATGACGAAGTTCGATCTGGTGGACATCGGTTTGCAGGATTTTTTCCAGGAGTTGGGGATCGGTTCCGTCCACGGCCAGACGGAGGCCTTTCCGGAGAAACTCGTCCGTTTCGGTTTCCGAATCATCCTCAAGGGCCAACATGCCTTCTCGCCTGGCCCGTTCGGCGTACTTCACCATCTTGCTGATGACTGCGTCAGGTTCGGGTTGAGCGTAGACGAGTGTCTTCCTCAGGATGCCGAAAAGTCCGACGATCCGCGACATGGGAAAGTGGACCAGCAGTGAACCGAATGTTCCCCCCAGAACAATGGCGGCGGCAGTGAGATTAAGGAACGCGCTCAGGTTTCCCCCCGACTGGATGGACCACCCCACCAGACCGAAGGCTGCCGCGAGACCGATGATGGTTGCTATGTCCACTGCCTGTCTCCCAGGTTCATCCCTCGAACACCGATCCGGACCCGCCGGTCGGCACCGGGTAGATTCTCGCCTTGGCCCGGTAACCGACGGCCATGCGGATCACGTCATCAAGTTCCTCCAGAACCATGATCTTGCGACCTGTGGTCAGACTGATCAGGGTATCCGGCGTCCTCTCGATGAATTCGATAAGGTCCGCATTCACCACAAGTTCGTTCCCATTTAGTTTCGTGACTTTAATCATGAACTTTAGCTCCTTGAGGTGATGTCCCCTCGGTCATCTCCGCTTTATCCCACCATATTGACCAGTTCCTGCATCATCTGGTCGGCAGTCGAAATCACCCGGCTGTTGGCCTGGAACGCGCGCTGTGCCACGATCAGGTCGGTGAATTCCTTGGCCAGGTCCACGTTGCTGTTTTCCAATGCGCCGGAAAGGAAGGCAACAGCGTTGCCCTCGCCCGCGAAGGTTTCCAAGGGAAGACCGGAGTTACCGCTGATCCGATACGTGTTGTTGGCCACACGGGACAGGCCCTCCTGATTGGTGAATTGGGCCAACCCGATGCGGGCGAGATCCTGGGTCGTGTCGTTTGAAAATATCCCGATGATCACGCCGTTCCGGTCGATGCTGAAATCCAACAGGTTGCCGGCGCCATAACCGTCGGCAATGGACTGCATGGCCCCGGTTCCCTCGAATTGGGTCAGGCCCGTCAAGGTTCCCGCTTCCCCGAAATCCAGATTCAGGACCACGTTCGCCGCACCTTCGGTTCCATTGGCCTGGGGCTGAAAGGTCAGGGCGCCGGAACCGTCGTCGAAGGTGTAACTGGTCAGGGCACCGTTATCGGCAAAGGCAACCCTGCCCGATCCGCCCGAAAGAATGGTTTCCCCGCCCTCCATGGTCGCTGTCCAGGTCCATTCATTCTGGTCGGGAATCTTCTCAAAGGAGAAGGCCACAGTGTGCTCCGCCCCCAGGGAATCGTATACGGTGGTGGCAAGTGAAAACACCTGGGCGTCCGTGGCAGCCTGGGTCTGGGTGAAGCTGAATGCCCCTTCCAGAACAGGATTGCTGACCCCGGTTTCTCTGACGGATAATCCACTGAGAGCGAAATCGCCTCCGACCTCGCCTGTCACGATGATCTGTCCCGTGTCATTGAGCACAACAGGATTGGAATTGATGCCCAGGGTGAATTGGAGATCTCGCATGACGTCACCCAGGGTCGAGGCCGCATTTATGGCCATGGTGTGGTCCGTGACCGGTGTTCCACCCACAGCCCCCCCCAGGGTCAGGGACGCAGCCGGGTTGCTCGTGTCTATATCCAGGGGCCTGCCGTTGGAATCGTAGAGGTTTGAAAGAAGATCCGACTCCGCCGCGTAACTGCGGAGTTCATTTGTCCGCGCCGTTTGTCCCGCCGTGATGGTGGGTTCGAACAGGAAATTGGAATTGAAAGCGGCGAGGCCGCCCGATGAAAGGGAAACCCCGATCAAATCCTGCCCGGTGTTGTTTGTGATCTGGACGGCGCCGTCGGAGTCGATGGCGAAAGCCACATTCTGTCTCGCCGTGGTCATGGATCTGTTCAGCCATGAAACCAGGTCCTGAAGAGTGGAGTCGTCGGCCACGGTGAAGGTGCTGACACCCAAAGGCAGACCTCCGCCCGTCCCGTTGAGTTGGATGACATCTCCCGCTGACAGTCCCAATGGCCCGTTGCCCATCCCACTCATGGCGGTCAAGCGATCGGTCCCATCGGCCGAGGCCATGAAAATCCGGCTTTCAGTTATGGAACCGGTGGAATCGCTGCTGGAATCCAGGTTGCCCATAAGCTGGACATCCGTGGAAGCGCTGGCCGGCATGACGAGACCGGGGTCTATGAAGATGTCCGTCAATGGTCCGGTCCCGATATTCCCCATCGAGTCCGCCATGACACCTTGCACGCGCCAACCGGTGGCGGGATTCACCAGAATGCTTTGGCTGTCCAGGCCGAAGACGCCGGCCCTGCTGTACAACGAGCTTGTCCCGTCATTGAGGATAAAGAAACCATTGCCCTGGATGGCCAGGTCGGTCTTCATCCCGGTCGTCTGGAAATTTCCCTGATTGAAGATCGTGTCGATACTGCCGACGCGGGTGCCCAATCCTATCTGTTGGGGATTTGTCCCCCCCATCCCCCCGCTGACAGGCCGGGTGGCCCCCCGAATGGTCTGGGTCAGCATTTCGCTGAAGGTCACGCGTCCCGCCTTGAACCCCACGGTGCTGCTGTTCGCGATATTGTTGCCGATGACGTCGAGATTGGTAATCTGGGCCGACATTCCCGAAACGCCTGAGTATAGTGACCTGAACATGGGATCCTCCCGCTTTCAAGGGCGCGCCATCCTGGCCGCCCGTCTAACTCACCTTGTAGATGTCGGACACGTAGAATTCCACGCCACCGATGATGACTACTGCCGTGTTGTTTTCATAACGCAAACCTTCAACCGGACCGGTCATGAGGGTGGTGAAGGAAACATCTTCACTGCCGTCGCCAGGTGTAACGGAAATGGAATAGGTCCCATCGCCCGCCAGTTCGCCGTTCTCCAGCTTGCCGTCCCAGGTCACGTCATTGAGGCCTCGTTCGATGGACTTCCGGAAGGTCGCCACGACATGGCCCGTGTCATCGGTGACTTCGACAACCACCGTTCCGGGCCCGTCAGCGGCCAAGACACTTTCCGACGGAACGCCGTCGGTCATCCAGACCTTGTTGCCTTCCACGGTGACGCTCTTGCCGACAAGACCGAGCATCGCGGTGTTGTTGATGGTCTGCCCCACCAGAAGGTTTTCCTCCAGCCTGGCGTTCATGGACTTCATCTCGTCCAGCATCGTGAACTGGGTGATCTGCGACGTGAACTCCGCGTTGTCCATGGGGCTCATGGGGTCCTGGTTCTTGATCTGTGCCACCAGAAGGGTCATGAAATCCATCTTGTCGACCGCCGCGTAATCACGCGTGGGTTGCCCCACCACGGGCCCGTAACCATCAGTGATTCCTGTGACAGGCATGATCTATCCTCCCTGCACCCGTACGTCGGGCTCCGGTTCAAACTCCGCCGTGTTTGGATTTTCCGGCTCCCCGCGGGGACCCGAATCCTCCCTGTTATCCTCTTGCGAGTCCCGTTTCGAAGAATGAGATCCCTCTTCCTCCGCGGGCTCCTTGCCGGTCTCTTGGTTGTCTTTGAGGTCCACCCTCACTTCTATATGTTGGAACCTGCCTGTCCGCTTTTGGATGGCCTCGCTCAGTTCCTTGATGTTTCCCCGCAGGGCTGCCTCCGACTCCCTGTCGGCCGCCATTAGCCTGACCGACAGATGGTCGCCTTTCGCCTGCAACCTGACGTCGACCTGCCCGAGATGGTCGGAATCGAGCTTCAGGACAAGATTCTGGATTCCGTTTCGATTCGAGAAACCTGCGGCAATATCCCCTGCAAGCCGGGCCCGGAAATCCGCGGGTAGCCCCTCCGTCATGTCAAAATGCGGTGCGGTCCCATTCGTTATTCCCATCGGGTCGGCACCCTGGAGTAAACCGGTCAATAAACCCAGGGATCCGAGACTGCCCGCTAAAGTCCCCTCGCCGTCAGCGATGGGAGGTGTTCCACCATCCTGCACCGGTTTGCCCGAACTGGAACCCTGATCATGGTCGTGATTGCCCTGGACTTCGGATCTACCCGTAATCGAATTTTCCGGCTCGGTATCGTTTACCTTGCCGGGCGAACCACTCTGGGCGGACCCTTTTGGGACCTCGGATTCGGCCTCCCCCGGCACGGCAAGTTTGCCTGCCAACAGCAGGGAAAAGGTTGACACCGGAGACCCGCCGCGGTTTGACACACGCGATGGGATTTGCCCGGCGGGCAACCCGGCTTTGCTGTTCAAAAGCAGGTGCATCAACCGGCCCCTTCCATACTCAATTCCGTACTGATCCTGGCGGCAAGTGAGGCATCCATATTGGCAAGGATCCTGGCTGCCTCCCGTTCCTTCATGCGCGCCATGATGTCCAGTATGATATCCATTTCCAAAGCGCTCAGGATCGGAGCGGCCTGTGCGGGTTTCATGCTTTCGTACATCTTGGCCAGACGAACTGCGGAGCGCTCACGGCCTTCACCGAGAATGCGCTGTTTGGCTTCGATCTCCCGGACCATGGCGGACAGTTCCCGGCGCCCTTCATTCAGCACCTGCTCCTGGACAGCGACCGCCTGGCGCAAGGTCACCAGTTCCTCTTTTTCCCGTCTGATCAGTGCCCTCTCGGCATCCAGGCCTTTCAAAACAAGTTCGGTATCAAGGGTTTTCACTGGATCCAGCAACTGTTGAGCAACGTTGGAACCTCCGCCCAGGTGGCTGCTCAAAATGGCCAGACCCCCAAAGATCAGGAAAAATGTCACTACCGATATGATCAGGACGCTTTTCATGCGAGTTACCCTTTGATTCGGAACACCGGAAAACAATTCTTCCCGGCATTGGATTTACGTGCAACGCAGGTGCCAGAACCAATCTCTGCCCCAGCCCAATGCGCATGGATCCATCTTGTTTAGGGACGGACATTTAGGATATTCGATAAAACCGGTTTCTCAGCTTTCCGGTATGGACCCGGCAATATGTTCCGGTCACGGGGAAAACTTGGCCCCATCATGCCGGAAAGCGCGATACTGGCCGATTTCATCCATTTCCTTTCTTTCTTTTCGATCCTGATCCAATTGCCAGTTTTCCGACTGGCGATCCCGAAGCCTGGAAAGGACTTCCAAATCCCGCCAGGACTCGGTCAACCGCGATCGATGTCGGTCCAGATCCTTGACCGCGATCTGCAACCTGCTGTCCAGGTCCTCGTTCAAGTCATGAAGATGTTCAAGCCAGGTGGCTCCCGCGATGAGGTCGGGCACCTGAAGAGCCTGACCCCCGGGCGATACCATGCTTCGCGAGTACCGATCAATATTCCGGTCGAGTTCAACGATCTGCCTGGACAATGTCGCCACCCGTTTGTCGGCGCCCGCCAAGGCGATTGAGTTTTGGTCAACGATTTTACGCCTGTGTCGCCAAACCTTTTCCAGACGGAATTTGAATGTCGCCATCATACGACCCCCGTCAATTGGCGCAGACCGGACAAGGTGTCAGGGGCCGCGTATCCATGCACCATATCCTGAGTGAGAAACGACTTTATCTCGTTTTCCTTGTCCATCGCTTCATCAAGTATTGGATCGGACCCCGCTACATATGCTCCGATATTGATGAGGTCACGGTTGTCTTCAAGGGCCTTGAGCCAGGCCATGAGTTTGGCGCCGGCTTCGATATCGTTCACCTGTACGGCGTCGTTGCGCAGCCGGCTTACGCTGCCCAGAATATCCACAGCGGGATAGTGATGGCGCCGGGCGAGGTCTCGACTGAGCATGATGTGCCCATCCAGGATCGAACGCATGGCGTCACCCACCGGATCCTGGATATCGTCCCCTTCGATCAGGACCGAGAAAAACGCGGTCATTGAATTGATGTCGGACCAGCCCGCGCGTTCACACAAACGTGGCAGGGCGGCGAAAACAGATGGCGGGTAACCCTTGGTGGTGGGGGGTTCTCCCGCGGCCAGTCCGATTTCGCGCAAAGCCATGGCGTATCTGGTGGCCGAATCCATCATGAACAGGACCGATTGGTCAGCCTCGCGAAATGATTCGGCGATCGTCATGGCCGTGTCGGCCCCTTTGGCGCGCATGACCGCGCTTTCATCGGAAGTGACAACCACAACCACGCTCCGGGCCAATCCTTCCGGGCCCAGGTCCCTTTCCAGGAATTCCTTCACCTCACGTCCGCGCTCCCCGATCAGGGCCAGGACGTTTATCTGGGATTCGGCGTTCCGGGCCAACATTCCAAGCAGGATGGATTTCCCCACGCCGCTTCCGGAAAATATTCCCATTCGCTGGCCTCGAACGGTGGTGATCATGCTGTCGATGGAACGAATTCCGGTGCCGAGGATTTCCGCGGAACGTTTCCGTTTCAAGGGCGCCGGGGGTGTGCCACCCAGGGCTTTTCGCGGCAGGCCGGCCAATGGCGGTCCACCGTCCAATGGGCGGCCAAGGCCATCGATCACCCGTCCGAGCAAACCCGGTCCGACAGGAACGGTCATCTTCCTTGAAACCAGATCCACGCGCCTGCCTGTTGCCACACCCCGGGTGTGCTGGTAGGGCATGACCAATAACGTGTCGTCACGAAAGCCGATGACTTCGCTGAGAACGTCTGGTTCATTACGACCGGCATTGATGCGGCAAATTGACCCGATGGGAGCCGACAGCCCTTGGACTTCGATGACCATGCCGACGAGATTCCTGACCCGTCCCAGGGGCCGAATGGTGTCCGCCTTACGAATGGTTTCCGTGAGTTTATTCCAGGCCGGGTTCATCATGCTCCAGGGTTTGAAGGAACCAGGGTTTCACCGACGGCCAAGGTCTCCTCCACGATCTCAGCCAGGGAATCAATTTGCCGCGAAAGAGTCGCATCCCACTCCCGTGCACCGGCCCTGACCATGCAACCGCCCTTCCCCACCCGGGGATCCGGCACCACATTCCCGATGCGGAGTCGGGCCATCAGATCCGGGTTGCTTTCCAGAAGGTGGGCATCATCGGGATGGAGAGTCACTGTCAGCGGGGTTGCATCACGAACCTTGAACAGGGTGGTTTCGAGGGTGCGAGTCACGAATTCGGGATCCACCCTGACGGTGTCCCGAATGATCTTACGCGCCATGGCCAGGGCCAGTCCGGCCGCTTCCACTGCGACATCCTGCCTTCCGAGGTCTTGTCCCGCGGTAAATTCCCGACTCCAGTTGTCGAATCTGCTGGAGAATTCCTTCCTGGTTTCGGCCAGTTCCATCCGATGCCGCTGAAGGAACTCGTTTTCCCGAGTTTCGAATTCCGTTATCAGGAGATCCCGGGCTCTTTCCAGCAACAGGTCTTTTTCGGACTGGTTCATCAGGTCCCAGATCGAATTCCCGCCCGTCAGGCGGGGGTCCATTTCGAACCTTGGATTGTCCACATCCTGATCCGGAATCGTCGTTGAAACGACAGTTCCGGATTCAAAGGGTTCAGGGCACCATTTCCGCATCCTTGCTTCCCTTTCCGATGGTAACGGTGCCGCTTTCCTCCAGATTCCGGATGACTTCCACTATCCGTTTCTGGGCTTCTTCGACATCAGCAAGTCGAATGGGTCCCATGTAGTCCATGTCCTCCATGATTCCCTGGGCTGCCCGTTTGGACATATTGCCGAAAATCTTGTCGCGTATCTCGTCGGTGGCACCCTTGAGGGCGAGGGTCAATTCCTTGCCGTCGATTTCCTTGAGGATCTCCTGGATGTGACTGTCATTCAGCAGGACAATGTCCTCGAACACGAACATGAGGTTGTTGACTTCATTGGCAACCTCATCGTCGATCTCCCGCATTTCATCGAGGATCTCCTGCCAGACGTCGCGATCCACCTCGTTGAGAATATCCGCAACCTGTTTGCGTCCCCCGTATTTGGCTTCCTTGGCCGACAGTTCTCCCTGGAGCTGCCCTGCAAGGACTTTTTCCACGGCCAGGAGGGTTTCGGTGTTGGGGGCTTCCAGGACGGCCATGCGATGCGCGATGTCGCCCTGCATGTCCGCCGGCATCAAAGCCAGGATAGGGCCGCTGGCCCGGGGATCCATATGTGCCAGAACCACGGCCGCCGTCTGGGGATGTTCGTTCCTCAGGTAGTTGGCGATGGTCAACGGATCCACGTCCTTCAGATGCTCGAAACTTTTTATTTCGCTGTAGCTGGTGACGCGACTGAGCATGGAAGTCGCGCGCCGCGCGCCGAATCCCGCCTCCAGGAGTTGCTTGGCCATCTCTTCGCCGCCCGTGGCGATTCCGGATATCTGCCCGCTGCTGGAAATGAAATCGTTGAGTGTTTTTTTCTTCTCGTTGAAGCCTACCGGGCCCATGCCCGAAATGGAGTGTGTCAGTTCCTCCACCATCTTCTCGGGGAGTCGCGACAGGACCTTGCCGCCAGCGTCCGGGCCGAGGGTCATCAGAAAAACGGCGGCCTTGCGTACGGCGTTATCGTTCACTGGAATCCCCCACCTTTTCCTTCGGCGCATTGCCGAGGTTCATTTCATGGATCCAGGATTGAACGACATCGGCCACCCTCTCCGGATTTTCCGACGCGTAATCCTGGATGTCGTTGATGACCTGGTCGTCCATGTCGGGAATGCCCTCGAAATGTTCGGATTCGCTTGCTTCCCCTGCTGTAGGTACCCGAGTCCGGGTCCTGGGAACACTCATGGCCAGGATTCCGCCAATGCCCTTGCGCAAACTCAGCAGCACGATAACGAAAACCAGGAGGATGAGGGCCTTTCCTCCGTACCTTGTAACCATGGGAATCCAATTGGTTGAAAAAGGCTCGGGCTCCGAAATTTCCGGCTTACGGAACTGCATGTTGACCATTTCGATCTGATCCCCGCGCGCGACATTCAGTCCCACCGCGGTCTGCACGATGCGCTTCAGCTTGGTAACCTCGTCTTCGGTCAACGGGAGGTACAGTGGAGCCGCACCGTTCTGGTCCGTTTCGTAGTGGCCATCAACAAAAACAGCCACCGAGAGGCGTTTGACGGCGCCGATCTCCCCCACGATGTGCTCTACCGTGCGGTTGATTTCGTAGTTGGTGGTATTGTTCTCGTCGGTTCCCCCGGTTTGAGGGTCAGTTGTTTCATTCCTGACCTCACTGCGCACCACGGTGTTCTGGGGATCGTAGAGTTCCCGCTCCCGATCGATTTTCTCGAAATTCAGGGTGGCGTCCACCTGGACGATGGACCGTCCCAGCCCGAGCACACCGTCGAGCATGGTTCCGGCCTTCTGGGCGAGGTGACCCTCCACTTCCTTGCGCAGCGCCAGCTGACTTTCAGACCGGCCGGTTTCGCCGTCCTTGATTTCCTGTGACAAGACCTTCCCGTACTGGTCGATCACCGTGACCTGCTCCATGGCCAGGTTTTCCACGCTGCCGGCCACCAGGCTCTGGATGCCGTGGATCCGGCCATTCTCCAGCCGCGCCCCGCGTCCCAACTGAAGGATGACGCTGGCGGTGGCCGGAGAATCCAACTTCTTGAATATCGAAGGTTTTGGAAGCACGAGGTGGACACGCGCTGACTGGATTCCTTGCAGTGATTCAATGGATTTGGTCAGTTCACCTTCGAGCGCCCGCTTGAAATTGACGTTTTGCAGGAATTCCGTCAGCCCGTACTGCTTGCCGTCGAAGATCTCAAAACCTACTACCCCACTTGATGGAACACCCTTGCCGGCCAGGTCCACCCGCATCCTGTGGACGGATTTCCTGGGAACCAGGATGGTTGTTCCCCCATTGGTCAATTCAGCGCTGACATCCTGTTTGGCCAGTTCCTCGATGGCCACCGCGGCGTCCTCAGGGGTTAAATTCGTGAACAAAACGGCTGTTTCTTCCTTTTGCAGCCAAAGGGTAAACACCGCGATGCTGATCACGCTGGCCGTTGTCATTGCTCCCAAGAGGACCTTCTGATTAAAAGAAAGTCCCCCGACGCGAGCCTTGATGTTGTCCGTAACGTTCCTGAATCCATCCACTGCGCTACCTCATATCCTTCTTTTCGGAAACGGCTAAACCTGCATTCGCATGATTTCCTGGTAGGACTCCAGCAATTTGTTCCTTACCTCCAGTAGCAACTCGAAGGCCAGTTGGGATTCCTTGGCCGCGATCATGACGTCATGGACCTCGGTGGCCTCCCCTGTAACCACCTGCTCAACCATGGTTTCCCGCCGGGCCTGAAGGTCGTTGACCTCAGTCATCGCGTTTTTCAGCTGGTCAACGAAGGATGCCTTGGGATCCTGGACCTTGTTCATCCCACCGTAGACCGCGCGTGGATCAACGGATCCCAGGGATTTGATGCTGCCGATGGCCATTTCAGTTCCTCATTTCGGTCAAGAGATCGGTTAATCCCGATCCTGCTGCGATCCTCATCAGATCTTGAGAGCGTCGTTGAACATGTCCTTGGCTGTCTGGACCGCGCTCACGTTCGCTTCGTAGGCTCGGCTGGCGGTGATCATGTCAACCATTTCGGTAATCGGGTTGACGTTGGGCATCAGCACATAACCCTGCTCGTCGGCGTCAGGGTGCCCAGGATCATGAACAACCCTGAATTCAGATGAATCGTAGGCCACGGCGACCTCACTGGTGACGCCGCCCCCGCCAAGGACGGAAGAGCGGCCCCTTTCGCCCATATGCGCGGGATGCGTCCGGGCGAGTCGATTTTCAACTGCGTATCCCATGTTCACCGAGTGCCTTTTCAGCTTATCGCCCAGAACCTGTTCGAAAATGGCTCTTTGACGGCGGTACGGTGTTCCGTCCGCCGTGCGGGTGGTTTCGGCGTTGGCCAGGTTTCGAGCCACCACATCCATCTTGGTGCGCTGTCCCCGAAGTCCCGAGGAACTGATTTTTATGGCGCTGAACAATCCGTCACTCATGTTCCGTCTCCCTGTTTACCGAATCTGGCCCTTGATGGCGCCCCGCAGCACGTTGTAACGCATGCTCAACAGCCTGGTGGCCATACGGTAGCTGAGATCGTTGGTCGCAAGGTTCGTCATTTCATTGTCGATGTCGACGTTGTTCACCCCGTTGTCGAAATTTCCATCGGCGTCGACAATTTCGTCCCTGGCCGATCCGAAATCCTGACCGCCGATTGGCAAGTGATTCCGGTGAGTGGTGTACCCCTTGAGCCGCATCTGCTCGTTGGTCAACAACTCCTCGAATTTCAACCGCTGGGCCTGATAACCCGGAGTCTCAACGTTGCTGATATTCTGGGCGGTGACCATGTGCCGGCGTCCGTAGACGTCGACGGCCTTTTTCAGAATCGCCAAATGCGACTGGTCGAACAATCCCGTCTTGATCATCGGTTCATCCCGGAATCTCCATGCCCATGTCGGTATAGAGATTCAATTTGTTGCGCAGCGTTCGGACGCTGATGCCCAGTTCATGGGCGGCCCTCGTCCTGTTGCCGCGGGTGTTGGCAAGTTTTCGGAGAATGAGTTCCCGTTCCATGTCCTTGAGGGTCATGTCAGTGGAAATTCCACCGGATGTATCAGTGGAATCCATTTCATCGGACAATCCGAGCACCTTCTCATCCAGACAGCCGCTGGTTGAAAGGATGACTGCCCTTTCGATGACGTTCTGCAATTGTCGGACGTTCCCCGGCCACCCCATCCCCATCAGGCAGCGCATGGCGCCTTCGGTAAGTTCCATGAGGGGCTTGTGGTTTTCCGCGCAGAAATTCTGACAGAAATGCCGAGCCAGAAGGGGAACATCATCCATGCGTCCTCTCAGTGGGACGATCGTCAGGGGGATGACGTTGAGACGGAAAAACAGATCTTCCCGGAAATTGCGCGACTTGATCTCTTCCCGCAGATTCCGATTTGTCGTGGCGATGATGCGAACATCCGACCTGGTCGCGTATCTCGCGCCCAGACGCATGAATTCCCTTTCCTGCAGAACACGCAGGAGTTTGGCCTGCATGGCGAAGGGCATCTCACTTATCTCGTCCAGGAGCAGGGTGCCGCCGTCAGCCAGTTCGAATTTGCCCTTGCGCGACTGCACCGCTCCGGTGAAAGCGCCACGTTCATACCCGAAAAGTTCCGCTTCGAGAAGAGTTTCGGGAATAGCCGCGCAATTGATGCGAATGAACGGGCCGTCCTTGCGTGAACCCGATTCGTGGATTGCCCGCGCCACGACTTCCTTGCCTGTGCCGCTTTCACCTTGAAGCAGGACAGTGCCGCGCGAATCGGCAATCATGTCGATTTTTTCCCGGAGCAGATCCATGGCGGGATTGTTTCCCAACAGACCGTTTTTATCGGCCCGATCAACCAGATTGGCACGCAGGTTGGAGTTTTCCCTGTGCAACTGTCTGAAGGTGAAGGCCCGCTCCAGGACATGATCGAGCTGGTCAAGTCCGAAGGGTTTGCAGATGTAATCCTCAGCTCCGTTCCGGGTAGCTTTGACGGCTTGTTCCACGGTGGCGAATGCCGTCATCAGGATCACGCATGGGTGATAGTCCAGACGTTCCCTGATGGCGCGCAGCAACTCCAATCCACCGCCGCCGGGCATCTGGACATCCGACAGGACAAGGTCCGACTTTCCCTCCTGTAGAAGAGCAAGAGCTTCGGTACCGCCGGTTGCCGTACGCACGTGGTAACGATCCGCAAGGGAGGATTTCAGGAAATCCCGCATTGTGGGCTCATCATCCACCACCAGTATGTTCGGTTTGTCGGACATCATGTCTCTTTCCTTCAAGACTTCGCTCTCAGACCGTTTCAGCCACTTCCAGAAGCACCCTGGTGCCCTGCTCCTCTTCGCTCTCCAGACTCCAGGCAAGTCCGTACATGTCCATCAACGTGTCCACCCTGGTAAGGCCCACACCGTGGTGCCCTTCCTTGGTTGTGATGAACGGACTGGATGCCTGGCCAAGGAGTTCCGGTTCCATTCCTCGACCATTATCCCGTATTTCCAAAAAGACCCGTCCCCCCGGCAGTAACACCCCGGAAATTTCAACTTTCACATTCCGCGAGGACTGACCGACGCTTTCCGCGCAATTTTTCAGGATCTCCTTCAGAATGAGCACCAGATCAGCCACCGGGAGTTTCAGTTCCCCGGGCGGAATAGCTTCAATTCCCAGATCAAGTTCGTCATGTTGTGTCGCGAAGGCCGAAGCTGTTTCCTCCACGAACAGGGAAAGATCCACGCCCGCATCAGGGTGTCCTCGACCACGGGTCAGATCTCCTACCGAACGGAAAATGTCTTCCATCCGCTCCACTTCCAGAATGATCTTGCGAGCCCATTGGCCCGCCTCTCCCGAATCGTTTTCCCGATCGGCTATCAGACTTGCGTACCCTTTGATTCCGCAAAGGGTGTTGCTGGTCTTGTGCAGATAACCTTTCAGGAGACGCCGGTCCGGACGATTGTCGGAACCCTTCGTCCCACCGGGTCTCAAGGCAATTTCACGTGCAAGGATCGTTGTCATCACACCACCCTTGTCTGCTCGATGAGGATGAGATCGTTCTTCTCTTCGCAAATGAGAATTTCCTCGATCAACCTGGTGACATCCTGGACAGCTTCATGCAGATTCCGCCGACCCGAAGTGGACCAACCCTGGCGGCCTTTTTCCCATTCCACTTTGGCCCTGTGTTCGGTCAGTTCCAGGCGTCCGATCAGGTCCAGACATTGTTTCTTTTGTTCGAGTATCCTTCGCACGCTCGCCAGGGATCCGCCCCGCCTTACTGTCTCACCCTGCTCCCGGGAAAGTTCCAGGACCCTGGCGTAAAGCTGCCTTTCTTCTTCATACAGGCCCAAAAGGCGGTCCAGCAGTTCCCGTTCGCTTCTTCGGGCCTCAAGGATTGGAGATGGCAACCGCGCCATGGGTCTCCTCCTTAATACCGAGTTGGCTCAACCGTCCGGCAATTTCGGCCATCGAACAGGCATGTTCACGCCACGTACCGGGTAATTCCGCCTCACAGACCATGCTGTACCTCTCGCTGGCTTTGACGAATTCGCGTGCCAGAAAGTTCATTCCGGCCAACTGGTATTTTCCCCAGAGATTCAATTGTTCAACGGGAGAAACGGCCAAGCGTTCGTAGAGAGAAGCCGCGAGTTCCCGGTTTCCGATTAGAAAGAAAAGATCCGGAGTGCTGGTCAATACCCAGGCCTTCTGACCATTTTCAAGGTTCCTCCAACCTTCCTGGAAAAGCAGAAGGCGTTGGAGATTTGCCAGGCACGCCTCATTCTGCTGGAGGGCGTTCTGCGCGTAAGCCAACCAGAACAGTAATTGGACGGGTAATTCACCCTGGCGTCGGTTCACCTGATCAGCCAGTGATTCCAGTTCCACGTTGTTCCTGTTCCAGGCGAGACGGCGCAAAGAGAGGATAATTTTCAATTCCTGGGAACTGAGGTCCGCCGGGCGGGGCACGCCGAAGGGGTATTCCCAGGAGGAATCCTTTCCGCTTTCGGATTCAAGCCCCTCGGCCCAGGCATCGAAGGCGGCCATCACACTGCTGGATTCGTCAACCGGCTCGTCAACGGCAATGGCTTCCCCTATTCCAACCAGTGCGCAGCCCAGGGTGGCCAAAATGATCATCGTTTTTCTAAATTCAAAGGGCATGACACACAATTTCCTGTTCAGGCACGAAGGACGATTCGGCCATAAAGGGCAAAGGGCATGCCTTTTCGTGGCTTGTTACAGGAAATCAGGAACACTGGGTGGGGCTGGAAAATATTACGGGGCAAGTAAATCTACATTATTTTATATATCAATGGGTTAGCAAACTTTCCAAGAAAACCATATAAGAGATGGAGCAGATCTGATGGATCTTCGAGGGATGGCGAAAACCCCGGGTAATCCCATGGGAATCAACCCCGCATGGTCAATTTATGGTCAGTCCCGGGGCCGGCCGAAACCGGCCCCGAAAGCGGCAAAATCAGGCTTCGGCGAGATCCGATTTCAGGTCATCGTCTTCGGCAATACTTTGTTCATAGATCCTCAGCTTTTCCCGGAGCGTCTGACGACTGATTCCAAGGATCCTGGCGGCTTTGGATTTGTTGTTCTCCGTCATTTCCAGCGTGTACAGAATCTGGAGCTTTTCCACCTCGGACAGAGGCATCAATCCCGTGGCCTGCCCCAGGACCTGCTGTCGGGACGAACCACGAGGATTACGCCCGTTCAGGATGTGGGGCGGAAAATGGTTTTCCACCAGTTTGACCGGCTCTTCGAGAATGACGATCCGCTTCAGAACGTTTTTCAACTCCCTGACATTGCCGGGCCAGGGATATTTCTGGAGAGTTTCAAGCAGTCGGCCATCAATCGGTTCAGTATTCAATCCGAGTTTGGAATTGAACTCACGCAGGAAACCATTGATCAGGATTTCCAGATCCTGGGGCCGCTCACGCAGCGGAGGCACTTCGATTTCCACCACCTGGAGCCGATAATAGAGATCGTTGCGGAAGGATCCGTCCTCGATGGCTTCACTCAGGCGACGGTTGGTGGCGGCCACGATCCGGGCTTCAACCTCCAGGTCGTCCTTCCCGCCTACACGGCGGTAGCGACGGTTCTCCAAAACACGCAACAGCCGACTCTGCAACAGGACTCCCATCTCCCCGATTTCATCCAGGAAGATAGTGCCTCCGCCGGCCAGTTCGAACAAGCCTTCCTTGCGGCCCTTGGCATCGGTGAAGGCCCCCTTTTCGTAACCGAACAACTCGCTTTCCAACAAGGTTTCGGGGACCGCGGCGCAGTTGATCTCCATGAAACGATCCGTGTGTCCGAGGCTCACCTCATGAACAGCCCTGGCCACGATTTCCTTGCCGGAACCCGACTCGCCCTGAATAAGGATCGACGTGTCGTTGCCGGCGCGGCTGGCGCCTATCTTTTCCAGGACCCTGGCGACCTTTTCCAATCCGGGACAGGCCTTGATCAACCCCATGTACAAACCATCGAGGTCGCGGGCCGGCAGGTCCGAAGCGGTTTCATCGACGTTCCCGGCGACCATCGAATCTCCCTGGTTGGCCCTCGGTTCGGCAGTGGCGCGCAACGCGGCCCTCACCTGTTTCTTGATGGCGCTGAGTTTGAAGGGTTTGGGAATGAAGTCGTAGGCACCGGACCGCATCGCGCTGACGGCCGTGTCGACGTCTCCGTAGGCGGTCATCATGATGACGGGCGTGGCGTTGCCCTGGTTGCGCAGTGCCTGCAGGATTTCCAGACCACTGACCCCCGGAAGACGCAGATCGGTGACAACCAGATCGAACACGGTGCCATGGCATCGAGCCAGGGCCTCTTCGCCAGACTCGGCGATTTCGGCGTTGTAACCTTCGGACGTCAGGGACTCCAGCAATGAAGAACGGATGGATGCTTCATCATCGACAATCAGGATCCTCGGTTTCATTTCTTCTCCTCGAGTTGTGCGGGACGCTCCGTTTCACGGGGCAGCAGGACACGGAAAAAGGTATGTTCGTTTTCGCGGGAGGCCCTGATCTGTCCGTCATGGGCCGCCACGATCTTGTGACAGATGGCAAGTCCGAGCCCGGTTCCCGAGCTCTTGGTGGTGTAGAACGGTCTGAAAATCCGAGCCAGATCCCCATCCTTGAAACCGGGACCGTCATCCCGGATTTCGATAACGACGCCAGGGCAGGCCCGACGGATACCGCTGGACGGGTCATTCAACTCAAGGCTGTCGGTCCCGGCAATCAGCAGCTGCACGTGGCCGTTTTCCGGCGCGGCGTCAACCCCGTTGATCAACAGGTTCAGCAGAACCTGTTTGATCTGGCCGGCGTCCACGGTGATTTCCAGGTCACCGACTTCACATCCCGGCTCTTCGACAATCAAATCGAGGGTCACGTTTTTGGTTTGCGCCCTGGCCTGGACAAGAGAGATGGCATCGCTTCCGAGTTCATCCAGCACAACCGAAGCGAGGGTAGGTTCGTAGGGCCGCACGAAATTCAACATTCGCGTGATGGTGCCGTTGATGCGATCCACTTCACCGGTGATCACTTCGATGTAGCGGGACCGCTTGTCGCCGGAAGGCAGCTGGTCGGCCAACAACTCGGCCTGGGCACTGAGACCCATCAGGGGATTGCGGATTTCATGAGCCAGTGTGGCGGACATCTCCACCAAACCCTCCAGTTGTTCCGATCTCAACCTCTCGGCGTCGAGTTTCCTTGTCTGGCGAAGATCCTCGGCCACAACCACCAACCAGGTCTGATCGGGAATGCTCCCAGGCATCCGGGATGTCTGCAGCAGGATTGGAATACCGGCTCCATCAGACCGGGTCACCTGACCTTCACCCCGGAACACACTGTCCGGCAGGTCACGAAGGAAGGGCAGCAGCAGACCGTCGGCATCATCCAGGCTCAGCCTTCCGTCGAGAAAAAGTTCCGGCAGGTCGGCTACGGGCCCCACAAGAGGAAGGTCACCGCGGCCACGCCCGATCTGGAAGATGATATTTTCAGACGCCATGCCGGTCGCCATTTTCCCGGTCAACAGTTCCTGTCCGGCGCGGTTGCAGAAAACCGTCCGGCCATTTTCATCGATCACCCAGATTGCGCTGCTGACGGTCTCCAAAACCCTGGCGTTGAAGGCCCCGATGTCCCTGACGCGATCGAGCAACTGGGCACTGGCGACTTCTTCGGACAGAACGACCTGCACAGCCTGGAGAAAAGGAAGAAAGCGTTCATAGACCCGGTCACGTTCGGCGGGATCGGAAAGCAAAAGCAGCAAAAATCCCAGCCGGATATTTTGATGCTCCAAAGGCAGGGCGATGATACGGCGGCCTGGAGTTCCATCCGAGCGGCTGTCGGGATCGAGCTTGAATACGCCTGGAGCCGGAATCCCATCGGTGACCGGGGTGTCCACCTGGTCCTTGAGCTCGACGATGACCTTGTCCCAGGCCGACTCGTCCCATTGCCAGGTCTGCCGGGGCGAATAGGCGCCACCGGGCGCGGATCTCAGGATGAGAGAGGATCCGCGGGCACCGATAAAACCCGCGAGACTTTTCAGGATATCCCGCAGTACGGCGTCCCAGTTTCCAGCGGTGCTCAATTCACGACCGAAACTGTAGAGCAGGGAAAGTTCCGCCATGGTTTCATTCAACTGGCGGTTGACATCCTCCAGGGATTCCTGGGCCTTGAGCATCTCACTGGCCGAGCGGGCGGTCTGGTTCCCCAGTTGACGGCGCAGATTCCGCAGGAGATCCTGGGTTTGCCCCGACGAGGCGAGAATGAGACGCCCCTGTTGCCTAATCTCGAAACGTCTTTCCGCCCTGATGAGCATGTTCACCCATCGTGATTTGTCCAGAGGTACGATCAGGGCGTCGAACAAGCCGGCCCGGAAAAACCGTACCAAGGGCTCGGCCGGCAAGTCACCGTGCAAAAAAACGGGGAGAAAGGGAGCGCGAAGGACAGCCAGTTTTTCCAGCCAGTTGACGAGATCG
The DNA here is from genome assembly GCA_023270185.1 of Candidatus Krumholzibacteriia bacterium. Classification (GTDB taxonomy): domain Bacteria; phylum Krumholzibacteriota; class Krumholzibacteriia; order LZORAL124-64-63; family LZORAL124-64-63; genus JAGLCY01. The sequence goes on along the minus strand of JAGLCY010000290.1, from coordinate 6,879 downwards.
TCAGCTCCTTCCTCACCTGCAAAAGCGTCCTGATGAAGAAAAACCAGTCGAGATATGCCGGCGTTGTCCCTGGTGAAGGCCGCCTGCAGCCACTGTAAAGCCTGGTCAGCGTGGGAAAAATGCCGGCAATCCCGGTCCGCAAGGGCCGGCTCAGTCAGCCAGTTTTTGGGGCCGACAAAAATCGCACCATGGGGAATGGGTGGCGGGAGACGGAAAAGGTTGTCTTCCATCAGAAAATCCTGACATCATCAAAGGATGTAGTGCGCTCCATCGCTGGAAAAACTGTAAAGTTATTTACCAGTATATGCAAACAAAAAAAGCAGTTTTCCCAGTTTGAGGGAAAATTGATTCAAATGGGATGGGATTGAATTGGCGGTGGATCTTCTTCCTCAGAGATCCTCCATTTTGCGGGCGACTTCTTCGAGTCGTTCGATAACCAGGGTTCGAACTTCAACGGAATTATAATAACCCTTGCTGAGGCGGGCGCGAACCTGATCCATCCTGTCCTGACGTACTTCAGGAAGTTCCTCAAGGGCCTTGTGCCCTGAATCGATGGCGTGCCGCAAAGCGATGAGGCGATGGGCTTTGGGAGAAATTTCAGCCGTGTCCCCTCGAACCGACCCACGGTCGCTGCCGGTCGTATTAATTTTCAAGCGTTGTTCATCGGTCTTGTAATCAGTGCGGCCGGAACCCTGGAACCGTTCCAGGAGCCCTTTGCCCAGGTTTGTGAAACCATTGATTTTGTCCATGACCATGACAAGCCTACCTCTGAAGGCCGCGTCTTTTCCAGTTTCGGTATTTTTCATGATTGCAATATTGATGCCTGTCCCCGGGGTGCCTGTGGTGATGTCAGACCCGGGATCGGCAGGTGGTCCCCCGAACTTGAGATATCAGACGGAATCGAAACCCCAGACAGCAACGGTCAGGGCACCGGGAATGACTATCCCGTCCGATCCCACTGAACCCAGTAACGCAACAGGATCATTCCGATCCTGAGGAATTCCGTGTCCGGCTCCCTGCATATACCTGGAAAGTTTTTCCGGCTGGATAATGAGCCAGTGGCCCGAAGGCTGGGCCGCCACGGTTCCGCCCAACCGGACAAGCTGTTCGGCCAACCCCTCTGCACCAGCCGGAACAAGGAGATGCCGGGCCCAACCGCGATTCCTGCATTCAATCAGGAGAGGGACCACAAGGCCCAATGGCCCGTCCCATTCGGTAACATAATCTTTGAAATCCGCCCCTTTCCCGCAGAACACGGCAGCGACGACCTTATCCCCTTTCCCCGTGGCGACGAGACCCTTGGTCCCCGGCATTGTGTAGAGACAAGCATCGTCCCCCGGAGGACGAATAGTCCTGTAGGGATGATGATCGTACAGAGCGGCCACGCCGGCGGAATCTTCAGGATTGAAGGTTCGAAAGGAAAAGCCATCAGGGAAGCCATCGGTCGGCCTCACGCCAATCATGTCGACATGGAATTCCCAACCGGCGGGGACGAACCCACGACTGATGTAGAATTCCGGTTGGTCCGTCCAGAGAACCGCCAGTGGTACATTGGCCGAGGCCAAACGTTCGATCAAAGCGTTTTGAAGTGCTCGGCTGTAACCCAGACCGCGTGATTCGGGCCTGGTAACCACGCTGCCGATTCCGGCCACCGGGATCGGGCCACAACTGGTCTGGAACTGCCGAACCAGACACGCGATCCCCGCCGCAACGCTTTCGCCTTCGCAAATACCGAAGATCATGGAACTGTTTTCCCTGCCTAAAATCAGGGGGAAGTCTTCCCAGGCGTGGGTGGACGAACCCGGCGGACGGATCTGATCATCCACCAGGGCCAGGAACTCCGAGAATTGTTTGGGTGAAAAAGAAATGATTTCCATGAATTCTCCCAGTAGGAATTGCCCTATTTCGCGAATCTTATGCCCAATGGGCCCCATTGGCAAGTTGGTTCGCGTGTTACCAAAAATCATATTTTCCTCAAGTTTTAACCAAACAAGGACGATGATGAATGGGAGACAGGGAAAATGCCGATCCAGGATGGAAACGCTTTTCCCCAATACGGGCCAAAACGGCCCCGAACATCCCAACCGGTCCTACCGGTACCCACATGGTTTTCAAGGAGGAAAGCACATGGGAATCCGCATCAACACCAACATCGCTTCCATCAACACACAGCGGCATCTGCTGAATGCCACGCAGGCCTTTGCCAAGTCCATGGAGAAACTCAGTTCAGGACTGCGCATCACCAGGGCCGGGGACGACGCGGCCGGTCTGGCCATCAGCGAAAGCCTGAAGGCCGACATCCGAGCCCTGAACCAGGCCAGCCGAAACGCTTCGGACGGCATCAGCATGCTCCAGACCGCCGAAGGCGCCATGGACGAGGTCTCCAATATCCTGCAGAGGATGAAGGAACTCGCACAGCAGTCGCTCAACGGTACGCTGGGTGATTCCGAACGGGAGTACCTTGACCTGGAATACAGCGCTCTGGTGGAAGAAATGGATCGAATCGCGGCCACGACCGACTTCAACGGGGTCAAGATGCTGGACGGTTCCGGCGGAATCGTTGGAATTCAGGTCGGAATAACCAACCTTCCTGATGACCGAATCGCCGTTGACCTGAGCCAATCCCACACCGCCAGCGACCTGGGGATCGTCAACTCCGTCCTCACCGTGGCAGAAGCCCAGAATGCCATGGGTGAAATCGACGTGGCCATCCAGAACGTGGTCCGTGCCAGAGCGGGCTGGGGCGCTGTGCAGAACCGGCTGGAATCCACCATCAGGAACATCAGCATGACCGCGGAAAACCTGTCGGCCGCCAACAGCCGGATCCGTGACGTGGATGTCGCCTACGAGACCTCCAAGATGACGTCATATCAGATCCTGCAGCAGGCGGGGATTTCCATGTTATCCCAGGCCAATCTGGTCCCCGGCCTGGCGTTGAGCTTGCTCGTAAGCTAAACGGGCAATCTAAATCGGCCCCGCCCCCACGTGAAATGACGTGGGGCGGGGCGCGAAAACCCGACCTGAGGGTCGGTGGAGTGGGTGAAAGCCATGAATACTATTGGACAAAACCAAGGCATCCAGCCTACAGGGCCGGGGGTTCAGGTCCAGGAACAGAAGCCCCACCTGCAACCGGATACCGGGAAGCCCATCACGACGACTGAAGAGTCACCGGCCAGGGATGCCCTGCGGGATTCGGGGGTTCAGGTGAAAACGCCGGCACCCAGTGACGGCAAACAGTACCTGGATCCGGAGCAGATGCGTGAATTCGTGACCAAGGTATCCGAAGCCATTCGCAAAGCTTCGGTTGAACCGCATCTGGTGGGTTTCAAACCCGACCCGGACAGCAGGGGTTACCTCATCGAGATCCGGAAGCCGGATGGCACCCTTGTCACCAGCTTCGCGCCGGAGAAAGTTCTCAACCTTCACGGGAATATGGACGATCTCTCAGGTATGGTCATTGACCTCAAAACCTGATCAAAACCGCATCCCGCGGGATTGCACCAGGTTGGACGGAACCCTTGGAGTACATCATGAGCTCGGTCTCATTCAGCGGCCTGGCCACCGGCCTGGATACCGCCAGCATCGTCGCCCAATTGGTTGAGATAAGACGACGACCCGTCTACCGCCTGGAAAACCGTTTGGCGGATTTCCAGAAACAGTTGACCGCCCTATCCACCCTCAAGACCAAATTGTTGGCACTCCAGGAGGCTGGTTCACGCCTGGATACGGTGAGGGAATTCAATGCTCTGGCGGCAACTTCAACCAACGACGGAATCCTTACCGCAACCGCGGGGCCCACGGCAGCGCCCGGAAGTTACGATATCATCGTGCAAAGCCTGGCCACCGCGCGCAAGGACATATCCCAGGGCTATTCATCCCCTGACGATACGATCGGTGAAGGCACCGTCTGGTTTTCGGTCGGGGGCGGTTCCACACCCTTGATGATTGAAGCGGGAACAACCCTGGCGGAATTCAAGGATCTTATCAACAACAGCGTGGACGGGGTAAGCGCTTCCCTTATCAACGATGGTTCGGACGGGGATTCCTACTATCTCGTTTTGAGAGGGGAAAATGAAGGGACCGCGGGAGATTTCAACGTAAACGCCTCGGCCCTTAACGGTGGCACTCCTCCGGTTCTGACCAATACCCAGGCTGCCACTGATGCTCAGCTCACCATCGACGGCATCGCCGTCACCGCCGGAAGCAACCAGCCCGACGATGTCATCAGTGGGCTGACCCTGAATCTTCTCGATGCTGATCCCGGCACCACCGTCAGAATCCAGGTGGACATGGACGGCACGGAGGTCGAGGAATCCATCAAAGCCCTGGTGGATACCTATAACGACCTTTTCAGCTTCATCCAGGAACAAGCGGGACCCGATGGTGACCTGCATGGACATCCGACCCTGCGCTCAGTCGCCAACCGCCTGGAAAACATTTTCACTTCACCTTTGGAAGGCGGGCTGGGTTCCCTTTCCATGTTGTGGGAAGTGGGCATCACCATGGGGGAAGATCGACAGCTGCTCTGGGATTCATCAAAATTCCAAACCGCGCTTCAGGCTGATTTCAGCGGCGTGCGCGACCTGTTCATCGAACGGGAGGGAAATCTCGGCAAGGGATATCTGATCAACGCGGCCATCAACAACATGACCGACAGCGTGTCCGGCCTGTTCAAGATTTCCACCGACGCCCTTAACAACAAGATCCGCTCCACGGATCAGACCATCGAACGTTATGAGCGGGGCATAGAATCCTACCGGATGAATCTTGAAATCCGGTTCACGGCCATGGAACGCATGGTGGCGCAATTACAGGCCCAGGGCAGTTACCTCGGAAGTCTCTACCTATAATGGAAGTCCAGCGTTACATCGAAGCGGATATCAAGTCATTGTCACGCGAAAAGCTGCTGGTGCTTCTTTACGAGAAGATGGCCAATGACCTGCTGGACGCGCGAATGGCCATCGCTGCGAACAACCGAATCCGGATGGCTGACCGCATCACCCACTCCCAGCAGATCATCACCGAACTGCACAACGCCCTCGATCATGACATCGGCGGCGAAATTTCCCGCAACCTTGAAGCCCTGTATGATTTCATGTTCGTGGAGCATCTGGAAATCCTGGTGGATCAGGACCCGAGTCACATTGACAATTGTCTTGCTGTCATGTCCCCCCTGCTGGCCGCGTGGCGAGAGATCCCCCCGGGAACGGCGGATGAGGAACAGGCACGGAAGACCCAACCATCATCCCTGTTTTCGGTATCGGCCTGATATGGAATTATTGATGACAATCGATGTGGCCCGCGAGCTCACCCGGCGCCTGCAGGATGCCCTGGAAACCCAGGACATGCAGACGTGTCGTGATCTCCTGGAGTTCCGGTATCAGGCCATGGTGGATTTCGAATGCGCACACCGGGCGGCTTCCGACCAGGAACGCGAAAAACACCAGAGGAAAATGGCAGAGCTTCATACCGCGGATGGGGAATTACTGAAACAGTCGGAGGATATCCTGGCGAGGGTAGCTTCGGAATTCAGGGAGCAGTTGGGTTTGCCGACGAATGGTCAACCTCCCGCCGGCCGGGATCCTCTTCAGGCTTGTCTGGACAGGAAGGCCTGATCAACCACTGCCTTCTCCCCTACCCTTGACCTGATCTTTACCATCACCATCTTTATTGATTTTCTTTCGGATACCATCCATGTCCACTTTCTCGGATTCAGCGGCGTTCATGATCGAGTTTTTTATTTCCTCGTATATCTCATGTCTGTGAACAGGAATGGAACGCGGGGCGTCAATGCCTATCTGGACCTGGTCACCACGGATGTCCACAATCATGATGGAGATGTCATCTCCGATCATGATCTTTTCATTGCGCTTTCGGCTGAGTATGAGCACGGGACCTCCCTGTCCTGTCTCCGGAATGCCGCACGGCGAAAACCGGGTATGGGCTAGACCCCAGCGGGTTCGGGCGTTTCCACCTCGGGTCGGACCTCAGACTGATCACTTTCGGACGGGGAATCAAGAACTTCCTGAGTAAAAGCCTCAACGAGATCCCGTCCTTCATCGATCACTGGTTCATTCTCCATTGGCTGACCATCTACGGCAAGCCCAAATTTCAAGTAATTCATTTCCTGCTGCACACCCCAGTCCGGGTTATCCTGGACCATTTGTACGCCAAGACGGGTGTCAACGTTTATCACTAACGGCGCCAACAGGTTACCAGTTATTCGGGTTCCACCGGCATGAACTGTGGTGATAATGAGAATCGCCAACCATTCCCCTTGTCTTCCTTTCAGGAGTGATTCCGAGGAAGCCGGGATGGAAATATCGTAGGTGTCGGCGAAAAAGGCCGGCTGGCTGACAGGAAAACCAAAATCGCCCCTGTCCAGGGACTGGAACCATTTCATGGGGAGATCATCGCCCATTTCAAGGACCAGCCAGTTGCGGAGATCGGGCATACCCACGAGGCCCTCCGGCAGATGGACAACGTCCTCGCCCTTGTATTCGAGTTCCCCGAAACGCACGGTCTGGATCTTAGGCATCGTTTGCTCCTTGTTGGTCGGGCCCGGCTCCCGCCGGCTCATCCCAATTGTTAACGCAGGTACTGGATCAGGTTGTTTTCAAACAGCTTGCTCGTTACGAGCAAACTGGCCTGATAACTGGCTTCCGCCCTGCTCAAGTCCGCGGCCACCCGGGCCACATCAACATCACGTTCCAGGGAAAGGTTGTTTTGCAACCTCTCGTCCCGGTGCAAAAGAATTTTTTCGGCCCAATCCAGATCATTCTGGCGGCCGCCGTTCTTGACCAGCAACCCAGTCACGGTCCGGCCCAGGGCCAGCAGTTCGCCGACAGCGCTCTGGACTGCTTCCTTGTCTTCCGCCAA
>JAGLCY010000029.1 GCA_023270185.1 Candidatus Krumholzibacteriia bacterium | reverse complement strand
GAAGATCCCTTGTACATCGTCCGGCGTCTGGTCCGTTTCGCCAGCGAAGACGTCGGACTGGCCGATCCCGACGCCCTGCGGCGTACCCTGGCCGCGCGGGACGCTGTCCATTTTCTCGGCATGCCCGAGGCCGCCCTGGCCCTGGCGCAGGCTGTTGTCTACCTGGCCCTGTCCCCCAAGAGCAACGCTTTGTACAAAGCCTATGGAAAGACATCCCGCGAGGTGGCCTCCGGTCACAACCCGCCCGTCCCGATGCACCTGCGGAACGCGCCGACCCGATTGATGAAGGGACTGGGATTCGGTGAAGGTTACATCTACGCCCATGATACGGATGACGGCATCGGGGACATGGGTTGTCTGCCGGACAGCTTGAAGGGTACCGACTATTTTCAACCGGGAACGCGAGGTTTCGAGATCGAATTGGCGGCGCGCATGGAGCAGATCCGAAAGTGGCATACTCGACGCCGGACAAGGACCGAGAAAACTTCCACACCACCAGAACATGACACGGGAGACAACGAATGAAACGAATCGGAGTTTTAACGGGCGGTGGCGATGCTGCCGGCATGAACACGGCACTCAGAGCCGTCGTGCGCACCGCTTCCCGGATGGGGGCCGAAGTCATCGGCATCAAGAAGGGTTGGCAAGGCCTGGCCGAGGGCTCCACCGTGAAACTGACACCCCGCTCGGTCAGCGGGATCCTCCACCAGGGAGGAACCATCCTGCGGACCTTCCGCTATCCCGAGTTCGCCACCGACGAAGGCACCGCCCCGGTCGCCAGGACTCTCGACAAACTGAATCTCGACGGCATGGTCATCATTGGCGGTGACGGCAGTTTCCGTGGCGGGACAAAATTGACCAGGGAGTTCGATCTGCCGGTGGTGGGCGTTCCGGCGACCATCGACAACGACATCCCCGGTACCGACATCTCCATCGGTTTCGACACGGCCCTGAACATCGCCATCGAGGCGGTGGACAAGGTCCGCGACACGGCCACCAGCCACGGTCGGATCTTCGTCATCGAAGTGATGGGACGCGAGTACGGACTTCTGGCCGCGCAAACGGCCATCGCGACGGGCGCCGAGGAGGTTCTGCTGCCTGAGATTCCCTTCAACCTGGACGATGTTTGCCGGAACATCGCCAAGGGATACCAGCGGGGCAAGCAGCACGCCATCATCATCGTCGCCGAAGGGGCCGGCAAGGCATCCTACATCTCCTATGAAATCAAGGAGCGACTGCAAAGGGGTGTCCGCATGGTGGTGCTGGGCCATGTCCAGCGGGGCGGATCACCCTCGGGGTACGACCGCATCCTGGCTTCCCGCCTGGGTCATCGGGCCACCGAGATGCTCTTGGAAGGGAATCACGGGGTGATGGTCGGTGTGGTGGCCAACAAGTTCAAGACCAGCAGTCTGGATAAAAAAACCAAGGTGTCCGCCAAGGCCGTTCTCCGGGACGCCAGACTGATGGAAACCCTCGTTTAGCCTTTATAACGGACTATCCATTGAAAAAAACACGGGCTCCCCGACAGGGAGCCCGCTCTTTTTCTTCCACCAGACAGGAAGGGGATCAGATATCCCGTTCGGCCCCTTCAACGAAGGTATTGCCGAACTTGAACCAGTTGATCTTCATGGTTCCAACAACGTGACCGAGGGTTTCGTGCTCGATCTTGCGCTTCTTGTACTCATCCTCGATGGAGAGCATCGAGAACGACCCGATGAGCGGCAGATCCTTGGCCAACAGGAGATGCAACATCCATTCCGCCCCGTCGGTCAGTTCGGTAATTTCAACCGACGACTCGGCGAACACGGCGTACCAGGCGAAATCCTCGGCGGAAGGATTGGCCTTCACCGAATCAGCCAGGTCGTGGCGTGGCATGTACACGAAAGTCTCGATGCCGGTCTGGATGGGCTTCAGGTCGTCGCCCTCTTCCTCGGGCAGATAGGTGGCGCGGGCTTCCTTCAGGTCTTTGGTCTTCCAACCGAGATCGGGCAGCGGGGCGCCCGGGGTCTCGAGATCCACGGCTCCGGCACGCAGCAGCGTAGGCAGCGTGTAGTGGGGCGGCACCGGCAGACTGTCGGCTTCAACAACGCCACCGCGCTTGATCCGCTGGATCACCAGATGTGTCGGGGCCGGGGAGAATGTTTTTCTCACACCCAGAAGGGTTCCGGACAAATTCCTGTAATTGTGTTCGAGGTCCTCGCCGACCAGGAACTCAAGGAGGTTCCCGTCACGCACCAGGGCGGTGTTGCCACGGACATAATCGAACTCGGGAGCATCGATCTCGAAAAGGAAATTTGTGCTGAGGGTGTCGCCACGGGTGACCCGGCGGAGGGAGTCATAGACGTAGGGGTCCACTGCTTCCTTTTCTCCGCAACCGGAAAGGACGACGAAAGTCATGGCCAGCAGACCGAGCAGCATAACCGAAACCCAGCGACGCGCGGAAGAAACACCGAACATGAACCAACCTCCCAAAAGGTATGCTCCTGGCCTTGCAGGTGGGAACAGACTAGGTCCGGACTTTAGATCCGGACTTGAAAACCGTCAACAGTTGCCTTCGACACCATGAAATTGGGGTATCCGGGGGTAAAAAGCAAATGCATTCCCACGACACCGGACAGCGGGCCCCCGGCAACCCGTTGAATCACTCCCGGGAAATCGTTAATCAAAGGCCCGGCAACTTTTTGACTACGTCCAGGACATCCTGTTGGCTCGACAGGGCTCCATCCCAGAGAGACTCAAATACCTGCCAATGGTCCGGCAAAAGAATACCCGCGGGAGAAAACACCTGGGCGAACCGGCCCCGCCTTTCGGCCAGGGGAAAACCGGGCAAGCCCTGTCGGACCAGTCGTCCATCCACGACAACGGCCCAGGACTCGGTAAAGGCTTCTGTCAGACCCGCGGGAAGATTCCGTCCCACCACGTCTCCACGGACCAGATCCCGCGCGGTCAACAGGTGGTGATGCAGAAAGATCGCCGATCTTTCCGCCGAAAACCCCATCATACCTTCGGACAGCTCCACCTCGGGCGCTGGCGACTGTTCCCAGATGGCCGGTGGTGGATTCAACGAGTTCCCCGCCCGATCCCGGCGCCCGAAACACCCCCCATGACAGAACAGGATCAGCTCCGGCAATTCACCGGCATGGGAACCCGGCTGGAGACGATACCAGGGGCCGTCATCTCCCGGCATGTCATCACCGCAGATCCGGACACCCGATACATCACGGCCCATGTCAAGGGCCTTGGCCGCCACTTCGACCAAGGGCGCCAACGCAACGACCAGGTCGTCCGGCATTCCCACGCAGGAAACCTGAAGCGGAGGGACAGTCATTCCGGATCCACCTTCCGCGATCAAGCTTTCGCAATCATCTTGCCGCCGCCGACAGGTTCCAGCGAAGCGGTGAAATGCCGCAGAGCCGGAGGCTCCCAGGTGATTTTCAACCCACGAAGCCTTTCGCCGATCTCCATGACCCGCGCGCATGATTCAGCAACGTAATCCAGTTGGGTATGTGTGTAGACCCGGCGAGGGATCGCGAGCCGGACCAGTTCCATCGCCGGACTGACCATCTCCCCCGTATCAGGATCCTTGTGCTCGAACATGAGGCTGCCTATCTCGACGCCCCTGACGCCGCCTTCGAGATAAAGGGCGGCTGTGAATACCTGGGCCGGAAACTGTGATTGCGGAATGTGTGGAAGAGCCTTGCGGGCATCCAGGTAGACGGCGTGACCCCCGGTGGGCCGCAGGTACGGCACACCAAGTTCGTCGAGACGCCTGCCCAGTCGGGCAACCTGTCCGATGCGATAGGCCAGGTAATCAGGGTCCAGCACCTCTCGGAGCCCCTGTGCGATGGCCGCCAGATCGCGTCCGGCCAGCCCTCCATAAGTAGGGAAACCCTCCCGCAGGATGAGCAGGTTGGTGACGTCCTGCGCCCAGGCGTCGTCGTCGAGGCACAGGAAACCGCCGATGTTGACCAGGCCGTCCTTCTTGGCGCTCATGGTGCAACCCTGCGCCAGGGCGAACATTTCCCGGCAGATATCCTTGATCTCCTTGTCGGCGTAACCCTCTTCCCGTTGCTGGATGAACCAGGCGTTCTCGGCAAAACGGCAGGCGTCCAGGATAAGAGGCACACCAACTTCGCGGCAGAAGGCGGAAACAGCTTTCATGTTGGCCATGGAAACCGGTTGGCCACCACCACTGTTGTTGGTGATCGTCAGCATCACGAAGGGAATGCGGGGTGTCCCGTATTTATCAAAAGCGGCCCGCAAATTATCCAGCGACATGTTCCCCTTGAATGGACCCTCGGTTGCGGGATCCAGCCCCTCGGCGCCGATGCAGTCCAGGGCGATGGCCCCGATGTGTTCCACGTTCGCCCGGGTGGTGTCGAAGTGGATGTTGTTGGGCACAACGTCACCGGGTTTGAGTGTCACGGTAAAAAGCATGCCCTCGGCCGCCCGACCCTGGTGGGTGGGAATAACATGCTTGTAACCGTAGATGTCCTTGATGGTGCTCTCGAATTCGGCGAATGATTTACTGCAGGCGTACGCTTCGTCGCCACTCATGAGCGCGGCCCATTGCAGATCGCTCATGGCGCCGGTCCCGCTGTCGGTCAACAGATCGACGTAGATGGCTTCGGCCGGGATCTTGAAAAGGTTGTACCCGGCGGCGCGCAAATGTTTAACCCGCTCTTCGCGGCTGACCCTCTGGATCTTCTCGACGACCTTGATACGGTAGGGTTCGAAGGGCAGGTCCATGGACGAATCTCCTTGGCAGGCTGTGGAATATTTCGACAAGGTACGATACCGAAACTAGTCATTGCCCAGTCCGGAAACAAGCCCGGTGGAAACGGGGTTTCCCGATTATTCGGGCGCTTCCGAAGGCAAGGGGGACTTCTCCTGGTACAGGACCAGGAGACTGTCGGTGACCCTGACCAGGGATTCATAATGCTGCCCGACAGGCTCGGTCCCCAGGCACAGGTACGCCATCCCGGGCATGGCGCACCCAAGCGGTCTGGCGGCGGAAGTCAGGACCGCCAGGGGCCGACGATAACGGGGACCCTTGGCTGTCACATCATCCAACATCATATACCACCAGGCCTCCCACAGGGGCACCGTTCTCAAAACGGACAATGGTTCCTCGCCATACTGTTCAAGAAAACGCAGAATCCGTGTCCTGGCCGCGGGACGAGCCAGGAAAGTATTGGCCCAATTGGTCGGCTCCATCAATGCCGCGAATTCGTTCAGGGTGATGTCAGCCGAAAAATCCCGTCCGGCCACCCAATCCTTCCAGGCCGCCACTCCGCCCGGCCCCAGCAAACGGGGAATCAACAGATCAGGCTTCTCATCGGATCCGGCCGGCAGGCCCAGGACTTCATCCATATGGCCTCCCAACGCGAGGTGGTCGGTAGCCGCGGCCAGAAACTCCCGGGGCCCGGGCAAGAACAGACTTTCCAACCGGGTTTCCAAAACAGCCAGCCAGCCGCGATCCCTGATGGACGAACCAAGATACTCCAGATCCCCTGGCATGGGGGCGGTCATCCGCAACGGAGCCATGAGTTTACCGGCTTGGTGTTCATGAACCACCCGTGACAGACACTGGTCCAGGTTGGCGGCATAGTCCGAGATCAGAACTCCCTTGTCCCGGCGCTGGACACTTCCATTCTGGTATTCGGAAGGGACCAGTCTGCGGACTTCCGACCACAGTTTCCTGGCCGACCTGCGCTGACCGGGCAGATCAACGATATCACTGGTGCGCGGCGTGGTAAGGAAGAGATGTTCCCAGGGTTCGAGAGTAGCCACCGGATCCACGGTCATGAGCAGCCGTCGTCCACGTCCGGTCTGAGCGATCCGATAACGTGTTTCGGGGTCAAACCGCTGTGCTTCACACATGACAACCAGAGCGGACGAGGGGTCGGCCAGAGAGGTCCTTGCTGATGGGGTTTCGGACCGGGCAGGGTCGGCGTGAGACACCCGGACATCCAGCGGGCCCGACAAACCGAGACGTAAAAATTCGCGACAAACCATGGCCGCCACTGCTTCATCCGGACAGTAAACAGTGATCTCCGGAATGTTCCCGGCCGCCTGACCGGCCTTCAGCAATCCACGCCCGAGGGCCTCGTGGCGTCCTGACCCGAACACGCCCTTGAGAACGAGAAGGGAGGCGCTGTCCACACCTTGAGCCAGATCGGCGACCCTTGCCACCACGGAGTCAAGATCGTCCCGCTTTTCTGCGCCCCCGGCCATCAGCGAGCGGAAACCGCGCAATCCCCGACCCGATACCGCAATGGAGGGTTCCAGCGCCCGCGTACCGGTGTTTCCCGGCCCGAATCCAGGATAGCGGCCAACCGCTTCAGAGCGCACCAGTTCCCACCCGTGGGACCGGTCACGGACCGTCCTGCTGTCTGCCAAAGTCAACAGATCCACCAAATGGATGGCGCCATGACAAGGTGGACCGATCCAACGCCAGAAGCCGAGGGCGGCGCCGAGTCCCAGGAATGATTTTTCTTCGGGGCGCAGATCCGTAAGTCCCGTTTCGACAAGGAAACCCTCCCCCGTTTCCAGGGCCCCCGCCATGATTTCCTCGATCCGCGAGCGGAACAATCTCAATCGTTTGGCCAGGTCCTGCATGACCTCACCGAAAGGAAGACCGCATCCCACCAGACGCTGGGTCGAATGAAGCAGACCCCGCGGACAGCAATAGATCAAACCGGATTGGGCCTCGGGGGACTCATCGGTTCCGGACTCATCCCGTGACCCGTTCCACATCAGGAAACAGTCCAACAGGTTGAGCTCGGTATCGTCGATCCTGGCAGGGGGATACTCCAGATCGACCCAGTTGAGATTGCCTGGGGCACCGCCACCCAACCACATGGGCAGCATCACCCCCAGATTCCCCTCCAGTTGTTCGAGGGCTTTCTCCATGTCCACGAATCGCCGGGGAATAACCAGGGTATGACCTTTGCTCTGGCGAGGATCAACCGACCTTTCCGACCCGGCCGATGACAGGGAATCACCCGCGAGTCGGGCGGCCCAGCGCAACAGACGAACTCCTTCGGCGATGTCGGCTGCCGCGACACCCGCCAGATTACCCAGCCAAGCCAAAGACAACAACTGGCGACCTGGTGGTGGAGGCAGTAAAGCGTCAGGTTCGTCCTGCCCGTCCACCCTGGGCGACGACAGGTCACGCAGCCGGGGAAAAAGGGCGCCAAGCCGCCGGACCACTTCCGTCGCGTCCCTCGCCTGTCCGCAGTCCAGGCAAAGCCCTTCAATGGTGGGAACCGTCGGCAGGGCGGAAGCCGTGGAATTTTCCATGCCGTCGGCCATCAGGTTGGCCCCACAAGCCGAGACCAGGAAACGGACCCGGGAATCGGTAAGCGCCGACGTATGCAGCAGGACGGTTTCCGCACCGCAATCCAGGATCATCCGAAGGGCAAGAGCAGTTTCCTGGGCCTCTCTGTCGGGACCTGGCATCCAGTCGGCAACATCACCCGCCACCACGATGGTGGGTGGATGAACCTTCAGGAAAGCCCCCAATCCAGGATCGCCGAAATCCTCCGGTTCAACCCAGATCAAGGGTGACGGGACCTGACCGTCCGAACCTCCGGCCCATATGGAAATCCCCGCCATCCCGGCGCCGGCCACAAGGTCCGCGGCTCCGCCAGGGGCGGCGTCGGCGACCAACAGAATCCAGTCCTCCACGCGCCCCCGCTCCCAGGCTTCGGCAACCCGGTTCATGATTTCAAGCAAGGTGGCGGACTCATCTCCCAATAAAAGGTTCACGCCCTTGGCCGGCATGACCGGACTCTCCCCGGAGCGTGCCCCGGGCTTGACAAGTGGAGAATCAACTGGTCGGGTCGCCAACCAATCGTTGACCAGGGACAGAATCCTTCCATCCACGGGATAACGTCCGCGAGGATCGGAATCCGGAAGATCCATGACCCGACCTGTCTGGTCGGTTGCCCATCGGACAGCTTCGGCGCCCGGTGAGGATTGAACCGTTTCGGTCACCGACCCGGAGGGAATCCCCTTCAAAAGGAGCCTCCACCAGCGCGTATCCAGGATGGCGACGGTTTCCCACGGTCCGGCCAGATAGGCGGCTATCTCAAGGGAGCAGACTTGCCTGCGCCAGGAGAAAAAAGTGCTCCGTTCGCTATCGGCCTTGGCCCAATCAGCGCGGGTGTCCGAACGCGCCACCGGCATGGCCTCGATTTCCAGACTGGCCAGGGAAGGCACCGCCAGCATGCCGCCACCGCGGGGACTCTCGTGGGGTTCATCATTTACCGGTGGGACAAAATTCCAGTTCCTCCCCGCCAGGGCGACCTCACCATTGCTGACGGAATTCCAAAAGGCCGCGGCCCGACCTTCGACGGGTAACTGAATAAAACCTCCACCGGATTCAACAAAGGCCCGGTCCAACCAGGTCGCCTGGCTGGCCAGCGCTTCGGAGACCAGAACCCGGGCTTCCGGTTGGATACCCTTGTCCGCCAGGCGCAATGTGGGCGGGCGGCCATCGGTCAGGGACAGGCAATAGGGATTTCCGAAGACCCCCAGCCAGGAACCCAGCAGGGCCTCCAGTTCCGACGGGAGCCAAACCGCACCCGTCAGCAGGGATAAATGACGGCGCCCGCGACTGTGCAGGAGGGCATGGATTTCCTGGATACCGACACCGCCCCTCCGCAGCAGGGTCCAGTGGATAGCGGCACTGTCGAGGAACACCCAGGAAACATCACTGCCCTCGAACACTCCCCACAGGCTGTCGAGCCTATCCGGCGTCACCGCCAGGTGATCAACCGGTCCGGCCACCAGGCCCGCCTTGCGCACCCTTTGACTGAATTGACCCGCCCAGGAATCCAGGTGACCCTCGGGATCCAGACGCGGTTCTTCCCGGTTCAGAAATCCGATCGCCTCGGCGTAACGGTCGTACAAGGGAAAGAGGCCCGAGGGTCGTGGTCTGACCTGTCGAAAGTCCAGGAGGTCTCCGTTGTGGGTCTCGACCAGCCGCAACCAATGGAAGAGGGGCAGCAGGGCATCCTGCTCGGGACGAACATCCGTCAGGAGCGATTCGAGGAATTCCAGGGCCGCGCCCAGGGAATGGACTGTCCCCGCCGGTGGAATCAGGGTCACCGGCCCGATGACTCCCTGTGCAACCTGGGCCAGGGACTCCAATCGGTCCAGACGGTCCAGCACCACCCGCCACCTCTGGCTTCCATCGCCCCAAGCGGCCAAAACCGAAGTCGGTTCCCCCGTGGAAACGATGGCCAGATCATTCCGGCCAAGATCCAGCCGGATGCCGTGATCCGAAGATTTTGATATTTCTCCGCGCCCCGAAACACCGGAGGTTGTCCAGCCGAAGGGATCGGGCCTCGTCCACAGCAAAGGCAGGGTCCAGGGCTGGAAGGCGGCGTCGAGCCCGGAGTCGCCATGGGAATCCATGGTGATGAAACCGTAGATAAACATTGAGGCCGGATCACCGCGACGCGCCAGTTCACCAATGCCCGCGCGCAGGGCAGGATCTCCCGAGGCCACCCGGTTGCGAACGGCCAACCAGGACAGGCCTGCCACAAGGGCACCAGCCGCGGGGCCCTCTTCCCATGTCTCCAGCAGAGAGGAACTGCGCGGGGGTTCCAGTTCCGGATGTCCGGCGGCCGGGTTCCACCCCGTCCGCCAAGGTCCCGTCTCCGCAAGACACAGACCGAGCAGGGTTTCCTGATCAAGTCCGTGTTCCGGAAGGCGGCTTTCCATGACCGCCCCCATGAACTCCCTCACGGTCCAGGATGCGGGCGCTTCCCTCCATGCGGTCGAGACAAAAGGACTAACGGCTTCATCGTAGGCCACCAGACGCCCCCGGCAGGGAGCGAGAAATTCATCCAGCGGACCGGTGTTCTCACCTTGGCGCCAATAGGCCACATCTCTCGGCTCATCGTCCCACCAGAAAACAATCGTGACACAACCATCAGGCTCAAGAGCCAGCGAAGCCCAGGCGCCGGAATGGTCCTCATTTGTTCCAGACAAGGGACGCCGATAATCGATGCAGGCACGGGCGGATTCCCAGCGGGATACAAGGGAACTTCCGGGGGAAAGTCCGTCCGGAGACAGGGCGGAGACAGCTTCGTCATAACGGGGCACCGGGAAATGTTCCGCGTCGGTGTTGCCCATGAGTTCCAACAGGCGCACCCGGGCTTCATCGTTTCGAGCCCCGGAAATGGATCCGACCCCGAGATAGGCACGGTAGAGTTCGACGCTGGCGGCGGCCCTGCCCAACAGACGATCCGCCGTTACGGCCTCGAGCCAACTCCTCTCCTCTTCCAGACGACCGGCCGACCCGAAATACCGGGGTTCCAGCAGTTGCAGAACCACCCGGGCCCATTCCCCCGCTTCGGCGGAACCGGGCACCAGCACCTCCTGCTCGATAAAGACATCGAACAGCTCACCGCCCTTGCCGGCGAGCCAGAGTCGATCCTCTTCGGTCAATGGGAGGTCGTGCCGCACCAGGTTGAAATCGAATGGCCGCGCCGTACGGCAGGCGGTCCGGAACAACCCCTTGAGCAACGGGACGGCGGATGAGGGTTCTTCCTGGAAAATACTGCTTCGCGCAACCAGGAAAAGCGCCGCCTCAAGCACCGGCTGATTTGTGGCGGGATCATCCTCGGGGCGCAATTGCGCCACCCGGACACCTTCGCGAACGGTTTTTTCACCCAGGGCAAGGAAGCGGCTTCTGAAGTCGAACGTACGCCTGGACCATCGACCGGGGGAATCGGATTCCCGTTCATCCCCATGTGTTGTTTTGTTGAGCAGTCCCTTGAGGCCGTCGGTCAGTTTCTCGGAAAAAAACACTCGCCCTGGCGAGCGGTCACGGCGTCCGGAAGCATCGTGAAAAAGATATTCGCTTCCGGCGAAATCACCCTTTGCCAGGGTTTCCTCGGCAGCGCTGAGAATCTTCCAGTAATTTGGTTCGCTCAGGTTGTCTTTTTCCATGGCGGAAATCTATCACGGATACCCGCAGGAAGGGAGGGAGAAATTAGAAAGGGCTGGTCAACGAGTGAGAACGACCCTGGCCACCAGGGATTTGCCCCCGCCCCTGGTGACTGCCAGATACGTGCCGGCGGCCAAAGGCCTGCCGTCCCGACCGGTTCCGTCCCAGCGGATCAAACCCGGTTCGGCCCCGAAATCCAGCACCCGGACTCGGTGGCCACGCAAGTCGAAGATTTCCAAGCTGAGCCCTGAAGAAACCATGATACCGGATACCCTGAAATTGAACTGACCACCTCCGGGATTGGGATAGACAATCAGGCGCCCACCTCCGGGAACCCGTTCCGGAACGGAGGACACGAGTTGGCGGAGGGGGAAAGCCCCACTGTTACGACCGTCACAGCGGGCGGCAACCCAGGGGGTCACTGAATTCGTGAGTTTCCGGATTGGCAGGACGCCCACCCTGTGCTCAAGAACATCCACACGCAGGGAAACATCCCCCTGCCCGGGAATCAGAAGCGTGCCCGCGCTGGCGAACATTTCGTCCGCCCTGCCCCCAAGGGTCAGGGGCTGCCGTTTGACGAGGGGTTGGGTTTCATCGCCGGGCCCGAACCAACTGGTGCAGGCTCCGGGCAGTGATGTCAGCCCGATGAGCACTTCGGACCAGTTCACGCTCACCAGGGAATTGACTTCGGTTCCACTGCCTCCGAGAAAGTCCCAGGCCAACGGAGCCGGCAAAAGGACATGATCAAGGGTGAGAATACCTTGGGAGGTGGAAGCCTTTACCCGGAATCCGGGTCGCGTCGCGACAGATGGAACACCACTGGCAAGCAGTGCCCCTTGGCCCAGAACCCATGTGTCCTGATCCCCGAACAGGCCGTTATCCGCCAGGCCGGTGAGAGTGACGCGCAGGTCACCGGTTCCGTAACCACCCGCCACCACGGCCGGGGAAAGAGCCAGCCAGCCACCACCCTCCGGAGCCGGAACCACCACCCCATTCCCGAAAAGCGACTGCCCCTGGGCATCCAGGACCCGCATGGTCAGCCGCCCGGTCAGGGTATCAAGGGCGGGCAGCACGATTTCATGAATCCCGTCGTCGTCCAGGTCACACATCACCGGCGCCACGCCCAGGGCAACGCCGAGATCCCGCGGCCATCCCGGCAAGGGGGAAAGATCTTCACCCAGGGCAGCCACATGTCCATCCGCAAAAGCCACAACGAGCGATTCCCCGGAACCGGACACCAACCGGCCGGCGGCTGGCGCCAGGGGAAGATTGTGGCCCAGATCCGTCTGGCCTTCCAGCACGGGGCCGTGGGACCAGATTCTGACCGTGCCAAGTTTGTCCACTACGGCGACACGGTGGTCCCCTCCGGCGGTGACAACACCAACCGGCGTGGTGAGGGACCGGTTCAGGGTAAGCGCAACCTCATCATGAACACCGGATCCGTTGAAGAAGTAAACGGATCCGAAATCGGATGCCACCACTATCTCGTCACCGGGAATCCCATCCATGTCCCAGACCAGAGGTTGGGAAAGCCCGCCCTGGCTGGAGCTGTGGGGAAACACGAAAACGGGCCAACCCGGGCGAAAAACGCCGGCGGTGTTCATGACATTCAGGGACCTGGCTCCCAGGTCGACGGTTACCCTGGAGGAAATCACAAGGGAAACATCGTTGAAACCAGTAACATTGCCGGCATTGGGAGCACCGGTGACGAGACCCGGCAGCACCGAGAATATTCCCTGGTCCGGGAAGGAATCGGCTTCCCGGATTCGCAGGGAAACGGTCCCCGAGCCGGTCTTGCGTTTGACGACCAGCGATAACCAACTGTGGTGATCAGGCCTCAGATAAGTGAATTCCGAAACTCCCGGTCCATTGGCATCCCGGCGCCGCACACGGTCGTATGTGGCCGGGTCGTCCAGCCAGCGCGGGTCGACCACTTCCAGAACGATGTCTAGTCCACTGGAAGGAACCGCCTCGATCAAATAGCGGATCTGAGGATTGGTGATCAGCCTGCGGGCAACCACCGGCTTGTCCCAATCCGCGGTCAAGGTATCAATCTGGTCCTGGCCCGGCATGAGCGGCCGCAGCGCAGCCTCGACCGCGGTGTCGACCCTCAGCAACCCCCAGCCCCGGAGGGCGTCCGGACCAGCCGGGAAGATCATGGTTTCGTGGCCTGTGCCCTCGGAATTCTCTGCCCGCACCACCGCCGCGGCGGAAAGTTTCAGCAGGGCCGACCTGGTCAGGACCGAGGTTCGGTCCGGGGGCAGGATGATTCCGTTCTCAAGCAGGGCCTCGTCCAGCAGATGGACCGCGCCGGCCACGTGGGCGGCGGACAGGCTGGTGCCGAAGCGCCCGCTGTAGGTGTCGTCAGGTTCGTTGTCCGCGGCGATGATCCGTCCGCCGCCGATGAGCAATCCGCCACCCGGTGCAAGCAGGTCGGGTTTGTCCTCCACGGTCAGCCCGCGTCCACTGTAGGCAGCCAAGGCGCCCGACCCGTCCACACTGCCGACTGTCAACACGTCGGGAAGGGAAGCCGGAAAACCTGGGCCCACCGATTCGATGCCGTGGTTCCCGACAGCCGCCACCGGAAGCAGACCAGCGGAAACAAAATCGGCCATGGCCGAACTGATCCCGGCATCCACATCCCAGTTCACCGCCATAAGAACGGTGCGGATCCTGTAGACGTCCCGGTTTTCGAGTGTCCACGCGCAGGCGGCCAGGAAATCTCCGGCCCAGGCATGCCAGGTCTGGTCAAAATCGTAGAACTTCACCACGGTCAATCGGGCCCCCGGCGACATGCCCCTGTAATCGGGATCGACCGAACCGCTCCCGGCGACCACGGAAGCCAGGGCCGTGCCGTGGTGATGATAATCCCAGGGCCCCGCGGCAAGGGGAAAATCGTCGGTCACGTCGTGCCAGCCGACCACCTTGTATCCCTCGAACAAGGGCCAGCCGTTGTCGGCCGGGAACCAATCTCCCTCGTCGCCGACGGCGGGAGCCGGACCGTCAATATCGTCGTCCTGGAAATCCCCCAGATCACCATGGGCCGTGTCGCAACCCGAATCCAGGATGGCCACGGTGGAGGACCAATCATCCCCCAGCCGCCATCTGCCGGCTTCCAACCGGGCTGCCCCGGCCAGGCCGCGACTGTCCGCCAGGGCAGGCACACCGTCCCGGTCCAGCAGAAAACGGCCGAATGGTCGGTTGGTGAGGAAAGCGCGCAAGCCCGCTTCATCAAGATCCAGGACGGTTACCCCACCGAAACGGTCCAGTGAGTGAAGGACCCGGCATTGGCCGGCGCGTGACCCCGCCTCCGTCGCCCGGGCCAGACCCGCGGCTGTGGATCCCAGACAAAGCAGGCGCAGGTTGCCGGCCAACCAGCCACCTTCCGCGGGTTTTGCATTCGGGGAAAAATCATCGGGTGGGATGGAACCGGCGGCCTTGTCGGTATCCATTCGCAAGGTGGCTGCCAACGCCGTTTGACGCAGGTCCTCCCACCCCGCGCGACCGGCCAGCCACTCGTCGAGGAGGTCTTCCACCCCGTTACCGTCATTATCCAGCAGGATGGGAGCCCCAACCGCCGGCAGGATCCCCACCAGCATCAGCACGAATAAGGCGAACCCGATGCTCCGTGGGGATCCCAACCGACAGATCCAGGCAGCGCGAGGGGCCAAAAGACGGCTCGAGCGGAAAAAGGAGCCATCGAAAGCCTCATGTCGGGCCAGAACTGTGCGGTCTGCGAGCATGTCCGTCCTAATGGAAGCGAAGTGTCTCCCCGGATTTTCCTCCGAGGCAGGGTTGCCAACGTATGTTGACTTTCCTACGCAACCGCGCGGTCGAGGTTTCGACCCGAAAATACCGGAGGCGGTTGGTGTGGGTGGGGTATCTCGGGTTGCAGGCCCAAACCTGGGCGTTTCCGAATCGAATGAAGGTAAGGAGGAGCCAACCCGCCCGCAACAGTCCACAGCCGATGCAGGGATCAACCAACTCCGACCAGGTGACGGAGTTCCGATCCGCCATCGCTCCCACCATATGATATGGCAACCACGTCGAAACGATAGCCGATCCAGGCGGGGTCATGGTGATCGGCCAGCCAGATTCTGGCCATACGTCGCAACCGGGACCGCTGGCGAGGGGTCACCCACACCTCGGGAGGAACCTGGCACCGGGGCCCCCGTGTCTTGACTTCGACAAATACCACCATCAAGTCCCGCGCGAGAATCAGATCGATTTCACCACCAGGGCGACGGAACCTCCGGTCCAGACATTGATAGCCACACATTTCGAGGAACCGACAGGCAACATCCTCACCCCATCGTCCAAGGGAATGCTTCTCGGGCATGAGCCCAACTCTCCTTCGGGGAGGATCCGGTTGGATGAAATGACTATGGAGAATCCAAGCAAAAGGAGTGCCCACCGTTTGATTCAACAGCCTGCTAGCTAGAACAGCCGGCCCTGATCAAGCTCGGCAACCGGGCGGTAACTGAAGCGGTGCAGGGGGCAGGGCCCCAGCCGGACCAGAGCCTGGCGATGCGAGGCCGCCCCGTAACCCTTGTGGGCAGCGAAACCATAACCTGGAAACCGTTTGTCCCAGGCAACCATCACCCTGTCCCGCAGAACCTTGGCCACCACGCTCGCGGCGGCGATGGAAGCGCTGGTGGAGTCCCCTTTGACCACCGCTTCGGCAGGGTATTCAACATCTGGAACCTGAAGACCGTCCACCAGGACAAGGTCCGGCCGTGGATCCAGACGGGCTACCGCACCGGCCATGGCGCACAGGGTGGCGCGCAGAATGTTCGTCCGGTCGATTTCCACGGAAGAAACAGCACAAGCGCCCCAACTGAGGGCGCTTGCCTGGATTTGCTCATAGAAATCTTCACGCTGGCGAGCGGTCAATTTCTTGCTGTCGTCCAAGCCGTCAGGACACCAGCTATCCGGTAGAATAACCGCCGCGGCGATCACCGGACCTGCCCAGCACCCACGTCCCGCCTCGTCGACACCCGCAAGCAACCGCTGGCCCCGGCCGGTCTTCTCCCGGTCGAAAAGCGCCAGGGGACCTACTTTGCCGGGCACCGTCGCCTACCGACGGGCTTCGCGGATCCTGGCCTTACGGCCGGTCCGGCCGCGCAGGTAGTAGAGCTTGGCGCGACGAATACGGCCCCGTTTCTTCACCGTGATGGAATCCACGTTGGGCGATTCAACCGGGAAGATACGCTCAACCGCGATCCCTCCGGAAATCTTGCGCACCGTGATCGAAGCCTCATGCCCGGTACCCTGCCTGGCGATCACCGCTCCGATGAAATTCTGGATACGGCTTTTACCGCCTTCCACGATCCGCACGGCGACGTTGATGGTGTCACCGATATTGAAATCCGGAAGATCGTCCCGCAGGCCCTCGGCCCGCATCTGTTCGACGATGTTCATCTCTGCCTCCAATTAATGCCTGCCCGGTGTCGTGTCCTCGCTTCTGACACTTGGACCGGGGTCCGGCGTTACACTCGACTATTGTTCAATCCACATCGTTCCCGGAGTCAGGACCCGCAAGATCCGGCCTTCGTGAACGGGTTCTGTCGGCGGACTGTTCGTTCCGCCACTTATCTATGTTGCCGTGGTGTCCCGACAAAAGAACATCCGGCACCTTGAGTCCGCGGTACTCGGGGGGCTTGGTGTACCACTGGCAATCCAGGCCGCC
Organism: Candidatus Krumholzibacteriia bacterium; assembly: GCA_023270185.1. Lineage (GTDB taxonomy): Bacteria > Krumholzibacteriota > Krumholzibacteriia > LZORAL124-64-63 > LZORAL124-64-63 > JAGLCY01. The sequence goes on along the minus strand of JAGLCY010000029.1, from coordinate 38,920 downwards.
TCCGCGGGATTCCGTAAAACTGTCATTGCCGGCCGAGTCGCCGTTGTGCAACACGCCCTCGATCCGGCGAACCAGGGCATCGGCTATCACCAGGGCCGGCAGTTCCCCGCCCGTCAGGACATAGTCGCCGATGGATACTTCCCGTGTAACCACCAGTTCCCTCACCCGTTCGTCGACACCCTTGTAATGCCCGCAGATCAGGATCAGTTCACCTTTTTCCAGGACATCGTCCAGCAGTTCCAGGGTCAGGGCCTCGTTGAAGGTCTCACCCTGCGGAGTGGTCAGGATCACCGTGGCGTCGTCCCTTTGGCGAACCGACTCCACCGCCTCCACGACCGGAGGCGCCATCATGATCATGCCCGCTCCGCCACCGTAGGCGGAATCGTCGACGGTGCGATGTTTGTCCACCGCGAATTCCCTGATATCGACAATCTCGTACCGCACCCGGTCGGCCTTGGCCGCCCGCCCGGTGATGCTCGTTTCCAGCACGGTGCGAACCATGTCCGGAAAGAGGGTCAACACCTTGATGACCGGTGCTTCAACCGGATTGGACATCGAGCAATCCTTCCGGAGGATCGATCACCAACACGTCATCGAGACCCTCATCCGATCTCAGGATCGGTTCAACAGCCGGGATCAGGATCTCCCTGCCCACGGCCCGGGCATCCGGAATCACCAACAGATAATTGCTGCCGGTGAAACGGACTTCGTCGACCGTTCCGACCTCGTGTCCAGCCACTGTCGTCACCTGCCGCCCCAGATACCGGAAAGGCAAGCCACCGGCTGGACGGGGAAAATCCGGTTCCTGGTAGCTCTCGCTCATGAAACCCAAATTGCGACCGACCAGAGCCTCGGCGGCATTCCGTCCATCGACACTTCTGACCTTGACGGCCTCGCAACTGCCGGCCTGGCGGTGCCACTGGATCTCCACAGGTCCGCCGTCTTCCCAAACAAGGTACGGGCTGTCCAGCAGGGGCTCGTGAAAGTCCAGCAGGGGGTAGAGTTTGACCTCACCCTTCAACCCGACGGCCTTGACCAACTCGCCGATGACGATAAAACGGTTCATACCCTGATCACTCGACGATTTCCAGGCCGATCCGTTGGTCCGTGTGGGCGCTGACGGCGGTCAGCAGCACACGCATGGCCTGGGCGGTCTGACCACCCTTGCCAATGACCTTGCCCAGATCCGCTTCATTGACGCGCACCTGGTAAACGTCCCGGTCCTGGCGCCTGACGATATCGACGGTCACATCATCGGGATGCTCCACCAGGTTGACCACCAGATAGGAGATGAGTTCGAGAACCCTCTCCTGCCCGATGTTCAACAGGTCATCGTCCTGGTCCACTGCGGCTTCGCTCTCGGGAGTGGTTTCCTGGTCGTCAGTCGTGTTTTCTTCCAGGTCGCTCATTTGTCCTCATCCTTTTTCACTTCTTCAGCCTCTTCGACTTTTTCAGTCTCGGCAGGAGCTTCCTCAGCGGGAGCTTCTTCGGCCTTGGCCTCGGCCTCGGCCTCGGCGGGAGCTTCCTCAGCAGCGGAGGCAGCTTCTTCAGCCTCGGCTGCGGCCTTTTCGGCGGCTTCGGCATCAGCCTTGGCCTTTTCCTCCGCGGCGGCGGCGGCCTTCTCGGCGGCTTCAGCTTCGGCGGCGACCTTGGCTTCTTCTTCGGCGGCTGCCTTGGCTTCAGCTTCGACCTTCGCGGCCTTGGCTGCCTTGGCATCCACGCGTTTCTGCCTGTTGGCTTCAGCGGTGGCGCGCCATTCATTCATGCGGGTCTCGATCTCGGCGGCATCCAGGCCCTCTTTGACCAGGGAATACTGGTGGAGGACGCCTTCGGTCCTCAGAAGGCTCCGGGCGGTCTCACTCATGGTGGCGCCCTTGCTCAGCCATTGGATGATCTCGTCGGCGTGAATGTTGATTTCATGGGGTTCGGTGAACGGGTTGTAGAAACCCAGGTTCGCCAGGTAGGCGCCGTCGCGCCGCTTGCGGCTGTCCAGAACGACCAAACGGTAGAAGGGACGCTTCTTGCGACCCATACGGGTAAGTCTGATTGTCGTCGACACTATCGACCTCCAATTCGTGCGGTGTCGCGACACGCACCATGCGCGCCGCGTGCATTGATCAAGCTATCCACCCAGAACGTTCTTGCCGAACTCTTCGAGACCGCCGGCGGAATTGATTTGACGCATCATCCGCTTCATGTCCCGGTACTGTTTGAGCAGCTTGTTGACCTGCGAGACCGTGGTCCCGCTTCCGCGCGCAATCCGTTTGCGACGCGAACCGTTGATGATGTCGGGCTTGCGACGTTCCCCGGGCGTCATCGAATTGATGATCGCCTCGACCTTGCCGAACTGTTTGTCGTCCACCTTGGCCTTATCCAGTACGTCGCTGTTCATGCCTGGCAGCATCTTCAGGATCCCCTTCATGGGACCCAATTTTTTCATCTGTTTGATCTGGGCCTGGAAATCCTCCAGGGAGAACTCACCCTGTGCGAAGCGGCCGGCCAAATGCTCGGCCTCGTCCAGATCCATTTTCTCTTCGGCCTGTTCGATGAGGGTCAGCATGTCCCCCATCCCCAGGATCCGACCGGCCATGCGGTCGGGATGGAAGACCTCGAGGTCCTCCAGTTTCTCTCCCATGCCCACCATCTTGACGGGCTTGCCGGTGACCTCCAACACGCTCAGGGCCGCTCCACCCCGGGCATCACCGTCCATCTTGGTCAGGATCGCCCCGTCGAAATCAAGGCGGTCCGCGAAGGTCTCGGCGATGTTCACGGCCTCCTGGCCGGTCATCGCGTCCAGCACCAGAAGCTTCTCGTCCATCGGCACCATCTTGACGATGGACTCGAGTTCGTTCATCAGCGTGTCGTCGATGTGCAGGCGGCCCGCCGTATCGACGATCAGGCAATCGCACTTGTTGTCCTTGGCGCGCCGCATGCCAAGCTTGACGATCTGCGCCGCGTTCTTGCGTTCGCGATCGCTGTGCACCGGAACGTCGATGCTGTCGGCGATCACCTGCAGCTGTTCGATGGCCGCCGGACGGTAGATATCCGCGGCCACCAGCATGGGCTTCCGACCTTCTTTCTTGAGCCGGAGAGCCAGCTTTCCACAGAAGGTCGTCTTGCCCGATCCCTGCAATCCCATGACCATCACCGTGCTGATGCCCTTGGCCCTGGCGTTGGCGGGATCCAGATTCAACTCCGCGGCCTGACCACCCAAAAGCGCCGTCAACTCCTCGTTGACGATCTTGACCACCTGTTGGGCCGGGGTCAGGCTACCGATCACATCCTGACCGGTGGCTTTCTCACGGATGGCCGCGACAAGCTTCTTGGCCACCGCGAAGTTCACGTCCGCCTCAAGGAGGGCCAATCGGACCTCGCGCAGGGCTTCGGTGATGTTTTCTTCGGTCAGACGGTCCTGGCCGGCCAGTTTTTTCATGGTCCGGTCAAGCCGTCTGGTCAGTTCCTGAAACAAAATCAGCTCCGGGCCGGGCATCCAGCCTGACAAAACACACTCAGGCGCACCGAACCGACTGGCGGGAATGGTCAATCCACCACATCAATTCACAGGCGCAGCCTGCTGGGTAACAACAAGTTACGAAACACCAAGCCTGAGCCGCAACAAGTTCGGTACGGGCCCTGTTTTTCCGCAAGAGGGGAAATCTAACATTTTGAGGGGTATTTCGCAAGTAAGAGGCACAACGACAAGGATATGGCCAAACAGTCAGTTTCAGCCCCGCAAAAGGGTTATCCTCGAAACTCTGTCCTCGGCTCCGAAAAGCCAGGATCCCGATACCAGAATATCCGCTCCAGCTTCACGGCAGAGAGCGCCCGTCTGCTCGTTGATGCCCCCGTCGACCGATACCAGGAATCCTCGGCCCTCGCTTTGCCTCCGGCGATCCAGTTCCGCGATTTTTTCCACGGCGGTCGGATCAAACTTCTGTCCCCCGAAACCCGGCTCCACACTCATGACCAGGACCAGATCCAAACGGTCGAACCAGGGCAGGATATCCTCGAGGGGCGTGCCTGGTTTGAGTGAGATCCCGCGCTTGATTCCCAGGGCCCCGATCGCGTCCAGTGTCTCCCCCATGTCGCCATCCGCTTCGACGTGAATGGTAAGCGCGTCGACGCCGGCCTTGGCGAAGGATTCGACGTATTGTCCGGGATGCGTGATCATCAGATGGGCATCCAGCGGCAGCTTGCTGATCCGACGGATGGCCTGACAAATGAAAGGACCGAAGGTGATGTTGGGCACGAAATGTCCGTCCATGACGTCCAGGTGGAGCAAATCCGCCCCGGCGGTGGTCATGTCCTCGACATCGGATTTCAGATCCGCGAAATCCGCGGACAACAATGACGGCGCCACGTGCGCCCTGCCGTCAACGGGACGAGGCAACCAATTCAAGGCGCTCTCCTTTGGTGATCCGTTCACCGGCGGGGGGATGCTGTGACAGGACGAGATTGGGTGCCGAACGGGAGGTCCGTTCATAAGTGACCGGCGCCAGAATGAACCCGGCCTCGGATATGGCCTGTCGGGCCTGGTAAAGGGGCATGCCCCGCAGGTCGGGCATCCTGAGAAGCTCGGCTGCCGCCGGTTCGGCAACGACCAGGTGCACAACGGCGCCCTTGTAAAGATCCGTTCCCGCCATAGGGTTCTGATACGCGACGACCGGTTGGGTGACCCCATGCCGTCTGATCTTCAACACCCTGCCCAGTCGGAAATTTTCGCGTTGCAGAGTGATTTCGGCCTGGCGCAAGCTCAAGCCCGCCAATACGGGCAATGAACCTGTCGGCGGCCCGCTGCTCGTCACCACATGAACGGTGCGGCCGCCGCGGATCTGCGATTCGGGCGCGGGAATCTGGTCCAGGATCATCCCTTCGGGGATGGAAGGATGGGAATTCTGACGGGAAACCTCAACCTTCAGGCCAAGACTCCGCAACTGGACCTCGGCGCCGGTAACACTCATGCCGCGGATATCGGTCATGGTCACGACCTTGTTGCCGTGAACCAGCGAGGGCATCACCAGGAAGTTCACCAGCAACAGCAGAACTCCCCCGGTCACGACCAGGGACGTCAACAGCAGCAGGAGTTTCCACAACTTCACGGGCTCATCCCTTCTTTCGCATCCGGGCGGCGAAAAATCCGTCTCCCGGAGATTCGCCCGGCAACCAGAGCCGCCGCCATTGACCGTCGACCGCCGACGGGGCCGGCTCCAGATCGGATCTTTCGGCGAGCAGGCGGTCTACGACCACTTCGTTTTCCTCAGGCTCCAGGGAGCACGTGGCGTACATCAAGAGGCCGCCAGGCTCCAGCAACCCGGCCGCGTTTTCGGCCAGCTCCAGAAGCGTGGGGCCATTTCTGCCCGGAACATCACTATTCAGCATCCAGCGCCCCTCCGGATGGTGCCGCAGCACTCCGGTTCCGCTGCAGGGACCATCAAGGAGCACCGCGCCAAAAGTCTCGGGACCGAATGGAGCCTGTTTGCCATTCGCTAATACCACGTCCACCCGGTCGGCCTCAATCCTTTTAATTGTGGAGACCAGCAAGGCGAGACGGTCGGGGTGGTGATCCATGGCCACGATCCTGCCCTGTCCGGGCCACCGGGAGGCGAGGAACGCCGTCTTCCCACCCGGCGCAGCGCACATGTCCAACACCGGTTGTTCTCTCACCCTGACGTGATCCGCGAGATCGGCGGCCAACCATGCCGTGGCCCTCTGGACCGTTGGATCCTGGACAATCAGCCAGGGAAAACGAGCCAGAATCCCATCCAATTGCAAACGACCGATACGATGCGTGGCAACCAAAGTCTTATGTCGAGGCCCATCCGAGGTGACCGGACAGCCCGCCTCGGCAAGAAGGCGCGCGGCCTCTACCGGATCGGCAGGGTACAGGACATGGAATACAAGAGGCACGGGCTGATTGTTCCAGGAACAGATCGCATCGGTTTTCTGATACCCGAAATGGGCGATCCACTTGCGGACCAGCCACTCCGGGTGGGACTGCCATGCGGCCAACCGGGCGGCCTGGTCGCCGTCGGCCATCTCGAAAAACGGAAGCAGCCTTCTTTCGATTTCGTCCGGGTCAAGTCGGCCTTGTTCATCATCACCCAACACCTTGCGCCGCACGTTCTGCAACAGCCCATTGACGAACGGTAGTTTGCGCGCCCCCGGCCTGCGCCGGCAAAGCTCTCCCGCCTGGTGGATGGCCGCGTAGGCGGGAACCGAACCCTGACCCAGAATCTGGTGCAGGGACATGCGCAACAGGGACAGGGTGGGTGAATCGGCAGGGGGTTTCCTGCTCGAGAAATGTTTGATGAGATGATCGTACCGACCCCGCCACTGCAGGGTCCCCCGCACCAACTCGGCCAGGAAGGCGCGGTCCCTGGGGTCGGAAGTCCTATCCAGACCCCTGGCGAGCACCGGATCCAGCGGATGCCCCTCGTCCACCGCGATCAGGATCTCATGGGCCCGCCGGCGAACCGGATCAGCCTTCATGAGCGCAACACGTCCCCGGCGGAAATCTTGAAACCGCGCAGAAACTCATCCACCCGCATGGCCTTGCGACCCGGGCACTGCATGCCTGTCAACAACAGGGATCCTTCACCGCAGGCAACGACCACACCCTCCTCGACAACGTCCAGCACGGTGCCGGGTTCCTTTCCCGAACTGTTGTAGGACATGGGACGGGCTTCAGTGATCTTGAGGGTCTGTTCTCCCAGGTAGGTAGTGGTTCCCGGCCAGGGAATCAGGGAACGGATCTGATTGTGAACGATGACGACATCCCGATCCCAACGCACGGCTGAAAGAGCCCGGGTCAGCTTCGGTGCGTAGACGGCGCCCTCATCACTCTGGAGTGCGGGCTCGACATGTCCGTTCTGCAGTCTCCGCAGGGTGTGGATCAAAAGATCCGCCCCCTGACCCGCCAACCGATCCAGCAGTTCTCCCCCGGTGTCCTCCGGGCCGATGGCCACCGAGCGCTGGGCCAGGATCGGGCCGGTGTCCACCCCGGCATCCATCTGCATGATGGTCACCCCGGTCCAGGAATCGCCGTGAAGAATGGAATACTGGACGGGAGACACACCCCGCCAGCGCGGCAAAAGGCTGGCGTGGACATTGATGCAGCCGAAGGGCGGGGCAGTAAGGAGGGGTTTACGAAGGATATGGCCGAAGGCGGCCACCACCACGACATCGGGTTCGAGGGCCATGACCTGGGCCGCGACCGCCTTGCCCTGGCCCTTCCCGAAATCGATGACTGAAAGGTTGTGTTCGCCGGCGGTGGCCTTGACCGCGGTGGGAAGCATCTTCCGCCCACGTCCGGCTCGCCGGTCGGGCTGAGTAACCACCAACTGCACTTCGAAGCGGGCTTCGATCAGGGCTTCGAGACTCGGCACCGCGAAATCCGGTGACCCCATGAAAACGACCTTCATCAGCCGCTCCTCCCCTTCCCGGAAATTTTCCGCCAGTACTCGGACATCAGAAACGGAATCAGCCTCGGCGACAGCAGAAGTCTCGTCCAGAACGGAAGTCGATCGATGAACAGGATCCCGTCCAGGTGATCGATCTCGTGCAGGACGATCCGCGCCTTAAGTCCATCATCCCGCAAGGTCTGCTTTCCCTGCGGCCCGTCGAACTCGACAACAGCGCCCTGGGGGCGCCACACCGTCCTATACAGCCCCGGGAAAGAGAGACAACCTTCCTCAAAGGCAACGCTCGGACCGAAGGTTTCGAGGATGACCGGATTCACAAGATCGAGCCGTTGCTCTCCCAAAGGCCTCTCCGGGTCCATGACGACCACCACCCGGCAGTCCCGGTTGATCTGCGGGGCGGCCAGACCGACACCGCCATCGGCGAGAAGAGTGGCCCAAAGCGTATCCAACAGTTCACGTGTCCGCCGGTCAGCCGCATCCACGGACCTGGCCCTGCGGCGCAAACACCTGTTGCCGTACCGTCGAATCCGGGCCACCCGGGCACCCATGGCGCTATTCGCCTACTTCCACCACGCCGTTGATGGATCCCTTGCTGATCTCCACCTTGACTCCGTCCGCGATGGTCGCGACCACGCGATCCCCCTTGACGTCCTTGACGATGGCGAACAATCCGCCGCTGGTGATGATCTGGTCGCCTCTTTTGAGAGCTCCGATCATGGTTTTGCGCTTATCCTGCTGCTTCTTCTGCGGACGGATGATCATGAACCAGAACACGATAAAAATCAGGACAAGAGGCAAAAAGCTCAGCATGGAACTGGCTCCGCCTTCGCCGCCATTGGGGGACCCCATGGCCAGCAGGTTCACGAATGGCATGAACATCTCCTCGTTCTTCAGGTAGGGATGGTCCGAACCCGCTATAAGATGGTCCGGGATGGTCGAAACTCGCCACACCAAAATGGGTCCCGGGTCCGGCCCGGTCAACTTTCCAACGGGAAGCCGGGAAGCTACCGGCGGCGTTTGACCTCGTCCAGGCGGGCCGCTTCGCCGTCCAGCCAGCGGCCGGACATCTCCGCGGCGAATGCGCCAAAGCGTTCCTGGCGGATGGTCTCGCGAATGCCGGACATCAATTCCTGGTAGAAATGGAGGTTGTGAATGGTCGCCAACGTGCTGGCAAGGATCTCCTTGGCCTGGAACAGGTGCCGGATGTAGGCGCGACTGTGCCTTGCGCAGACCGGGCAACCGCACTCTTCGTCGATGGGCCGGCTGTCTTCGGCGAATTCGTGGTTCTTGATGACGAGACGGCCATCCCTGGTCAGAACGGTTCCGGTGCGCGCCATCCTGGTAGGCAGCACGCAATCGAACATGTCGACACCCGCCTGGACGCTGGCCAGGATGTCGTCCGGGAAACCGACTCCCATCAGGTAGCGGGGACGGTCCGCGGGCAACAACCCCGCCGCGAGTTCCGTCATCTCTCGCATGGCGGCCGTCGGTTCACCGACCGACAAGCCGCCGATGGCATAACCCGGCAGATCCAACTCGAGGATCTCGGCAGCCGAACGGCGGCGCAGGGTTTCGTCCACCCCGCCCTGCATGATGCCGAACAGGACCCTCTCCCAGCCGTCCCGGAAGTCACGACCGCCAAAGACGTCGCGGCACCGCTTCAGCCATCGGGTGGTGCGGTCCACGGCGGCGGCCACTTCCTTCGGGTCCGCGCCGTAGGCGGCGCACTGGTCGAAGGCCATGACGATATCCGCACCGAGAGCCAACTGCACTTCCATGCTGAGTTCCGGACTGAAAAAATGTTTGCTGCCATTGAGGTGGGAACGGAATTCGACACCGTCCTCGGTGATCCTGTTGAGTTCGTTGAGCGAAAAGACCTGGAACCCCGCGCTGTCGGTCAGAAGGGCCCCGTCCCAACCCTGGAACCTGTGCAGTCCTCCCTGGCGACCGATCAGTTCGTGGCCGGGACGCAGGTACAGGTGATAGGTGTTGCCCAGGATGAGCCGGGCGCCGGTGGCCCAGACCTGTTCGAAGGTGACGGCCTTGACCGAGCCGACCGTTCCCACGGGCATGAAGACCGGGGTCTCGATGACGCCGTGGCCGGTGGTCAGCTTTCCGGTGCGGGCTTCGCTGCCGGAATCGTTCTTCCCAATGGAAAAACCAAAGGGGGTGGCGAGGGAATGTTCCTGTCTGTTACTGGTCACGTTTCAGGATCCTTTCACCCGGAACAGCCCGACACTCCGGGCAGGATGAGCATGCAATCACCATAACTGTAGAACCGCATCCGCTCGGCAACCGCGTGAGCATAGACCAACTGCCATGTTTTTTCACCGGCCAGGGCGGCCACGAGCATCAGCAGGGAAGATCCCGGCAGATGAAAATTGGTCAGCAGACCATCTACGGAGGAGACTTTGTCGGGTGGACGAAGGAACAACCGTGTCTGGCCAACGACTTCCCAGTGACCATCTCGACGCATCGCCTCACCCGTGAATTCCCGTAGGCTTTCACCGGCCCCGGACCGGAAATTCAGGTGATCCGGGCCGTCTTCCGACAGCCCCAGGCGTGACACCGTTTCGAGAACACGCAGGGAAGTGGTGCCCACCGCGATGACCCGCCCCCCGCCGCGGCGCGTCTCGGCGATGCGCGAGGCCGTGTCCGCAGGCAGATGGAAATACTCCCGGTGCAGACGACGCGCGGCAAACTGCTCGACGGTGGGTTCGCGAAATGTGCCCGGGCCCACATGCAGGGAAACCCGAGCCGTCTCAATGCCGGCGTTGGCAAGCTCGCCCAGGATCGCATCCGAAAAATGAAGCCCCGCGGTCGGGGCCGCCACCGAACCGGCCCCCTTGTCGTCGGGAACCGCGAAAACCGTCTGGTAGCGGTCCCGGTCCCGCCTGCCCCGTTCGGAAACCAGGTCCTCATGACCCCGTTTGATATAGGGAGGCAGGGGCATCACTCCCCACTGTTCGGCAAGGAGCCCCGGATCACGCCGGGCGGTTACCAGAACCTGGCCCTGGTCCAGGCGTTCGGAAATTTCCAACACCGGTGCGTCATGAGCGGAACCCGCACCGAGCAACAACCGCGTGCCTGTCCTTAAGCGTCGGCCCGGACGAGCCAGTGCCAGCCATGTGTTGTCCGCCGCCACCGGTCGGACCAGAAGAATTTCCACCCGGCCGCCCGTATCTTCACGCACCGTCAACAGGCGCGCCGGCAGGACCCGGCTTTCATTGAGGACCAACAGGTCGCCGGCCCTGAGGACTTCCGGCAACTGACGGAAAACCCTCTCGCCCACCACCCGGTCGCCGGGTTCCACCAACAGGAGACGTGAGTCCCCCCGTCGGTCCGGTGGGTCCTGGGCGATCAGTTCCGCGGGAAGATCGTAGTCGTAGGATTCGGCTGGTGATGGATCTGACATATCCGCGCGCCGGATCAGAGAAGTTCGCCCGGTCCGGGCCCGGGGCCGGAAGGCGGTTCAAGACCCAGATGCGTCCAGGCATGGACCGTCGCCTCACGCCCGCGGGGCGTGCGCATCAACAGACCGGACTGGATCAGGAACGGCTCCACGACATCCTCGAGCGTGTCGGACTCTTCACCCAGACTGACGGACATGTTCTGGATACCCACCGGACCACCGTTGAAATGGGTGATGATCAACTGGAGATACCGCCGGTCCAGGGGTTCGAGACCCAGGACATCTACCCCCAGACGGGTCAGACCCGAATCGGCATTCGCCTGGTCGATGAGTTCGTGCCCGTCGACCTGGGCGTAATCGCGCACGCGGCGCAACAGACGGTTGGCCGCCCGCGGCGTGCCCCGGCTGCGCCGCGCGATTTCCAGGGCGCCGCCTTCGGTAATACCTATGCCCAGGATACCCGCGCTTCGGGTCACGATGATCGCCAATTCCTCGGGTGGATAAAAATCGAGGTGGGCCACGATGCCGAACCGGCTCCGCAGGGCCGGCGTGATCAACCCGGCGCGAGTGGTTGCACCGATCATCGTGAAAGGTTCCAACTGGAGGTTGAAGTGCCTGGCGTTGGGCCCCTTGTCGATGATCAGTTCGACTCGCCAATCCTCCATGGCCGGGTAGAGGTGTTCCTCGATGACACGGCCCAGGCGGTGGATCTCGTCGATAAAGATTGCCCGACGGTCCGTCTGTTCACTCAGCAGGGCAATCAATTCGGCGCTGTTGGTGAAGGCCGGTCCGCTGGTCAGTCGGATTTCAAGACCCATTTCGACGGCGAGAATCTGGGCCAGGGTGGTCTTGCCCAGACCGGGAGGTCCGTGAAGCAGGACGTGATCAAGGACCTCACCCCTCTGGCGAGCGGCCTGGATGAAAACCCGCAGGTTCTCTTTGATCTTATCCTGTCCGACGAAATCCGCCAGGGTCCGCGGTCTCAGGCTGAGATCCAGGTCCCCATCACTTTTCTGTTCGCCGGGATCTGTCCACCGCTGTTCTTCCACGCCATGCCTTTCAGCAGTCTGTCAGGGATTCTGCTAGAGATTCTACTAGAGATTCTGCAATGCCGCCTTGACCCACTTTTCGAGGTCCTGGTCGATTTCACCATCGGTCTGCCTGGCCCGCAGGAGAGCCTGCTCAGCTTGCGCCGGCGCTAATCCCATGGCTCCAAGGACCGCCAGTGCCCGGCCCATACCTTCCATCGGACTACCGACGACGCCACCCCCATCGTCCAGGCTGCCGGCATCGGGAACCCTTTGCCCCAACTCGACCACAAGGCGGGCCGCGCTCTTCTTGCCGATCCCCGGCAACCCTGTCAGGGCCTTTTCGTCACCTGTACGGAGGTAGGCGGCGATCTGGTTGCCCGAAACACGCGAAAGCATGCCCATGGCCACCTTGGGTCCCACGCCGGACACCGATATCAGCAGGCGGAACATGGCCCTCTCCTCGGCCTCAACGAATCCGTAGAGGGACCAGTTGTCCTCACGTACCGCCAGATGGGTCCACAAATGCACGGGCTGTCCGGCCGCCGGCAAACGCTCGGCGGAAAGGGCGGATAGTATGACGTCCAGGCCCACACCCCCGCCCACCGATACGGTTGCCTCGGTACCTCCCGAAATCAGTGTGCCTTCCAGAAACGCGATCATCGCTAAATTCTCCCAACCGAAGGAGGTTCATCATCCGCTCGGTCATTATCCGCCAGAAGTCGGGATCAAGCCAGCCCGGAGAATTGCGAGCGGCCAGCGTGGGTCAGAGCCACAGCCAGTGCGTCGCTCATATCCAACGGGGGGGATTCCTTCAGGGCCAACAACCGCATCACCATGAAGCGAACCTGCTCCTTGGTGGCGGCCCCGTTTCCGGTCAGGGCCTTTTTCACTTCGCGGGGCGCGTATTCGGACACCGGCAGCCCTGCCGTGGACCCCGCCAACAGGATCACGCCCCGGGCATGGCCCAGAATCAGGGAACTCCGGGCGTTCTTGGCGTTGAAAAGGTCTTCGACCGCCATGGTCATGGGACTGTACTTATCGATCACCGCCGCCAGTTCAGTATGGATGGTCAGCAAACGATCGGACAACGGCGCGTTCTTGCCGGCCCTGATCACCCCTCCGCCCAACATACGAACGACCGACCCGGTGGAAATCACACCGAAACCGGTCGCGTGGGAACCGGGGTCAACGCCGAGTATGATCACCGGCGGCCTCCCGAAGTCAAAGTTTGTCCTCTATCTCCGCCATCACCTCGTCGTCGATGTCGAAGTTCGCCGAAACCTGGGACACGTCATCGAGATCATCCATGTTGGTGATGAGTTTCATCAATGTCAGGGCATCGGACTTGGCGACATTGACGGTCATACTGGGCATCTGCGCCAGCTCCGCGGACGTCACCGGCAGGCCGGCTTCGCCGAGGACGGCACTCACGGTATGAAGATCCTCCATGGCGGTGGTCACCGAAATGATTTCGCCTTCCTCCTCAACGTCTTCGGCACCCGCTTCGATGGCCACGTCCATGGCGGCCTCCAGATCGCAACGCTCACCGTCGAGTACGATCATACCTTTGCGTTCGAAGAGGTATGACACGCATCCGTTGGCGCCGAGATTGCCGTTGAACTTGGTGAAGACATGACGAACTTCCGCGGTCGTCCGGTTTTTGTTGTCGGTCTGGCATTCCACCAGGATGGCCACCCCGCCGGGTCCGTACCCTTCGTAATTGACCTCTTCGATGATCAGATCGCCCAGCTCACCGGTGCCACGCTTGATGGCCTTGGTGATGGTATCGTTGGGCATGTTGGAACCGCGGGCGGTAGTGACAGCGGCCCGCAACCGCGGGTTGGCCTCCGGGTCTCCCCCCCCTTGCCGGGAAGCGACGGTAATTTCCCGGATCAAGCGGGTGAACACCTTGGCACGCCGGGCGTCCTGGGCACCCTTGCGGTGCTTGATATTCGCCCATTTGGAATGTCCTGACATGATCGCCCCCTATTCTTCAGCGGTCTCGGTTTTCTGGTGATCGGCAATCAGCCGCTTCTGCACGTCACCGGGAACCTCGGCATAGTGGGAGAATTCCATGGTGAAGATACCCGTGCCCTGGGTGAAGGAACGGAGGGATGTGGCGTACTGGTAGAGTTCATCCTCGGGGATATTGGCGATGATGATCTGGTACGGACCGTCCGCGTCCGTACCCTGCAGGGCGCCTCGCCGCGTGGACACGTCGCCCATCACGTCACCCATGTAGGTCTGGGGAACGACGATCCTGACCTGCATGATCGGTTCGAGAATGACCGGTCGCAATTTACCCGCCTCTTCCACGCTGGCGGCCTTGAGTGCCTTGCGCGCGGCCATCTTGAACGCGGCTTCGCTCGAGTCCACATTGTGAAAGGAACCGAAATAGAGGGCGCAACGAACGTCGACCATTTCGTAACCGGCAATCAGCCCCTCCAGAAGGGTCTCACGGCAGCCCTTCTCCACCGCAGGAATGAACTTGCCGGGAACGACCCCGCCGACGATCTCATTGGCGAATTCGAAACCCGTCCCCCTCTCCAGGGGTTCCATGCGGATGAAGACATCTCCGAACTGGCCCCGGCCACCACTCTGCTTCTTGTGCCGACCCTGCTTTTCGGCCGTGCCGCGGATGGTTTCCTTGAAATTGATACGGGGGCGTCGGCGTTCCACGGTGACACCGGTTTGTCTCTTGAGTTTATCGAGAATGAAGTTGGTGTGTGTCTCACCCTGGGTGGCCAGCAGCGTCTGGGCCAGATGGGGTTGATGGATCAGGGAAAATGTCGGATCCTCTTCGTGGATCTTGTTGAGCCCGGCGGCCATCTTGTCTTCGTCTCCGCTGGTGCCCGGGCTGATGGCGTCGGCGCTGGTAGGCACCGGGTATGTGATCGGGACAAAGGCGAAATCCACACCCGAGGTCAGGGTATCCCCCGTCTGGGTGTTTTTCAGTTTCGCGGCCAACACGATGTCCCCGGGGCTCGCCACGTCGATTTTTTCCTTGGCCTTGCCCACCGTCACGCTCAACTGCCCCATGCGCTCGCTGGTGCGGCCGTCGCTGCAGGAAAGGTTGTCACCGGATTTGAGGCTGCCGCTGAAAAGGCGCAGCCAGGTGACATCGCCTCCCTGAGCTTCATATTGCCGCTTGAAAGCCAAAGCGACCACAGGCCCGTCGGGCCCGGGCGTGAACGAGGCTTCCTCTTCCAACCCTGCCCGCACGCCTTTCATCTCGCTGCGGGTTCGGGAAAAGCTGCTCGGCAGCAGGTTATTGGCCGAACGCAGAAGGGATCGCACGCCGACTTCCTTCTCGGCATCGGTGAAGAAGACGGGGAAGACAGTACCCTCCAGGGTTCCTTTCTTCAGACCCAGGATGACATCCTCTTCACTCAGTGTCATCTCCTCCAGGAACTTCTCGGTCAAATCGTCGTCCGCGCTGGCGGCCGCGTCCATCAGCATTTCACGCGCTTCCTCAACGGCATCGTTCATGTCGGCGGGAATATCGATGGCGATGGATTCCTCACCGGTCGACTTGTAGGCCTTCAAGGTGATCAGGTCTATCACGCCCTCGAAGCTGTCCCCGTTGCCGATGGGCAACTGCAGGGGGGCAACGCCCGCCACGCGATCCTTCAAACCATTCATTACCGAGCGCCAGTCCGCTTGCTCCTTGTGCATCCGGTTGACCACGATGAAGGTTGGCAGTTCGGTGGAGCGGATCAGGTTCCAAAGGTTCTCCGATGCGACCTCAAAGCCGCCATCGGCCTTGACCACAAACATGAGACCCTCGACCACCCGCAATGCGGCATGCACATCGCCCCGGAAATCATCCACGCCCGGGGTGTCGATGATGTTGATCTTGTTACCCTCGAATTCCGTCCAGGCAAGGCTCGCGGTAACGGTCTGCTTCCTTTCGATTTCCTCTTCGAAATAATCGAAATGGGAACTTCCGTCACCCACGTTGCCCTTACGACCAACTTTCTTGGAAACATGAAGCATGGAGTCGGCTAGGCTGGTTTTTCCTACGCCGTGAGGGCCGACAAGGGCCACATTGCGGATTTTTTCCATGGGAAAGGTCTTCAACGGACATCCTCCGAAGTCGAGGGGATCAAATGTTGGTTAACCGCGGCCGAAACCGCGATTCAGGCACCCATGACCGGGTACCATAATCCAAGGACGGGATTTTTTGACGAACGGCAATGGTAATAGTATGACAAGTCGCTGTCAACATGGCCGGACCGGAATAGGAGAAGGGGAAAGTTCTGGACACAAACAGGCCGGTACACTACCGTTATTCGGGTTACGGAACCGGAACTTCCGGCCGTCCCAATCCCAATGCGCCCCACGAAAAAGCCAGTTGTCAGGCGGTCTATGCACCAATCTCCGTTGCCAGCGCCTGGTTGAGGTGACTAGATGAAGTTCAGAACTTTGGTGTCCTTGCTGATTGCTATGGGCCTGCTCCTTTCCGGACCTGCCCTGATGGCCCAGGAAGAAACGGATGATCCTGTTGTTCCGGCCCCCGCCGAACAGACCGACCAGGAGAACTCCACCCCCGCCGAGGCCCCCCCCCTGGAGGACCCGGCCCCCATCCCGGAAGAACCCCTGATCTACGACGACTACACCGTCAAGGGTTACGCCATCACCGTATTCGGCGGCCAATTTTCCGGTGCCAAGTATCTTGAGAATATGGATCTTCCCGACCGCACGATCTTAGCCAGCGGTGCCGGAGACATCATGGGTTACGATGGTGAAGTCCTCCTCGTATCCCAGGATCCCGTTCACTACACCGGCGCGCACAAGGAGATTAAGGAAGGCCCGGCCTACGGCGCCCGGATCGGCATCTACATTTCCGACGACTTCCATATGGACCTCCTGGGCACCTACGCCACGGGTCAGGCGGTCACAACCATGCGCTTCACGTCGGACCCGGAAAATTTCCCCGACAAATCCGAACGGATCGAGGTCGACAAGGACGACGGCTACAAGATGTTCAAGGGCGGACTGGCCCTCATGTACGACGCCACCCCAGCCACCTTTTTCGGAATCGTTCCCCGACTGGGCTTCGGATTGGGGGGAATCATCAACCGTTACAGCGAACTGTCGGATGTCACCGGACTTTATCTCGAAGGCAACTTCGGATTGAACTTCGAACTTTTCGACAATTTCCAGATCGCCGGCCAGGTCGACCTGACCAACTTCGCCTATGATGTTGAAGAACTTGGATATTCCAACATGGTCAACTTCGTGACCTTCAGCCTGGGGTTGACCGTTTATCTGGATGTGGTTCCCCCTGAAGTCCGGGCTTCCCACATGGCGGAGAAGAACAACTGATCCCGTAACACACCGACAGGGCAGATGGCATCCGGACCTGGATGCATGAAAAAACCGCCGGGGCAAACCCCGGCGGTTTTCGATTCCAGTCCCCTTGCAGGGCCTGAAACGTTCATTCAGCCACTTACTTCCTCTTTTTCCTGGCTACCTTCTTCTTGGTGGCCTTTTTCTTGGTCACCTTTTTCTTGGCAGCCTTCTTCTTGGTCGCCTTTTTCTTGGTGGCCTTCTTCTTGGTCACCTTTTTCTTGGCGGCCTTCTTCTTGGTCGCCTTCTTCTTGGTGGCCTTCTTCTTGGTCGCCTTCTTCTTGGTGGCCTTCTTCTTGGTCGCCTTCTTCTTGGTGGCCTTCTTCTTGGTCACCTTTTTCTTGGCGGCCTTCTTCTTGGTGGCCTTCTTCTTGGTCACCTTTTTCTTGGCGGCCTTTTTCTTGGTCACCTTTTTCTTGGTGGCCTTCTTCTTGGTCGCCTTCTTCTTGGTCGCCTTTTTCTTGGTGACCTTTTTCTTGGCAGCCTTCTTCTTCTTGGCCTTCTTTTTGGTCGCGCCAGCGGCCATCAAGGCTTCCCTCTCCTCCATACCGGACCTCACTTGTTGAGAGTTCCTGCGTCCACCCGGACCCCGCACCCAGTGGGATCCGAGCAAGACCTCCTGTCTCGGATGTTGTTATCATCTCCGACTGGCGTCAGGCTGCCAGCTGAAGTAGAGCCATTATTTCTACTCAGTTAAAAATGTGTCAACATAAAAAAAGGAAACTGTCCGCAGACAGTTTCCCAATGTGTGGTGCCCGGGGCGGGATTCGAACCCGCACGGTTTGTGGCCACTACCCCCTCAAGATAGCGTGTCTACCAATTCCACCACCCGGGCACACTCTGAGCATATCAGAATTTTAGTTGCCCCCGTCTTCATCGGTGGCATCGTCACCGGTCTGTCCACTGCTCTGACCAGCAGGTGTTTCAGCGGGAGTCTGCGCGGGAACCTGGATGGGATCCTGCAGGGGATCTTCCTGGATGGGCACGTTGATGTCACCCTCGCGGGCGGCGTCGCCCACGACGTTGCTGCCGCCACTCCGGGAAGAGCCACTGGTGTCGACCATGAACAGCAGGAAGCTGGAGATGAAAAACGCGACAGCCAAATAGATGGTCATCTTGTGCAGGAGGGAAGTCATACCTCGGGACCCGAGCAGCTGCTGGGGAGCGCCACCCGCGCCGCCGAACGCGCCAGCCAGACCACCGCCCTTACTGGACTGAAGCAGGACCACCAGAGCCAGAGTAATGCAGATCAAGATGTGAATGACAATCAACAAAGTATACAGCATGCCCATTCGCTCCCGGGGCTGTCGTAGGTCACACAAGTGCCGACGGTCCGGCGCAGGCCGGACCGGCAAGGGACGGGAAAATTAACACCCGCCTTTCAGGTTGTCAAACCGACTGGCCCAAAACCCGGGAAGTTATTGCAATTCCCCGGTTAACATCAGGCGTCCGTCAAAGCGGTGATCCCGGGCAACTCGCGCCCAGCCATGAATTCCAGGGAAGCGCCCCCACCGGTCGAGACGTGACTGATCCGTCCGGAAAGGTCCATTTGATTGAGGGCCGCCACGCTGTCCCCTCCTCCGACGATGCTGCGTCCCCCGGCATCAGTGGCTTCGGCGATGGCCTCGGCCACCGCTCGGGTGCCGTGGGCGAAGGACGGCAATTCGAAAACCCCCATCGGGCCATTCCAGAATATCGAACGCGCCGGGACAAGGATTTCCCGGTACATGGCCACCGTCTTGGGGCCGATATCAAGGCCCATCCACTCCGCGGGAATGTCCGTCACGAGGCAATCCTTTTTCTCGGCCTTGTCGTCGAAGGCACTCGCCACCACACAGTCTTCGGGCAACACCAGGCGTGTTGAACTGGTCCGGGATTTATCCAGGATTTCCCGAGCCACCTCAAGGCTGCCTTCGTCCAACAAACTGTTCCCGATATTAAGACCGTGGACCTTCAGGAAGGTAAAGATCATCCCCCCCCCGATCAGCAATGTGTCCACCTTGTCCAAAAGGTTGAGAATGACATCCACCTTTCCGGCCACCTTGGCCCCACCCAGAACAGCCACATAAGGACGCGCCGGATCGATGACAAGTGAACCGAGAAATTCCAATTCCTTTTCCATCAAAAAACCCGCCCGGCAGGCTTCGAATTTCCGGGTGATGCCGACGGTGGAGGAATGGGCGCGGTGCGCGGTGCCGAACGCATCGTTGACATAGGTGTCGCCGAGCTCGGCCAAACCGGCGGAAAATCCCGGGTCGTTGCCTGTTTCACCAGGATTGAAACGAAGATTTTCCAACAGGAGAATTTCTCCCGGCGCCAACTCGCGAGCCTGCTTCACCGCATCGGGTCCGACAGTATCGAGGGCGAATTTCACCGGTGCGTCGACGAGCTGGGCCAAGCGGTCCGCCACCGGGCGCAGGGAAAGGGAAGGATCAATCTTCCCCTTGGGACGACCCAAATGACTCATGAGGATGACGCTGCCACCACCGTCAATGATATACCGGACCGAAGGCAACGCGGCCCGAATCCTCGTGTCGTCCGTGATGTCCCGGTTGTTGTCCAGGGGAACGTTGAAATCAACCCGCATCAGCACCTTGAGACCGGCGGGTTCAAAATCGGCTAGATTCAATTTATTATGCATTTCATTCCACCTGTTTTGGCCCCACGGGG
Organism: Candidatus Krumholzibacteriia bacterium; assembly: GCA_023270185.1. GTDB lineage: Bacteria > Krumholzibacteriota > Krumholzibacteriia > LZORAL124-64-63 > LZORAL124-64-63 > JAGLCY01. The sequence continues at coordinate 19,034 of JAGLCY010000029.1, read as the reverse complement.
CCGGATCGGAACATCCCGGAGTCTTGGCATTGGCTATACTAGAAACCGTCCTCCCAAGTGTCAATACGACGACCTGAGTTTTTTGCTTCAGCCGCCAATCCCAGGGCCAAAACCCACCTGACATCCCAGCCGGCGGCCCTCAACCGGTTAGCTGCCCCAATTACCGTCCAACCGCTGGTGACCAGGTCGTCAACCAGTCCGATCCTGGTTTCACCCTCCGGGCGACCTTCCCCTGACGTGACGGGTGGCCGGGCCTTGAACGAGCCGGCCATATTCCTTCCGCGCTCCGTTGATGATATGATTTTTGCCTGCTGGCCAGTATTACGATGCCTGACCAATACATCGGTCATCACTGGAGTTTCCGAATCCTCTGCCAGGAGTCGCGCAAGGATCTCGGCCTGGTTGAAGCCGCGAACACGGCGGCGGCGACAATGCAGTGACACAGGGACCAGAGCATCCACCTGACCCCACCGGTGACGGGCGGTGGCCAGGGGTTTCCGCAGCATACGCGCCAGGGGCCAGGCCAACCCCCGAACCCCATGGTACTTGAACTGGCCCACGAGTTTTACGAGATCAGGATTCGTGGACGAGGCAGCGGCCACTGGAAGGCCACACCCATTTCCTGCTCCCGCCATGCCCGTGACACAGCCGGAGGCGAGACCTGAAAAACAACTCCGACATAGATGGGTCCCATCCCAGAATCGCAGCCCCGTTATCCGATCACCACGCGGGACCCAGGAATCTTCCACATGTTCCACTCCGCAAAGGGAACATCTTTCCGGGTAGACCAGTTCGAGAAGGGATTCGACGATCCACACAGACCGCTTCATGTTTACCACCAGAAGGGAGAAGGACAAGGGAGGGTCCACAGGAACCAGGGAGGATCAGCCCGTCGACAGGGCGTCACGCATTACCGCCCAGGGCACCGGCGGCCCGAACCACCAGGCAAAGGCCAGACCGCCTTGCATCAAAAGAACGGGTAGACCGTCGAGACAGGTGAATCCGAGCGGTGGGCTGCCGGATGGAAGCTGATCACCGTAACGAAGATCCAACAAAAGGGCAGCATCCTGACCCGCGGCAACGGGCAGGAAAGACATGACATCCACCCCGGCGGCCAGGCAACAGATCCAGATGGTGGCCGAGTCGGGGACGGCATCCCCGATGTCGTTCAATGGACCGACCCTGACCGAATCGGCCAATCCTCGAGCAGTCAGCCATTGACCGATCCTCTGGCGACCGGATGCCGAACGATTGCGGATTTCCACGTGGGGTATTCCCCATTGCACCATGGCCTCTACCGCGGCCCGGGCCGACCCTCCGGCCCCCAGTACGATTGCTTTCGCGGGCGGCCCATCGCCCGACCAGGCCTCGGCCAGCACTGTGCGGATCCCCCCGCTGTCGGTATTGTGTCCCAGCCACTTCCCTTCCTCGACGCGAACGGTGTTGACCACACCGGTGTCCCGAGCCTGGTCAGTGCGACCGTCGCACAGAGCAGCGACAGCCTCCTTGAGCGGAGCGGTGACGTTGAAGCCGGCCAACATCCGGGATGCCTCTCCCTCTTTCAGCTGACGCAACTTTCCCGGTTCCATGCGGATGGCAAGGTACTCGGCGTCGATTTCCCGTTCCCTTAGCGCGGCGTTGTGCATGGTCGGAGACAGGGAATGGCCAACCGGGTCACCCAGAACTCCATAAAAACGACGGAGGGGTTGCCAAGACTCACCATTGCGCAACCAGCCTTCCGCACCGAGTTCCAGAACGTCAAGCACGGCCGCTCTCCCGGTTCCGCGCCCGCCTGGCAAAAATCACCATGATCGCCAATCCTCCCAGCATCATGCCCACACTTATCCACTGGTTGTTGTTCCAACCCAGCATCATGATCTGCTCGGGTTCATAATATCGGGAAAAATCGACGGCGAACCTGGAAATACCATACAGAAGAAGGAACCGGCCGAAAGTGGCGCCGCGATAGTTTGAAACCCGTTCGAGCAGCAGGAGAAGGGCGAAAATAATGAAACCACCGGCGGACGCGAAAAGCTGGGAAGGCAGGACGGCAACGTGTCCGTATTGCAAGGAAGCGGGCGCGTCCGCGGGAAAAGTGATCCCGCAGGCGCAATCGGTGGGGCTTCCGAAGCAACAACCCGCCAGAAAACAACCGATGCGCGTGATCCCGATGCCGAGAATGACTCCCGGGGAAAAGATATCCGCCATGACCAGGAAAGGGATGTTCCGCCGACGGGTCATGAACCACACAGTCAGCGTGGCCAGCCCAATGCCACCGTAGAGGGTGAGGCCCCCATCCCAGATAAAAAAGACGCGGTACCAAGGGTTAAAATCCCCCAGGTGGGTCAGCACGAACATCAACCGGACGCCGATGAGGCTCGAAACGAACACTCCGAACACCAGGTCGAGGATGACCTCCGAGGACAGATCATATTTTCTGCCCCGCACCACGCTCAACCAGAACCCCAGCGCGAAACTGATGGCCATCATCAGCCCGTAGGATTTGATCACGCCGAATATTTCAGGATACATGAAGATTTCCTTCCCGGACCCTACCGGAGAATCCAACGGCAACACACCATCGGGTCAATTTTCGAAAGTACGCGAACTGACGTTCAGCAGCAAACCCAACAGCAGCGAACTGACCAACAGGTTCGAACCGCCGTAACTGATCAGGGGCAACGGCAAACCCGTCACCGGCAAAAGGCCGGTGGTGATGGCCACGTTGACAACCACGTGAAAAGTGAAATAAGTAACCACCCCAACCGCAACAAAACGACCAAAGGGTCGGCGCGCAGTGGCCGCATGGTCGATACCGCGCAAGAGAATGACCAGGAACAACCCCAGCAAGGCAGTGGCGCCGAAAAACCCCAGTTCCTCCCCCACCACCGAAAAGATGAAATCCGTGTGCCGTTCAGGTAAAAACGCCAGTCCCTTCTGAGTTCCCTTCAGGTAATGCGTACCAAAGAGTCCACCGGACCCGATCGCCACCTTGGACTGGATCGCCTGGTAGCCACTGCCGAAGGCATCCCGGCTCGGATCAAAGAAGGTCAGGATCCTCTCCTGTTGGTAACCCTTGAGTTTTTCCCAGAAAAAGGGGATGCCGATCCCGAAACCCACATTGATGGCCAGCAGCACAACCTTCGAAAGGATGCTCAGACGTATGAAATACAGCACAACCAGGATCAGCAGGATATAGAGCCCCCAGGGCAAGGCTTCCTCGGCCACGGACTCGGAATAGAACATGATCACCGCGCTGAAAACCGCGCTGCCGGCACCCAACAGCAAAATGCCGGGGAATCCGTACCAGAAGACCATGCCTACCCATACGGCCAGAAACACGAGGCTCGTGCCAAGATCAGGCTCCCGCAGCACCAGGACCATGGGCACAGCCATGACCAGGAAAGAGCCCATGGCCGCCATCATTCCCCTACCTTCCTCCACGGACCGGCCCAGAATATTGGCCGTAACCAGGATGAAGGTGACCTTGGCAAGTTCCGATGGCTGCAGGTGGATCGGCCCGATCACCAGCCAACGCCTGGCCCCGCCAATGCGGGGACCGATCAGCAGGATGAGAACCAACAGGAGCAAAGAGAACAGGAACAGGGGCATGGCCACATTATCCAGGTAACGCAGAGGCACCCGGGAGGCCAGGAGCAGGGCTCCGAAGCTGATCATCATCCAGAAGGCCTGTCTGTAGAAAACCCCCTTGGCCACGACCGGGTCCAGTTCGTCATAGGGCCCCTGGATAGGCTCGGTCACAGACCACAGGACGGCCAGGCTGATCAGGCAAAGAAGGACCCATGAGAGAAGAATCCAGCGATCGCCCGGCGGAAAAAGGAACCAGATAAACCTCATCGTCCCATCCTGCCGTTGACCAACACCGGGGAAGGAAGGCCGGGAAGAGAATCCTCAGCCGCGAAATAGGCCTGCAGCCATTTTTCGGCCACCGGGGCGGCTTCGCTGCTGCCGTGGCCCGCGTTTTCCACGATGATGGCCAGGGCCACCTGAGGATCATCGGCGGGAGCGAAACACATGAACCAGGCGTGATCCTCGCCGTGCGGGTTCTGGGCCGTACCGGTCTTTCCGGCCACCGAGACACTATCCAGCCCAGCCGCCTTACCCGTACCCTCGGACACAACCAGTTCCAACGCGCGCCGGACCCAGGCCAAATCACGCTCACTGAACGGCAGTGGATCCGGTGATTTGCGGAGGCGAGGAGGGTCGGTCACAAACACCGGGTCCGGCATCCGACCGGAAGTGGCGAGCCGACCAACGAGCATGGCCATCTGGATAGGTGTGACCAGGAGCTCACCCTGTCCGATGGAGTTGTTGAGCAAAACACCGCGGGTCCATTTTCCCTTGCCGAACCTCTTGTCATACCAGGCGGTGTCCGGAACGTTGCCGGCCGCTTCATCCACGAAAATATCGGTGCAGACCCTGCCAAGGCCCAATGAGCGGGCGGCTTCGGCCAACTGATCGATATCCAGACGGAGTCCCAGTTGATAAAAATAGGTGTCGCACGACTGCACGATGGCCTCGGTGTGGTCCACCAGCCCGTGTCCACTCCGCTTCCAGCATCGAAAATAACGGTTCCCGAACTGCCACCCACCCAGACAAGGTTCGAGCACTGTGGAAATTCCGATAACACCGTTGCGAAGTCCGGCCAACGAGGTGACCGGTTTGTAAAGGGAAGCGGGCGGATACGTAGCCTGCGCGATGCGGTTGAAAAATGGTTTGTCGGGATCATTGGACAGGACATTCCATTGTTCGGCGGTGATCGGAACGGTCATGAGATTCGGATCGAAGACAGGATGGCTGTAGGCGGCCAACACTTCCCCGGTTCGGGTGTCCAAGGCTACTCCGCAAGCCGTCCTCTCGCCGATGGCCTGGGCCATCTGATACTGGTGGGACAAGGAAAGGGACAGGGTCACGTCCTGCCCCGCAGTCACTTCCTCCAGCCAGATGGCCTCCCTGCCGACCACGCGTCCGGAAGCGTTGACTTCCTCCAGCTTGATTCCGCTACCTCCGCGCAAGAGGTCTTCCAAGGCCGTTTCAACGCCCTGTTTTCCGATCATGTCACCTAATTTATAACCGGTGTGCCCGCCCGTCGTATCCAGATCAGCACGCACAACCTCACCCACGTAACCGATGACATGGGCGAACAATTCCCCGTACAAATAGCGCCTCCGCGGCCGGGAATCCACCCGCGCCCCGGGCAGTTGCCGCCCCCTTTCCTCGATGGCCGATATCTGCGGCATCGTAGCGTTCGAGATGAGAACAAGAACTCCCCGGCCCCCCGCAGTCTTCTGTTCCCGAAGCCTTTCCAGAGTGGCTTCCCGAGGCAGATCGAACCAGTTGATGAGCCGGACAAGGGTGGAATCCGGTCCATCGGCGGTCAATGAATGAAAGGGCAGGGTAATATCCGCGATGTAGGTGTTGTCCGCCAGAATGACCCCGTCGCGGTCCAGGATGAGTCCGCGCGGCGCCCGGTGCCGAAACCTGACCTGCCGGTTTTTCAGGGCCTGGTCCTTGTAGAATTGGTGTTTGGGAACCATCATCACGAAGATATTACCAACGAGAATCAGGAACAGGATGATCACCACGGACCGGAAAATACCCTGGCGCAGGATGTGTTCCCGTTCGGGCAAGTCAGTCCTCCTGCCTCAGGATGCCCAGAAACTCGGCCAACCGCAGCAGTGGAACCCCCGCCAGTCCCGAATACACGGCTATGGGCAGGGTCCTGGTGAACAGGGACAGGAAATTGCTCTCGGTGGTGAGACTGCTCTGGACCATCAGGAAAAACAGGTCATGGGTCACGACCGTAATGGCGACCACCGTGGCCTCCACCAGCGGCATTCCATGGACCAGCCGACCCCGCAGCCTGCCGAGCCCGAAACCCAGTCCCGTTTTGCACAGAGCCTGCAACCCAAGCAGGGTCGGATTGGAAAGGTCCTGGACCAGACCCAGCAGGAACCCACCGACACTACCGGGACCCGGGCCGGCGGCCAGGGCCAGAATGACAAGGGCGATGATGGTGAAATCGGGCGCCACGCCTTTGATCGCGATCAGAGGTCCTATCATGGTGCCGCCCACGAAGGCCACCACCAGACAGAGCAGGACAAGACGCAGATACTGTCTCATTGTGACCCTCCCGAATTAATTCCGGGGGCCGGAGCCAACGGTGTGACGACAAATACCGTTTCGTTGAAATCGAAGGAAGCGGATGGATCAACCACGATTCGCTTGAAGATCTGATCAAAAGGCGAAGATATTTCCACGATGGTGCCGACCGGGAAGCCCCGCTGAGTCAGGGATCCGCCTCCCAGGTCGGCGGTTCCCTCACGGATCTCCGCGATGCCCGAGGTGATGACCGTATCCCCGGGCTGAACATCCTCGTCCCGACCGACCATCTCAACAATGAACCGATCACCCCTGGGGCGCAGCACGCCCAGTAGTCCGGTCCTTTCGATCTCGACCCCCAGCGCGAAGTCGGGGGCGGTCAAAAGTTCCACCCAGGCCTCATGGTCGTTGATCACCGAGCTCAGCCGGCCCAGGTAACCCCCACTGGATATTACGGGCTGCCAGGGCTGCCAGTTTACGGGAATCAGGCTGCGAACCTTGACCATGGTGGCAAACCGGGCGCGCTGCCGCATGACCACACGGCAGGGAACCAGATCACCGTCGTATCCGGGATCCAGGGCGGGACCGGCCATGCGGCCCGCGTCACGCTGCATACGCTCACCGCTGGCGGCCAGAAGTTCCAGTTCGGCCACCCGCTTCCTGAGCCAGGCATTGTCCTCCCTGACGGTCGACACGTCCTGCCCGAAATCCCGCGCCCGCAAATAGGGAGACGTCAGCACAAGACCGAGGCGGTCGGCCACGATGACCTGCCTGTTTGACGGAAGAAACAGCAAAGTGACGGAAATGGCCATACAGACCACCAAGATCAGGTACTCGCCCCGCAGGGGAAAGCTGAAGGATTTGCCCATCATAGATTCGGGCCCACTCTTCCTGGCAGCCAGCTAGGTACGGCCGCCCCGCATGATGACCGGCCGGTAGCGTTCGAAATCGTCCAGGATTTTGCCTGTTCCCAACACCACACAGAAGAGGGGATCATCCATGAGGTTGATGGGCAGGTCCGTCTGCTCACGCAAAAGCTCGGGCAGGCCCTTCAGAAGCGCGCCGCCACCGGTGAGAACGATGCCGCGATCCTTGATGTCCGCGGCCAATTCGGGAGGTGTCTGTTCCAGGGACTGTTTCAGGGCGTCGCAAATGGCCTGGATGGGCTCCATCAAGGCTTCGCGGATCTCCATGGAAGAGATCTTGAGGGTCTTGGGCACACCCGAAACCTGGTACAGCCCTTTGACCTCCATTTCCCTCTCTTCGTCGAATTTGTGGGCCGAGCCGATGGTCTTCTTGATGTTCTCGGCGGTCTGATCGCCGATCAGCAGGTTGTGGTTCTTCTTTATGTAACTGACAATGGCTTCGTCCAGCTCATCTCCGCCGACCCGGATACTCGTGTCGCAAACAATGCCGTTCAGCGCGATGACCGCGATCTCGGTGGTGCCCCCGCCCACGTCGATGATCATGTTACCACTGGGTTGGTCCACCGGCAGTCCGACACCGATGGCCGCGGCCATGGGTTCGGCCACCAGGAACACTTCACGGGCGCCGGCATGCTTCGCGCTGTCGCGCACAGCCCTCTTTTCAACTTCGGTAATACCGGAAGGTACACAGACAACGATCCGCGGGGCGATGAAGTGCCGCTTCTTCTGGGCGAGTTTGATGAACTCGCGCAGCATGAATTCGGTTACTTCGAAGTCGGCGATCACGCCGTCCTTCATGGGCCGGATAGCGGAAATCCTGTCAGGGGTTTTCCCCAGCATCGCCTTGGCCTCCGCGCCGACCGCGTAGACCTTGCCCGTGTCCTTGTCCAGCGAAACGACCGAAGGCTGGTTCAGGACAATGCCCTTGCCCTTGATGTAAACCAGCGTGTTGGCGGTCCCGAGATCGATGGCAATGTCGTTGGTGAACATCCCCTGGATGCGTTTGAGCATTATTCCGAATCCTTCCGGAAGGACCGCGCCGAATCATTCACGGGGCGATTCCGGCCAGCCATATTCCCTGATGCTGATGATTTCCTCGTCACCCACCACGAGGTGATCCAATAGTGCAATACCCAACAGATCTCCGCAACGATCAAGCCGGGCCGTCAAGTCCAAGTCGTCACCGCTGGGACTGGGGTCGCCCGAGGGGTGATTGTGCGCCACGATGACCGCGGCCGCAGACATCGCGACCGCGGGTTTGAAGACCTCCCGTGGATGGACCAGGGAAGCGTTCAATGACCCGATGGAGACCGTTTCGGTCGCCAGGAGACGATGCCTCGTATCGAGATAAAGCGCAAGGAAGCGCTCCCTGTCAAGACCGCGAAATTCTTCCTTCAGCAACGGGTGCACATCCGAGGGGCTTCGAACGGCAAAACCGGCTCTCCGCGGAGGGCCACCGGCCCGGAATCCCAGTTCAAAAGCTGCCAACAATCGTGTTATCCGAACCGTCCCCAACCCGAAACCATGGACCAGGGATGCCGGACGTTCGGCCGCCAGTTCCCCAAGGCCCCGATAGGATTCGAGTAATTTCCCGGCCGCTTCGGATGCGGGAATACGGCCACCAGGCCCCAGAACGCAGGAAATAAGTTCGCGGTCGGTCAACCCTTCGGGACCGAACCGGCCCAACCGCCATTCCCGGTCCCGTTCCGCGGGTTCGACGGCGGTCCGTGAAGATGGACCGGATTGGACCCTATTTTGGACTATCTTATTGCTTTTGAACATGATTTCCTGTCATGAAGAGTAAATCGGCGTCACCGGTCCCGAACCGGCGACTCCGTTCCTGGTTGATTTCATGGTGAAAGGTGTAGGTTTGACTGATCCCAGCCCCAGTCCCCCGGGGAGTGTCCTGGTCAGGAAATACGGCGGATCCAGCCTTGCGGGTATCGACCGGATCCAGGCTGTGGCCAAGGACATTCGACGAGCTCGCGACCAGGGACATCAGGTTGTCGTCGTTGTCAGCGCCATGGGCAAGACGACGGACGACCTGGCTGAGTTGGCCCGCAGAACCAATCCTTCCCCTCCTCGCCGGGAGTTGGACATGCTGCTCTCGGTGGGTGAACGCATCACCATGAGCCTTTTGTCGATGGCCCTTGCGGCCGAAGGCTGCCCCGCCATCAGCTTCACCGGCAGCCAGTGCGGTATCATCACGGACAACAGCCACAACGATGCCAGGATACTCGAGGTCAAGGGCGATCGTGTCAGGGAAGCCCTGGCCGACGGCTTCACTGTTGTGGTCGCGGGATTCCAGGGAGTCAGCCGCGAGCGGGAGATCACCACACTTGGCCGCGGCGGCAGCGACACGACCGCCGTGGCCCTGGCAGCGGCTCTGCAGGCCGTGCGATGTGAAATCCTCAAGGACGTGGACGGCGTCATGAGCGCCGATCCCCGGCTGGTGCCCGATGCCCACCGCCATGAAAACCTCAGTTGGGATGAGATGCGCCAAATCGCTTCCTCCGGTTGCGGGGTCGTTCACATCAGAGCCGTGGAATACGCCGCTGTTCACCAGGTCCCCCTGACAGTGCGCTCCAGTTTTCACGATGGTCCCGGAACAACGATCGGCACCACCGCAGTCGTCGATTCACCTGGACAATTCTTTGATGCCCATGACCCGGCACAACCGCCGGCCCCCTGCCGACGGGAAGTCCGCTATCGCCCTTTGGTGATGAATGTGGACCGCAATCTCACCAGGATCAGGCTGACCACCGACGACGACCAATTGGGCCGGCGATGGCGCGACCTTTTGCTGGGCCGGATCGATCCCGCCGGCATGGTCACCGAATGGCTCGACAGCGGCGAAGGTTTTCGTTGGGAGGTTCTGGCGCGGCGATCGACCCTGGACGGATTGCGGGAAGCCCTGGAAGCGGTAGCCGATCCGGACAACGGAACAATGATCTGGCAGGACGATCTGGCATGCATCAGCCTGACAGGCGGCAGACCGGACAGCTGGCTCGAAGTCCAGCGACACGTTTCCGACCTGCTGCGGGATTTCGAATGTCCTGTGTGGAGGATGCGAGCCGACGGTTCGGCACTCAGGATTCTCGTGACGGGTGACCTGCCGCCGAACCTTCCGAAACAGCTTCACGCGGCTCTTCTGCCAGCCTGAATTCTCTTTCCAGATATTCCCGCCAGCTTCCGGGCGGCATCTGGCGCCACGCCCTTTGCAGCCACTGGCGAGCCTGCCGCTGATCAGCCAATTTGCCGTGGTACAAGACAATGACCCGGACCAGGGCCCGTTGACCTTCAGGGTGTAGGGGATATGCCTCATGGAGTTGGCGATAGGCGTTCAGGGCTCCCGTGTAATCAAGTTGCTTCTCCTTGAAGTAGGCCACTTTGGCCAGGTCCGCAGGCGGTAGCCAACGACCATCCCGACCGCGGCCCGCCTCGTTGAATACATCGAGGGCTTTGGGAATCCGACCTGAGGACAGCAGAACATCGAAGACCTTCCGGAAATTATCCAACGATTCCCTGTCCTGCCTGCACAGCTTTTGGGCCCGTGCCAATTCAAGCCTCGCCGTCAGGTCGCCCGGGGAACGGACCAGATACTCTGTCCAGGCTCCGGCCGCCGCGTGGAATTGCCCGTCCCGGAAATACCGCTCGGCTCGCGCGCCGAGTGCTTCAATCCGCCCGGATTCCAGTTCTCCCATCAATAGAGCCAGCACCAGCCCCAGGGCAAATCCACCGAAGTGGGCTCCGAAGGAAACACTGGCTCCGGTTTCCGACGCAAGCAGAGCCTGGACGACCTGCAGCAGAAGCCAAAAACCAACCGCCGCGGCCAAGGGAATCCGGGATCTGCCCGCCTTGTTGTGCCCACCAAGGGGCGCCAGCACCCACCAGGCCACCTCCACCCTGGAGTCGTGAAAACGGACGAGGGAAAATGCCAGCAGGCCCGCGATGGCGCCTGAAGCCCCCATCACTCCGGTTCCGCCCTGACCGAGCAAATCCAGTGCCGAGGTCAGGCCATGGGCCAGGTTCCCTCCCACACCCATGATCAGGAAATAGATCAGGAACTTCCCATGCCCCAACCGGTCCTCCAGAGGGGGACCAAAAACATGGAGATACAGCAGGTTACCCAACAGGTGCATCCAACCGGCGTGAAGGAAGATCGCGGTGAGCGCGGTCAGGGGGGACCCGTCTCCCGGGTAAAAGACAAGATCATAGGGCGAGCAGGGGCCCTGGTCTGGGAAATACCGGACCCAAAGAAAGGCAACAACCATGGACGCCATCAGGAATCGGGACAACACGGGGAGTCGTGTCCGCCGACGATCCAGGCCCAGTGGATAGAAATAGAAAAAATACATCCGTCGACTCCACGGTCCCTGCCGATGGCAGCACCGGTGTCCCGGGTTGTCCGTCTCGTTGGGATTTGTGCTTCTCTGGTATATTTCGACCGAATCGGGGCCGACTTGAACTGCTGGATGAAATGAGGGTCAGGCTGCCGAAGTCTGGGCCTTGTCGCTGATGATTCGACCGTCGTGAAGCCGGATGACGCGTCGACAACGGGCAGCTATCTCCTCCTCGTGGGTGACGATGATCACCGTGTGACCCCTGGCATTGAGACCATCCAGAATCTGCATGATCTCGTCACTGGTGGTCGAATCCAGGTTGCCGGTGGGTTCGTCAGCGAGCAGGAGCGAAGGATTGTTGACCAGGGCCCTGGCAATGGCCACCCGCTGTCGCTGGCCGCCGGACAGTTCATTGGGTTTGTGGGTCCGCCGGTCCGCCAGACCCACCGCTTCGATGGCCGCGGTGACCCTGTCGGCCCTCGCGCGAGCCTTCACCCCGGCATAGATCAGGGGCAGTTCCACGTTCTGGGCGGCAGTACTGCGGGGCAACAGGTTGAAGGTCTGGAAGACAAAACCGATCTCCCGGTTGCGGATTTCCGCCAACTGGTCATCGCTGAGGGTGCTCACCTCGGTGCCGTTGAGGTGATAGGTGCCCCGCGTCGGCGTATCCAGGCAGCCCAGCATATTCATCAAAGTGGATTTTCCCGAGCCGCTGGAACCCATGATGGCCACGTGTTCGCCCCGATCCACCACCAGGTCGATACCCTGGACAGCGGGCACGGTCTGCGTGCCGACCTGGTATATCTTGTGCAGATCCTTGACGGCAATCAGGGGTTCTTCGGTCGATTCAAGCATGGCTATTGCTCACCGGCCCAGGCGTTGGTCCGCCCCACGGCACGGTACATCTGTGTCTGGGTGATCAGGAAATCGCACATGGCCTGAACCTCCTGGGCCTTGGAGTTGGTCAGGTTGGCCTGGGCCAGAATAATATCCAGCGTCGTGCCCGCCCCCACACGGAACCTTTCGCGGGCCAGTCTCAGTTCCTCTTCGGACTGGATGATCGTCTCACGACTCACGTGGGCCTTCTCGCGGGCCTCCACCAATGAGTTGTAAAGCTGACGGACCTCGACCTGAACGTTCAGCTTGGCCTGTTGAAGCTGGTATTCGGCGATCCGGGCGTTCGCCTTGGCCTGGGAACGGCCCGTCCAGGTCAGCAGACGATCAAAGACGTTCCAGGAGGCCGACCAGCCGTAGGTCGTGCTGGCCGATTTACTGGAACCGAAACGGAAGGGTGAATCGTTTTCATAACGGGTATGATTGAGATACACGTCAAAACTCGGCCATGCGGCACTCGTGGCCGTAGTCACATCCTTGTTGCGGGCATTAAGGTTGTGTTCGGAACTGATGAGATCCAGGCGGTTGGCCAGAGCTTCGGTATAGAGCGCGTCAACATTCGGCACGTTGTAGTCCGTATCGAGGATGGACTCGTCGATGGTGAACCCCTCAGCCAGGGGACGATTCATGTTATAGGCCAGGTCGGCGAAAGCCTTCTTGACCGTATTGTCGGCCACCACCACGTCCAGTTTGGCGTTCTCCACCTGGACCCGCTGCTGCAGCACATCACTCTTGGCCGCGCTGCCCAGCCGGAAATAGGTCTCGGTCCGATCCAATTCGAGTTGGGTCTGGTCCCTCGTCTCGACAGCCACCTCCAGCAGCCTTTGAAAGCGAAGCAGATTGAAGTAGGCGCTGGTCACGTCTTCGACCACCCGCTCCCGGGTGTAGTCCCGGGTGGCTTCGGCTGCCTTGAGCGAGTTCTTGGCGCTGCTGAGACGGCTGAACTTCGCGAACCCCTGGAAAACGTTCAGGCGGACCTGGCCGTTCAACCCCTTGTATTTGGTGATGATGGTTTCATCGGCCTGGCCGGCGGGGATCGAAGTGGGATAGGGAAGATCAATTCCCTCTCGCGTCAAGATATGCAAGTTGGGTCCCGACACGTATTGGTTCTGATCGAAATCCGTACGCTCCGCCTTCTGCCAGTCGTAACCCAGACTGATCGTCGGCAGGAACTGTCCCCACGCTCCAGTGACATCCTGCGATGCTATGTGGCGTTGCTCGTCGGAAACCATGAGGATGGGACTGTCGCCAAGAGCCACCTCGAGGCAATCCCTGAGCGAAAGGACGGGAAGGTTCGATTCCGGCCCCTGCGACTCCTGGGCCCCTGCGGGCAGCGATGTCACCGCCAGGACCGACAGTGAGACCAGGAAGACCGTCCACAGAATGACAAAGGGCGTGTTCCGAAATTTTGCCGCTCGGACAGGATACATTGTGATACTCCCGGTATAATCCAGCGGCCCTGTCCACCCATCCCGGGCAGGGCCATTGTCCTTGAATGCTTCCGGTGGTGATCATAGTTCCACCGGTCCACGATTCCAACCAATTAACCTGAGGTTCTACGCAGAAATCCCACTCCCGGTTTCGCCCCGGCACAGGAAATCTATCATTTCCAGAAAAAAAGGCCACGTCCTGAAGACGTGGCCAATACAAAAAAAGTTCGGAGAAAACTCCGTGAAATCCCGTCCTTGAAACGGCGCCCGATCAGTTCAACCGGAAATTAAAGGGCAGGGCCATCCAGGCTTTCACCGGAATGTTACGTTGCTTGCCGGGAATGAACTTGCACTTCCGAGCCGCGGCCAGAGCCGACTTGTTGAGCAACGGGTGCACTCCCTGGATGATCTGGGCGTCCATGACACTGCCGTCGGGCCCAACCAGGACCTTGACGATCACCGTGCCTTCAATCTGCGAACGCCGGGCGATTTCCGGGTATTTAGGTTTGGCGTAGTTGACGATTTTCGGGTTGGTGGAGGAAGCCACGAAACCTTCGTCGCCCCCCGACCCGAAATCCATCATGGAACTGCTGATGGCCGAATCGAGATCCATCAGGGTATCGGCGATATCCACGTCATCATCGACCTCGTCGTCCGGAGCGGCCTCGATCACCTTGGGCGGGGGCGGCGCCTCGACCGGCGGGGGCGGGATATCGATGATTTCCTGGTCATCGAGTTCAACGACTTCGAATTCTTCCTGACGCAGCTTGTAGGGACTGGGCACATAGGTAGGCGAAAGCATGGCCCCGATCAGGATAATCACAATCGCGATAAGCGCCGACCAGCGCATATGCTTGTTGTATTGCGCCTTGAACTCGTCATTGGCCGACGTCCGGATGCCGGGTACGACATCGTTCGGAACATTGCCATTTGCCGATAGACTGGACATACCGCTCCTAGTACTTCTGCCCTGGCGAGCCTTCGATGTCGTTGTTGAAGAAAACGCGCACCGCGTTGACCTCCTTCAACTCCTCCATGACGTCACTGACAACTCCGTAATCCGTATAGGTGTCCGTCTTGAAAGCCACGATCAACTGTGGGTTGTCGCTGATCTTGGTGCCGATGATGTCGGTAATGTGCTTGACCTGCACCAGGCGGTCATCAATGGAGATCTGTCCCTCACGATTGATATAGATGTTGGAAACCAGTTCACGGTTGACTTCCTCGCCCGCCTCGGCCCGGGGCAGTTCCACCGGCAACCCCGACTCTTCGCGGAAAATGGTCGTCACCATGAAAAAGATCAGCAAAAGAAAGGCGATGTCACCCATGGACGAGGTGGGGATGAAGGTGCCACTGCCTGTTGATCGGCCAAAATTCATGGTTAAGTCTCCTCCCCTACTTTTTCGCCGTCTTGAGTGAAACCTTATTGGCGCGTGCAAGCCGCAATTCATCCAGGCAGGCGATCATCCTGCCGTAGTCCGCCTCAGGATGGATCTTGAGCAGTACAACCAGCTTGGGATTGGACAGGAGACGATCCTCGATGGCTATCTGGATGTGGTTGACTTCGATGGGCTTGCGGTCCAGGGTGATGTTATTGTCCTCCTGGACGAAGATAGTGGCGATGTTGCTTTCCTTCACCTTGACGGTGTCGGTTTTTTCCTTCGCTTTGCCGGGCAGGACAAGGGTCAAGCCCTGCTCGGCCGCGAAAATCGTCGTGACGATGAAGAAAATCAGCAGAAGAAAGGCCACGTCGGCGGTCGAGTCCATGCGCAACTCGCCCAAGGGCTCTTTCTTTCTTTTCTTCATGACAGACATCGATCCACCTTCCTTCCCGGCCAGGGGGCCGGGATCCGCGAAACCCGGGTCAATCTTCCGCTCAGCCCTTCATGCGCTCCAGTTCCTCGATCAGTTCGGCAGCAGTCTCTTCCATCTCGATGACGAAACGGTCAATCGTCGAGACGAAGTAGTTGTAGCCGATGGTCGCGGGGATGGCGATGATCAGACCGGTGGCGGTGGTGATCAGGGCTTCGGAGATACCGGAGGCCACGAGCTTGGCGTTGACCTGCTCACTGGCGGCGATGGCCTCGAAGGCGTTGATCATACCGGACACCGTACCGAGGAAGCCCATCAGCGGAGCGATTGTGGTCACCGAGGAGACCCAGATCAGCCCGCGCTCGAGGAAGGA
The DNA here is from genome assembly GCA_023270185.1 of Candidatus Krumholzibacteriia bacterium. GTDB lineage: Bacteria > Krumholzibacteriota > Krumholzibacteriia > LZORAL124-64-63 > LZORAL124-64-63 > JAGLCY01. The sequence goes on along the minus strand of JAGLCY010000029.1, from coordinate 3,133 downwards.
CATCTCGATGGTACCGGCGGTACCGATGGCCTTTTCAACCTGGTCACGGCCCTTGTCCGCCTTCTGGAGACCGGCGTAAAGGATGGCGGCGATGGGGCCGCGCACCTTCTGGCATTCCTCCGAGGCGGCCTGGACGCCGTCATTGCGAAGCGTGGTGATGATGGTCCCGATGAGCCGGCGCGTATTGACGCGAGCCCGGGTGAGGGTCCATAGGCGTTCGATGATGAAGACGAATCCCACCAGGGCAACCGTCAACAGCCACCACATGAAGATGCCACCCTTGACGAACAGTTCACCCGCCCCCGTCTTGCCCAGCGGTGAGCGATCAACATACCCACTCAGCCCGCCGAGGGGTTCGATGATCTGGGGAACTTCCCGCAGGGAGTCCGCCGTCGTGGAACCGAAGCCCAGTGAATCACTGGTAGCCTGGATCTTGGCAAATTTGTCCTCGCCCTGCTCTTCAGCCGCCTCGTCCTGCGCGAGCACAGGAGTGACGAACAGAAGGGCCAGAAACCCGAAGATGGTGAGCCGGAAAATGGCATTATTCAACATACCGTGACGAGCCATTGTGCAAGTCTCCCTTTCCAGAAAATGGGACCCTTAGAAAGACTGGTGCCGGGATTAAAAGCGACAAAAGCAGGTGGGGATCTGCTTGTCAGCTACCAATGGGTCCGCTGTACGCCACAAAATTGCGCGGCGGGACCCTTTAATCACCCGGTCATTGGAGTCTAGACGCCTGATATAATTAGTGTAGATGGGGGTACCAAGTCAAACCCTTTTCAACAAGGTGGATCACTCTTCCCCCTGCAGCACGTTCGAAGATTCCAGGGAGTAATCCCCGGAACCGGTCCGGTCGACGAACAGGAAGCGCTGTCCCATGCCCTTCCGGGAGAACCTGTTGGGGAATAAGGTGTTCCCGACATCGTCATATTTCCACAATTCGAAGGCGAAGTTGTGGGTTGGAGAAAAAACCTGTGTCTGACGCTGAGACTCCGCACGCCGGGAATATGGCATGGGGATGCCCCCGATGTCCTGGTAGGGGTCGATGCCCTGGGTTCCGCCCGCGCTGCCGCCCTTCGCCTCGGTACCCTCACGATCCGGAGCGAATCTATTATAGACCTTGATCCGGGCATCGTCCTGGTCGCGAAAGTTCATCGGCATGTGGTGGAGTTGGACTTCGTCCGCAGGTCCAATGAGAAGGAACACCTCACCCCGGTCATCGTTGGCGCCGAACTGGCCGAACCCGCCCAGGAAATTCCGCACATAGGCCAGACGATACTGGAATTCGAGATAAACCGCGTTGACCGGACTCTCGGGATCAGGGTTAAGGCTTTCCCAGAAATGGTCCAGCAGTTTTTCCTGCTCGGCGGGGCTGGCAGCAAGGAATTCCTTCAGATCTTTCCCCTCAAGAACAGTCCTGCCTTCACCAAGAATCTGGCTGCGGTGGCGACCGAGGGCTTCCAAGCGCCAGACCACGTCGAAATCGACCAGGGATCCCCTGCCCTGTCCGCCCAGAGGGGCCAGGCTCATCCGGTAAGCGCCTTCAGGCAGCAGATTGACGTCCAATTCGTAAAACAGGGCGGAAGGTCGTCCCGCGGCCAGAGCGGCCCTGCCCCGCCGGTCGAACCTGATGGTGTCGTTGATCACGTATTCCATGTCCATGCTGACAATCTGGACCCGGAGTCCCAGATTCTCATCGTCCATGGCGATGCCCCCGGCCCGCGGCCACACAGGCTGGAAAATCTGCAAACGGTCCTGCTCCAGACCGTAGCGACGCGAGGGGTGCGTGTAGTCGTGCAACCAGCCGCCACTACCGGAGGCCTCCGCGGTGGTTTCGGGGTTCCATTCGTCAAACGGGGCATGCACCAGGAACAGGGGATCCTCCAAGGCAATTCCCTCCGGCGTCCGGGGAGCATTTTCGGCCGCCCAGGCAGTGGAACACTCGCTGCGGGAACTGCGCTTTTTGGCTTGATTCAGAATCCCTGCCCTACGGCGATTGACGTCATAAATCTGACAATCCAGCCGACCGGATCGGAAAGGAACGTCTTCCAGGACCAAACCAAAGACCTGGAACAGTGTGCGGGTGGATGACTCGACCGCCGTGAGGGTCTCGGTGCGAATATGGCGTTTCTGGGATATGACCTGGCCGTCAGAGGACTCCAACTGGATCTCAAGGCGCATGCGCCCGACATATCCACCGTCCTCTTCGTTGTACTTGAGGTCGCCGTTTGCCACTTCAACCAGGACCAGGACATCGAGCCTGTCCTCGGTTACCCATCTGTTGACGACATCGACATAAGCGTGGAAATTCCCCGCGCCATCGAGTGGGTGCAACATGGCCCCCGCCACACCGGGAAGCATGAGCAACAGCAGCGTAAAGTAACAGATGTAAGTATGCGAGCGGACAAACCGTCGGAAGCGGCGTGACTCGACTGCCATGACCAGGCCTTTACTGTGGTGACCAACCGATCCCCCTCGACCGGCATCGGGCGTGCCCGATTGCCATGATTGTAAGGAATTCGCGGGGGAATTGCCAGAAATACCGAAAAAACCGATCAGGTTGAAAAAGCGCCGCCCCGTTTTCACGGGGCGGCGGGGCGGAACCGATGTCCTGAATTGTGTCATGAAGGTCGTCAGCACCCTCTCCAGGATCAGATCAGTATGTAACCGAAACGGTGAACCGGTGGACATAACCCATGGCATCCATGTCCACCGCGCTGTAATCCGCGGAAATCTTCGTGTTCTCGCCGGTGGGCAACCCGGCGCCGAATCCGAAGGCAAGTCCGTCGGTATCGTAGTTGATATGATACCCGCCCCGCACGAAGAACATCTCGTTGAGACCGTATTCCAGGCCGACATTCGCCCTCTCCAGGTTGTCTGAAGGATGCTGGAATTCGAGAGCGACAAGCAACCGCTGATTATCACTGCGGAAGGCGTTGAAGCTCGCTCCAACCTTGAAGGCGACCGGCAACTTGGATTCGCGTTCATCGAACTTGAACTTCCCGCCCAGGTGCTGGATGGTCATGCCCAACTTCAGATCCTTGATACCGATCCGGTACATGATGCCGAAATCGAGGGAACCGGTGTTCACCGCCGCTTCGGCCAGTCCCATGTGAAGGTAGTTCAAGGTTAG
>JAGLCY010000289.1 GCA_023270185.1 Candidatus Krumholzibacteriia bacterium | reverse complement strand
AAAAGGATGGAGGAAGTGACTACGATGGTCTAGATTCTCCTGCCAGACAATGTGGGGGAATCTGTCAAGTCAATGGAACAGCCAATAGGGAGATGACAGTCATGCATAGGTTTTCCGGTGCGATATTGATTACTGCGGTTTTGGTTTCAATCTGGGCGGGCGCCAGCTGGGCAGCCGACGACGGGGAACCCACAGGCTGGTATCTTGATGCCGAATTGGCCATGGTCATGACCGGCGGTAACTCCGAAACCAGCACCCTGGGATTTGGAGGCAAACTGCGTCGTTTGTGGACCAAATCCGAGCTGACTTTCACCGGCGGCGCCACCCAGTCCGAGTCTTCGCTCATCACCCGCACGGCCCAAGGCACCACCACGGATTTTGTGGTGCAGGAAGACAAGGAAACCACCAAAACCGCAGAATTGTATTTTGCGCGTGGTTGGTACAAATACAATTTCAGTCACAAGTTTTTTGGCTTCTCGGGGGTTGACTGGATGTCCAACAAGTTTGCCGGTATCGACAGCCGTTTCCTGATGGCCCTGGGTGCAGGCAACACATGGTCCGACACCGAAAAATTCAAATTCAGGACGCACTATTCCATGACCTACACCTTCGAGGAAGACGTGGTGGAAAACCCGTTCGTGAAAACCGACTTTCCCGGTTTCCGCCTCGGTTACGGCCTGGAGGCCCAGCTGTCCAATAGTACGAGTTTCGAGAGCAACCTGGTCGCCGATTGGAATCTGGACAACATGGACGACGTCCGGCTCGATTGGTACAACGCTCTGCCCGTATCCATCAGCGAGACCCTCCAGTTGATGCCGGCGGTACGGGTTCTGTGGCGCAACGAACCGGCGTTGACGGATGTTCCCCTTGTGGATGGAGGGGGAGTTGAGACCGGGGACGTGGTTGCCACACCGTTGAAACAGACGGACACCATCTTCACCCTGGCCCTGGTCGTCAAACTCGGGCCGAAAGCGGAGGATTGACAGAGCGCTAGTTCCCTTTGGCTGAAAACTCCTCTTCGGTCAACAGGTGGATCGGCGTCATCTCCTTTTCCACCAGCTTTCCGTTCAGATCATCCAGGTGGTCGCCGATGACCACCTGGAACCCCTTTTCAGCCGCTTCGATTTCGCCTCGGAGTACCGCCAACCGGTCCAATTGCGACACCGTCGGCCGCCCCCCGTAGGCGCTGACCGTTCCGTACAACCGCAACATCTTCTCCCGGGTTTTTCGCCGGCCGCTGATGCCCTGAACTTCACCCGACACCATGATGCGCTGATGAAGTTCATCGATCCGGTCGGCAAACGACCGGAGTTGCCCGTCCAATTGGTCCGACTTCTCGAGTAAGTCCGCCCGCGCGCGCGCCTCGTCGCGTACATTGCCGGCGGCATCAGCCACGTAGGACAGACGGTCCAACAGTTCATACACTTCACCCACGGCCTGCTGCTGCAGGGATCTTTCCTCCGCGTCGTGGGGAAAACCCTCATCGTAGGCCACGTCAACCGTGCCTTCGTAGACATCCTTGCCCTTGGTCAGGCGGTAGGTGTAGGTACCCTCGGGCGCCGCCGGACCGAAAGCCGCGGCAAAGGAAACGGACGGATCCAGGGTCGGCGACGGCGCCACCTTGGGCGGTTTCAACCGGGGCGACCACGGCACGAAGTTCAAGCCCTTGCGCTTGCCACCCGGCAGGACCTTCAGCAGATCACCCTCCGAGGTGAAGATCTCCAGTTTCATTTCACCGAACATGTGTCGCTTTTTCAGGAAGTAGACGATCCCGGCGGATGAACTCGGGTTGCCCGCCACGAAGTAGTTGCTGCCCGGGGAATGCTGTTTCCATTGGGGTGTGCGCAGGGCCGCGGGTCTGGAGTCCAGCAGCGTCACATCGGCGGTCAGGGTTTCGGGGGTCAACTGGCGCAGGGTACGGATGTCGTCGATGATCTGGATGCCCCGCCCGTGCGTACCCATCACCAGGGACGATTCCCGCTCCTGGATCACCATGTCCCGGATGGAAACCGGCGGAAATTCTTCCTCGAACCGGGCCCAGTGCAAGCCGCCGTCCAAAGTAATGAACAGCCCGAATTCCGTCCCAAGGAACAGCAGGTCGGCGTTGACCGGATCCTGCCTAACCACATGGGCATACCCTGTGACGTCTTCGGTCGTTATGGATCGCCAGGTTTTCCCCAGATCCTCGGTGACATACACGTGCGGCGCCATATCGCCTGTGCGATGGCCGTCGAAAGTGACAAACGCCTTCC
>JAGLCY010000288.1 GCA_023270185.1 Candidatus Krumholzibacteriia bacterium | reverse complement strand
GGAATGAAAACGGCGATGGTTGGCTGAGCGGGGTTCATCGTGTGGCTGCCGTTAATACCTTCCCGACAGCTTCGATCGTCTGGGCCATCTCCTGGCGACCGAGAGTCGGGTGCACCAGGAACATGATGCTCGTCTCCCCCAGTTCACGGGCCACCGGCAGGGGCGCGGCCGGCTCCATATCGGTGCCGGCAAAGGCTTTTTCGTTGTAGATCTCGGGGCAGGAACCAGAGAAGCAGGGAATACCCTCGGCGCTGATGGCCTCCTTGAGGCGGTAACGGTCCCAGTCCGGCTTGAGGGCCTCGGGCACCACGAAGGCATAGAACTTGTACCAGGCCGGCTCCACGTCACCGGGACCGTCCGGAACCCGCAGGGCCGGCAACCCGCGCAGACCTTCCTGCAACAGGCGGGCGTTTTCGGTTCTTTGGCGGTGCCACTCGGCCAGCTTCAGCAGCTGGCGACGTCCGATGGCGGCCTGCATCTCGGTCAGCCGCCAGTTGCTGCCGAAGGATTCATGCAGATACACGAAACCGGGCTTGTGATCCATCTCGTAAACGGTCTTGTAGCTCTTGCCGTGGTCCTTGTAGGCCCAGGCGCGCCGCCAAACCGATTCGTCGTTGGTGACGAACATGCCGCCCTCGCCGCCGGTGGTCATGATCTTGTCCTGGCAAAAGGAGAAGGCCCCCGCATGGCCGATGCCGCCGACAGGCCGGCCCTTGTACAGGGCGCCGTGGGCCTGGGCGCAATCCTCGACCACGTACAGATCGTGGGCGCCGGCCAGTTCCATGATCGGATCCATGTCGCAGGGCAAACCGGCCAGGTGAACACAGAGGATCGCCTTGGTCAGCGGTGTGATCAAGGGGGCGATGGTCTCGGCGGTGATGTTCTGGGAATTTCGGTCCACATCCGCGAACACGGCCCGGGCGCCGCACATCACGATGGCGCTGGCCGAAGCGACAAAGGACCGCGAAGTGACGATGACTTCGTCGCCATCCCCCACGCCCAACGTTTCGAGGGCCAACTCGATCGCCACTGTGCCGTTGGCCAGGGCTACCGCGTGGCGCGTGCCACAAAGGGCGGCGAATTCCTTTTCAAACTGACGGCATTCGTCGCCGGTCCAGTAATTGACCTTGCCCGAACGCAGAACCCTGGACACGGCGTCGATATCACCGGCGTCGAATTGGGGCCACCGCGACAGAGGCTCGCTCCGAACGGGAACTCCTCCATCGATTGCCAATCTATCGGGATGCAAGGCTTTCACTTCCATCGCACACGAATTCCTCGTTTGTTGTACCCCATCACCAGACTACAAAGAATAATGCCTCGCCGGGTGAATGTCTCCCCCAAAGGAATTTCAACGGTTCGAACCCCGGAATCGTTCCATCGTGGCCTGACCGTCCTGGCTGATGCCATCCCGGCGGACCACCTTGGAAACGGTCTTCACCAGGATACGCAAATCCAGCCACATCGACTGGTTTTCGACATACCAGACATCCATGGCCAGGCGTTCGTCCCAATCCACCGCGTTGCGGCCGTTGATCTGGCTCCAACCCGTGATGCCCGGCCGAACCTCGTGCCGCCGAGCCTGCTCCCGGCTGTACAGCGGCAGATACTCCACCAGCAAAGGCCGGGGCCCCACCAGACTCATGTCCCCCCGGAGCACGTTGAACAGCTCCGGCAATTCGTCCAGGCTGGTGGCGCGAAGCCACTGGCCGAACGGAGTCAGACGCGCGGCATCGGACAGCGGAAGGCCGTCCTTGTCCCGGCGATCGGTCATGGTCCTGAATTTAAAGATCCGGAAGATGCGGCCACGGAATCCCGGCCGGTCCTGGACAAAAAGAACGGGCGCGCCCAGATTCCGGCGTACTTTGAGGACCAGAAAAACCAAGGGAATCGCAAGAAGCAGGAGCCCCGCAAGGGCTCCCAGAATATCGAAGGTCCGTTTCAGTATGTTCCGCCCTGTTTAACCCGGGTTGACAAAAAGCCGCGGGAAGATGCTTGCAGCCATTCCCCCATCCGTCATAATCTGCTCCTGCCCAGCAGGAAATACAAGAGAAACCCCATCCGGGCTGGCCCTATCGCGACAGGTCCGCCGAGGAGAGAATCGTGAACAGTCAGAGGTTGGTCATCATCGGGGCCGGCGGTCACGCACGGGAAGTTCGCTGGCTGGCCGAAGCCATCACCGAAAAAGCCGGCAGCTCCGCCTCATATGAATTTGCCGGATATGTGGTCAGCGACCTGGCGCGGACCTCTCCCCACGACAGCGCGGACGAGATCCTAGGCGACACCTCGTGGCTGCTCGACAACCGGGATTCTTTCGATTGCCTGGCTCTGGGCATCGGGTATGCCGCCCCCCGGCTCAAGGTTGCCGGCGAACTCGAACCGCTTTTCGGCCCGGAATTCTGGCCCGCCCTGATCCATCCTTCAGCAGATTTTGATCAGAAATCCTCCCATGTGGGACATGGAGTCAGCATTTTCGCTCACGTAACCGGGACGGTGAACCTCAGCATCGGACCCTTCTCGGTCGTGAATTACGGATGCACGATCGGCCATGAAACCCAGTTGGGCCGCGCCTGCTCCATCAACCCGGGCGCCAATCTGTCCGGAGGCATCAAGCTTGG
>JAGLCY010000287.1 GCA_023270185.1 Candidatus Krumholzibacteriia bacterium | reverse complement strand
TTGTTCGCGCTGGCCGATCTGCGGGAGGTCGTCAGCGGGGGCGTGTTCATGGTGCAGAAAGAGGTGGCCGAGCGCCTAGTCGCCACGCCCGGTGGCCGGGATTTCGGAATCCTGGCCGTGGTCCTCGGGTCGGTGTTCGAGGTGAAGATCATCCGCAAAGTCGCGCCCTCGGTGTTTTGGCCAAAGCCCGAGGTGGAATCGGCCATCATCCGGCTGACCCCTAAGGGGGAAATGCCACAGACGGAATTCGACCAGTTGGCCTCGGTGGTGAAGACCCTGTTCGGGCAAAGGCGGAAGAAATTGCGGACGCAGCTGCGCGTACATTTTTCCCTGGACGATGAAGCCGTGAATGAACTCGCGGCTACAACCGGTGTGGATGTTGACAAGCGTCCGGAACAGATCGACCAGACCGGATTCCAACGTCTGGCGGCGGCCCTGACCCGGAGGGACGTAGGGTGAAACCGGTAAGCGGCATGATCCTGGTCGTCCTTGCCGTTCTGGGGCTGAGTGCCCTGGAGTTCGATTTCGCCTGCGCCCAGGATGAGGATCCCACCCCGGCCGAAGCGGCCGCCGACAGCCTGACCGATGGCATGACCGACATCGAAAAAGCCATGGCCGCGGCCAGGGATTCCAGCCAGACCGGGCAGAAACAAGAAACCCCCGAGGTGGACGAACCGTTCTTCATGGGCATGACCAACGTTCCCAAGGCCGGCGCCCTGGCAAATGTTCGCCAATTCACCTACTACGCCGACTGGGTGACGACCATAAAATTCCAGAAGAATTCTGTCTTCAAGAACACGTTCAAGTGGTCCACGGAGGAGTATCGCAAGCAGGATAAATCGGTCCAGAAAAAGGACGATAATTTCACCTACGGGCTGGGAAGCAATCTGCCGCTGCTGTTGACCATGAACGGCGCCTGGAATTGGAGCGAAGACAGAACGACCAACACCGCCGGTTTCGCCAACCTTTCCGCGAAGGATCAGAAGCGGGGCGGTCTCAACGCCATGAAGAACAATTTCAAGATCGGATTTCTGAATAATACCGCCAAGATGTCTGCTCGCGCCATGGATCAACAGAGCATCAACCAGAACCAGCGCAACGACTTCGATGAAGCCGCGGTTGACGGTGGATTGCAGAGCGACATGGCCATCGCCGATGGGGTCAGGATCGCGGGGCGCCTCTACGGCATGACCCTGTCGGGTGACCGCCTGCTGGGCAGCGAGACCGCGGCCTCTTCGGCCAACGGCGATACCCTGGGATTCGGAGTCTATTACAATCGGAGCATCGCCAACGGCCGGGTCGCCGTCACTCGCAGCAATTTCGAGAAGAAGTACCTCGACTTCAAGAAGAACAGCAACGGCCTGATCGATACGGTGGGGGTGGACGAAGACCAGAAAGTGGTGACGGAACTCGAAACCAACGACGCGTTGTCCTACGAACTGGAGAACAATTTCCGGGTCGGCAAGTTCGGGGTGCTGACCAGACTGACCCGCCAGTCCAACGATCTCGATTACGCCCAGAGCGGTGTGGGCCTGAGGCAGAGGGAACAGGACGTGATGGATCTGGCGCTGACCTATGCCGCGGGTCGCGATTCCTTTGCCCTGGGATATGATTATCTGTGGAAGTGGGACGACCAGCGGTACAAGGGCGCGACCGAAAACCGGGGCAAGCAGATCAGCAAGGCGCGGGATTACGAGATAAGATATTTCCGTGACCTGTTCAGACACACCAAACTCAACCTGCGGTACCACGAGGGCCTGGTCCAGGACATCGCCGAGGATCGTCACAACGAAAACGACAAGGACAGGCACCAGGCTGATATCAGCGCCCGCCTGGAGCGGAACTGGGTCGGGAAATTCCGGGCCACCATGGTATTCGCCCATCAGCAGGTCCAGGATTTCAACATCCGTGAATCCCGGTCCTCCAACAACAACGTGAAGGATTCCTACGAACTGTCGCCGGGTTACGCCTGGACCATCTCGCATTGGTTGAGTCTGGACCAGAGCTACCGGGTCTACATCCAGTACACGGATTATTCATTCTCCGGCCTGGAATCGGTCAATCGGGAGGACGACTACAACAAGCGCGGCAACCTGGCCACCAAGGTTGTCAT
>JAGLCY010000286.1 GCA_023270185.1 Candidatus Krumholzibacteriia bacterium | reverse complement strand
GCGACCTCGGCGGAGTGAAGGACATGACCGAGAAACTGAGCCCCAAGGTGGAAGTGTCCGCCGCGGCCGGCCAGATGATCGATGCCTGGGTGAAGGAATTGCGTAACACCGCCGACCCGGTGACGCGCACCTACGAAGTCACCCTGGGCTTCGAGGCTCCCGCCGGAGTCTCGATCACCTCGGGAATGACGGCCAAAGTCATCATCACCCTGCAGGGCGCCGCGGGTTCCACACTCGTCCCGGTGGCCGCCGTAGTTGCCGGGGAGGGTGGCGTGTCCACAGTCTGGGTCTACGACAAGGCCTCCGGCACCGTGAGCAGCCGCGTCGTTACCGTGGGTCAGATGACCGGCGACGAGATCGAAATTCTCGATGGGCTCGCCGATGGCGAGCAGATCACCGTGATGGGCTCCAGCAATCTTAGCGAGGGCATGAAAGTGCGCCCGCTGGGCGAATAAGGGGAGGCCGAAATGAATCCCGCAAAAATCGCCCTGGACAAGAATATTATCACCTGGGTCGTCATCGCCCTGCTGCTGCTCGGCGGCATCCAGTCATTCATGACCATGCCCCGGCTCGAGGATCCGGAGTTCACCATCAAGGACGCCATCATCACCACGCCCTATCCCGGCGCCTCGGCCGAGGAGGTGGAGGAAGAGGTCACCGACCGCATCGAAAAAGCCGTCCAGGAGATGGGTCAGCTCAAGGAAATCTTCGAGTCCACTTCCCAGCGCGGTATGTCCACCATCAAGGTGCGTATGCATGACAAGTACGACGCCGACGCCCTGCCCCAGGTCTGGGACGTTCTGCGGCGGAAAGTCGGTGACGTCCATGGTCAACTGCCGCCGGGCGCGGGACCTTCGATGGTGAATGACGACTTTGGCGACGTCTACGGCATCTTCTTCGCCATCACCGGTGATGGCTACTCATACGCCCAGCTCAAGCAGGTGGGCGAGTTCCTGCGCAAGGAACTGGCGCTTGTGGATGGCGTGTCGCGCGTGGATTTCTTCGGGATGCAGCCCGAGGTCATGTACATAGAACTCGACCGCGACCGCATGGCCCAGTTGGGCGTCCCGCCCGCGGCCATCATCGAGGAACTGCAGGCACACAATCTCACGGCCAATGCCGGTCGGGCGGAAATCGGACCCTCTCTCATCACCATCTCCCCCACGGGTATTTTCGAATCGGCGGAGGATTTCGAACGCCTTGTGCTGAGCAGTGTTTCGGGCACCTCGCAAATCCATCTGGGCGACGTGGCCGATGTGCGCCGCGGCTACCGCGATCCTCCTTCGATGGTCCTGCACTTCGACGGTAAAGAGGCTATCGGCCTGGGCATCTCGACCGTAGCCGGCGGTAACGTGGTTCTCATGGGCGAAGCGCTCAAGATTCACATGGCCGAACTGCAGGAACAGATTCCCGTCGGGATCGAATTCGGCATAATAGCCATGCAGCCGGACGCGGTCATCGAATCCATCAACGGTTTCGTGATCAGCCTGGGCCAAGCCGTGCTTATCGTCATCGTGGTGCTGTTGTTATTCATGGGACTGCGCAGCGGCCTGCTGATCGGGTTTATCCTGCTGCTGACGATATGCGGCAGTTTCATATTCCTGAAGTCCCAGGGGGTCATCCTCGAACGAATTTCGCTGGGAGCGCTGATCATCGCCCTGGGTATGCTGGTGGACAACGCCATCGTCGTTGTCGACGGCATGCTTATCAATATGGGCAAGGGTGAAAAACCCCGGGATGCCGCCATCGAAGTGGTCGGCAAGACCGCCATCCCCCTGCTCGCCGGAACCATGATCGCCATCCTGGCCTTCGCCGCGGTGGGTACCAGCCAGGACAAGACGGGCGAGTATACACGCTCACTCTTCTCTGTGATCCTGGTCTCCCTCACTCTCAGCTGGGTGACCGCGGTCACCATCACGCCCTTCCTTGCCACCCGGTTCCTCAAGGTCAAACCGCCCAAAGAGGGCGAAGCCGACTCCGACCCCTATGACACCGGTTTCTACAACAAGTACAAGGCGATGCTGGGTGGGGCCATCAGGTTCCGCTGGGCTTCGATGTTGGTCGTACTGGTGATTTTCGGCGCCTCGGTCTATGGATTCGGAACCATCGAAGGCAGCTTCTTCCCCGAATCGTCGCGGGACCAGTTCCTGGTGGACTACTGGCTGCCCCAGGGCACCAGCATCCACACGGTCGAGCACGACATCAATGAGATCGAAAAACACATCATGACCCTCGAAGGGGTCGACCACGTGTCTGCCACCATCGGCGGGGGCGCCATACGTTTCCTGCTGACCTACAATCCGGAAAAGGCCAACAGCGGCTATGCCCAGATGCAGGTTGAGGTGGAGGACTACAAGCAAATCACGCGGCTCAAGGAAGAGATCCAGGATTGGATCGAGAGCAACTATCCCGAGAGCATCCCCGCGGTGAAGCGCTTCATCAACGGTCCGGCGGAACTGGGCGCCGTGCAGGTGAAGATCATCGGCGACGACCCGGTGGAACTGCGCCGCCTTTCCCGTGAAACCCTGGCCATCTACCACGCCGACCCCGACGCCTTCAACATCCGCACCGACTGGGGTGAACCGGTGAAGGTGGTGCGCGCGATCATCGCCAAGGAACAGGCGAACCTCAACGGGATCACCCGCACCGACGTGGCCAGGACCCTGCTCGAGGGATTCGAAGGTGTCACCGTCGGCGTCTACCGCGAAGGTATCGACCTCATTCCCATCATCATTCGCGCCCCCGAGCCGGAACGTCTGGACATCAACAGCATCCAGAATCTGCAGATCTGGAGTCCGGTGGCCGGAAAATCGATCCCGCTGACCCAGGTGGTGACGGGATTCGAGACGGTCTGGGAAGACCAGATAATGACCCGCACCAACCGCAGGCGATCGATCACGGTGCTTTGTGACCCTGAACACGGCCTGTCCTCGAACATCCTGGCCCGGGTCAGACCCCAGGTCGAGGCGCTGGAAATGCCCCCCGGCTACAGCATGGAATGGTGGGGCGAGAACAAGAGCACGCTCGAAGCCCAGACATCCCTGGCCGGAAGCATGCCCGTTTTCATCCTGATGATGATGGTGTTGGTCGTGGCGCTCTTCAATTCGCTGCGGCAGACCCTGGTGATCTGGTTGATCGTTCCGCTGGGAATCATCGGTGTGACCATCGGACTTCTTGGCACCGGCCTTCCCTTCGGGTTCCTGGCCCTGCTGGGTTTCCTGAGCCTCATAGGGATGATCATCAAGAACTCCATCGTGCTTATCGACGAGATCAACATCCAGGTCAGTGGAGGCGCGGGCGTCTACACCGCCATCCTGTCCTCGGCCACCAGTCGCCTGCGGCCGGTGTCAATGGCCGCGGCCACGACGGTTCTTGGTATGGCGCCGCTTTTCCCCGACCCCTTCTTCAACTCCCTGGCGGTCACGGTGGCCGCCGGCCTCACCTTTGCCACGGTACTGACCATGGTGGTGTTGCCGATTATCTACGCCATAGTCTACAACGTGAAGACCGACACGAACCGATCCGAAACCCCGGAGGAATCTTCGTGAACAGACGTCTGCTGATCCTTGTGTTGGCCATCCTGGCATTCAATACGGCAGGAGCGACATCGGCGAGAGCCCAGTCGCTTCCCGTGGTGCGGATCGCCTTCGTGCACGACAGAACAGCGTCCGACTGGGCGGTGGGATTCCGCGACAGCCTGGGTCAGGAGATCGCCCGAATTCTCGAGGTGGACTACACCGTCGAAATGCCGGCTGAACTCGACCAGACGGCCGATGGCACCGCTGAGTCGGTCCAGGCCGCCCTGAAATCCCTCCTGGGTAACAAACAGGTCGACCTGATCGTGGCCACCGGCCCTTTGGGGTCGCGGGAAGCGGGCCAAATGCCAGACCTCGCCCATCCCGTGATCGGTATCTGGGTCCTGGATCCCGAGGTCCAGCAGGTTCCTTTCAATGACGGTGCAAGTGGGCTTCACAATTTTACCTACATCACGGTGGGCAACCTGCTGAAGGCCGATATGGCTGCGCTGGACCTGGTAGTGGAGTACGACCACCTTGTGGCTGTCGGCAGCTCCGGTTGGATGGCTTCGCTGCCCGGCGACGGCTCGGCCCTGGAAAAGATTACCGACAGCCGCACGAGTTTCGTGACCGGCGACGGCACGGTGGAATCCATCCTGGCAAATCTGCCTGAAGATGCAGATGCCGTCTACCTGATGCCCATGATCGACATGTCCACGTCCGATATCACTGAGTTGATGATGGGATTTATAGATC
>JAGLCY010000285.1 GCA_023270185.1 Candidatus Krumholzibacteriia bacterium | reverse complement strand
ACCAAACCGACCGACGAACAAAACGAAGATACACCCTATACAACCATCAACGCTTTCGAGTGCACGTTGGCATTCGTCCCTCGAGGCAACCTGTTCCTAATGGAAGACGCCCTGGCGCCCGGCGCCATCAATTCCGGCAACAACACCGACATCAGCTCTGGCTTCCTGGAATACATCGTGGAGATCGGCAATGATTATCCGGTGACCGAAGATTCGGTTCAATTGATTAAGTTCACCTTAATGAAAACCGCCCCGGGCCATCTCGATATTTTCTTGACCCCCACCAGCAATCCCGGCATTCCCGGCGAGATGACGTACCAGTCGGTCTCCGGCGAACAGCGGGTCATGCACCCGTCACAAACTCCCGCGTTTTCCTGGGAACCTGGATTACTCTTGGAGAGCGAACCCTTCGGCTCGGTCAAGGCCCTGTATCGTTAGATAAACCAGCAATCACCCTACCGGTACAAACACTTCAGCGTGGACCAACTCGTTTCCTCGGTCGGGACAGGCGCGATCGCCAGCCAGTTGGCGATATTGATCAGGAGCTGTATTTCCGAAGCGGTCAGATATTCGGGAAAATAGGATGGATGCATTGGCGTGATGTCGCCACAGAATACGGCCCGCCCCGTGTCGGAAGTCACCGCAAGAACCGGCGGAACGGAAGAACAGTTCATCGAATAGGCATCTTCGTCACCCTGGGCCAGAACAAGGGCGGGTGACTGCACGTCAAGACAACAGCCTCCATGGTAAGTAATTCTGTCCACCCCTTCGGTAACTGGATGCTGGGAGATGTTTTGAATGAACGCGATGCTCTCGTAGCCGGGGCCGGCATTGTCGGTCGGGTCATTTACTGTGTCATCATGGAACAAAACACCAAACCGGGAAGTCAGGCTGTTGATCCCCGTGGGATCCCTCGAGTATTCATGAAAGGCCCACAGTCCTCCACCGTTCTTGAGAAACATAGCCACCGCATCCACTTCCTCCTCCGAAAAACCGGCCAGGCCCGCTGCTGTGGTTTTGACGGGAATGAGATAAATATCCCACCCTGCAAGCGCCTCCGTTGTCACGGGACCTGACACCAATTCGCCCACGATCCAGCCGTTGGCTGTCAGGTGATCAGTAAAACCGGAGACATCGAAATTGCCGAGATGGGCGCGATCCACCAGAAGGCGGGCCGCAATGGGGGGCGTAGCTGGAAAAGTGGGGTAATTCGATAACGTGGGACGATTCCCAACGTCTACCGAGTCCAGGTCAAGATCCGTAAGACCATTTCCCAGGCCGATTCCTGGGGAAAGCATGGCAATAACAACAACCGCCAGCAGAGCAGAAAAACGTTTCATGACTCCCCCTCGTACTACTTTGAAGTTGGTGAATTATACCACATCCCGGTGAAAACGGCCCACAAGGGACCCGGTTTTTGATGTTTCAGGGTAGCCCTTTGTACAAAGGGGGCCCGGAATCACCGGGCCCCATGGCATCAAATAAATAGTCGTTCCAAACTAACGGAACAACGCTTTCACCCCGCTCCAGGAACTTTCCTGGGTCGCCACGGGATCCTGTGAGCAGATGGTATCGACCACGATCTGATCCACAACGCAGCAGTAGGGAAAGGTCAGGGTGATGGTTTCGGACTGCGGATTGGGTTTGATCCACATCCCATTGTTGTAGGTGTACCACGAACCGCCGAAAGGAGCGGGGCCGGACCAGCCGGCTGCAGGCTTCCCTGTTGGCCAGTCCCCAGCGGTATAGCCGCCGGGATTGCCGCCATTGCCACTGACAGTTGCTCCATACCCCTTGGTACTCGTCACCTGCATGAAAATCGACTTGATCCCGGTGGGATCATCCGTGTTCGGAATGGTCAGGGTGATCGTACCGCCACCCTCGTTACTGCAATGCCAACCGGTGACGAATCCACTCGGATCCAATTCCGGAGGACATTCCCATTCACCCCATACCCAACCGGTGGGTGGATCGAATTCGGCGAAAGGAAGTCCGTAGGGATTGTCGACGATTTCCGGTCCGAATAATCCCGGATCGGAAAAATCCCAGTGTTGAACGGTCGAGCCCTCGTCACCACGAATCCAGGTGCCTTCCGGTGGTCCGCCCCAGTAGTCTTTCGCCAGAACCGTTCCCGTCATACAGACCATCATCAGAACCATAACGACCAATAATGTCTTGCGCATTGTCCCCCCCCTTTGAGGATACGGTGCGACAAAGACCCAAGCTGGACATGATCCCGGATCAAGCCACACCTAGCCAAGCTCACATTACCACAATTTAACCCGGGATTGGTGAAATAATCAAAAAAAACAAGAAGATAATTGAACTTACTTGAGCTTGTATTTCCCGGTCTCATCGACATTCACGGTTCATGTCTCCATACTTCATCCCAACAGTTTTCCAATACTGAAAACAGATCCTTAAGTCCTTGCCCATGTGAGCGATAACTATGGGGATGTATAATCTGGTTTCCAAACCGGGCGTACGTGTTTGCGCCACAGTGCCGGGGATCTTCTCAATGAATCGAAAATGCCTTCTCGCCACTTGGGTACTTTTCGCTTGTGCCATCATCAGTGTGGGACCGGCCGCCGCCGATACGGAAATGGCGGTCAAGTTCCACCGGTTGATGCTCGCCGACGGGTTATCCCAGAGTTCGATCATCTCCACATTCCAGGATAGCCGCGGCTTCATATGGATGGGAACGCAGGACGGCTTGAACCGTTATGACGGCAGCCAGATCATTTCCTACAAATCCAACCCCAACGACCCGTTCAGCCTGAGTGACCCGAATATCTGGTCCATCGCCGAAGACGCCAACGGGGATCTTTGGGTCGGCACCGAGGGCGGCGGGTTCAACCGCTTCAACCGGCAATTGGAAAACTTCACCCCCTACCGGTACGATCCCGCCCAGCCCGGCAGTCTCAAGTATTACAATGTCCGAGCCCTGGCCATCGACCGGCATGGCGACGTGTGGCTCGGCACCGTCGGCGATGGCCTGCTGCGCTTCCATCCCGAAACTGAAACGATCACGACCTTCACCCATGATCCCGACGACCCGTCCTCCCTGCCCTCGGACCAGGTGGAAAGCCTGCTGATCGATTCACGAGGCCTGATCTGGATAGGCACGGAAACAGGGCTGACGCGATTTTCCCTGGCCACCGGCCGCATGCAGAACTTCCATCACCTGCATGAGGAAAAGAACTCTCTGATCGCCGGCACGGTGCGCAGTCTCAGCGAAGGCCGGGACGGGCGCCTGTGGGTGGGCACGAGCGAAGGTCTGTGCCGTTTTGATCCCATCACCGAGGAATTCGAACTTCACGTGGTCGATCCCGGCGATGAAGCGGTGCCGCCGAATCTGTCGATCAGCACCGTGCTGGAAGATCCGGACGGCCAGGTCTGGATCGGGTCCGAACACAAGGGCATCTACCTGCTGAACCCCGAGACCGGACATTGCCGCAAGTTCCTCCACAATCCCCAGGACCTCTTCAGCCTCAGCGACAATGAGGTCTACGGCATCACCATGGATCGCACGGGGGTCATCTGGATCGGAACCAGCAACGGTGCCAACCGCTTCGACACCAAGGCCAAGCAGTTTTTCCATGTCGGTAACCAGCCCGGTAATCCCGCAAGCCTGAGCCACGCCTGCGTGTGGTCCGTCTGGGAAACCCGCAGCGGGAAGGTCTGGGCAGTCACCGAATCGGGATTGAATATTCTTGACCCCGAGACCGGCACTGTAAAGCAGGTCTGGTCAGATCCCAGCGACCTCCACCACCCGAGTTATGATTCCTTCATCGAAATCTGCGAGGACAGGAACGGCTACATCTGGTTGGGCGCGCGCGACGGTGCCTTGAATCGCTACGATCCCCGGACAAAACTTTTCCACCGTTTCCCCATGCAACCCGACTCCCCTCTGGGCCCGGACGACGACCGGGTCTTTTCCATCACCGAGGACAATGAGGGCAAGATCTGGATCGGCACCATGACCGGCCTGGAATGCTTCGATCCCGAGACGGAAGTATTCACCTCCATCAAACCGGATCCCGGCAACCCCAAGGGGCTGCCCAAAGGCAGTGTGCGTGATCTGCTGTTGGACGATACGGGCAGGCTCTGGATGAGCGTCTGGGGCAACGGCGCGGCCTACCGCGATCCGGCCACCGGCCACTTTCATCATTTCAAGCATCTCCCCCAGGACCGCAACAGCCTCAGCAGCAACGTGGTGCTGAGCGTTTTCCAGGACAGCGAAGGCAGGATCTGGCTCGGCACCAGCGCCGGGTTGAACCTTTTGGATCCCGAGTCTGGAACCTGCCGCTGGTTCACCGAACTGGATGGTTTGCCCAACAACACCATCTACCGTATCCAGGAAGACATGGATGGCGGCCTGTGGGTCAGCACCAACTACGGCCTGGCGCGTTTCGACCCCTATTCCATGGAAGTCAAAACCTACCTCCGACGCGACGGCATCCAGGACAACGAATTCAACATGGGAGCGTCCCACCTGGGCCGCAGCGGCAAGATGTATTTCGGCGGAATCAACGGGTTCACCGTCTTCCATCCGGACAGTATCCGCCACAATCCCTACATTCCGGCCGTGGTGCTGACTGATTTCCGCCTCTTCAACAAACCGGTGCCCGTGGGCGAAGGCCCGGACGGACGAGTGATCCTGGATCGTTCGATCAGCGAGACCGACCACATCGAACTTTCCCACAAGGACCATGTGATCTCCTTCGAGTTCAGCGTGCTTCACTACGCCTCGCCCGAAAAGAACAACTTCGCCTACAAGCTCGAGGGCTTCGAGGACGAATGGAACGAAGTCGGGACCCGCAACCACGCCACTTACACGAACCTTCCGCCGGGTGACTACACCTTCCGGGTGCGCGGCTCCAACAACGACGGCGTCTGGAACGAGGACGGACTGGCCATCACCCTGACGGTCAAACCTCCTTTCTACCGCAAGGCCTGGTTCATCTGGGGCATGGTGCTTCTGGTTCTGGGCACGACCTACGGCTTGCACCGTTATCGCATGCGTCTGCTGGATGTGAAAAACAAGGTCCTGGAACAGAGCGTGCTCGAGCGGACCGAGGACATGACCCGCGCCAACCGTCATCTGCAGCAGGAAATCTCGGTACGCAAACGCATCGAAGACGAGCTGCGCGAATCCAAGGACAGCGCCGAAGCCGCCACTCGGGCCAAGAGTGAATTCCTGGCCAACATGAGTCACGAGATCCGGACTCCGATGAACGGTGTGCTGGGCATGACCTCG
Source organism: Candidatus Krumholzibacteriia bacterium (assembly GCA_023270185.1). Taxonomy (GTDB): domain Bacteria; phylum Krumholzibacteriota; class Krumholzibacteriia; order LZORAL124-64-63; family LZORAL124-64-63; genus JAGLCY01. The sequence goes on along the minus strand of JAGLCY010000285.1, from coordinate 3,387 downwards.
ATCATGCTGGATACGGAGTTGACTCCGGATCAGCGCGATTACAGTGAGATGATCTACTCCAGCGCAACCAACCTGCTGGTTATCATCAACGACATTCTCGACTTCTCCAAGATCGAGGCCGGAAAGCTCAAGCTCGAACGCATCGAATTCGACCCCTGCGATGTCGTGGATCGGGTGGCCGACATGCTCGCGATGAAGGCGAATAACAAGGGATTGAACTTCCGCAGCCGGATCGCCGCCAACGTACCGCGGACCCTGCGCGGGGACCCGGGCCGTTTGACCCAGATCCTCATCAACCTGACCAACAACGCCGTCAAGTTCACCAACGATGGTGATGTGCGGATCCAGGTCACCCTGGAGAACCAGCGCAAATCCTGGGCCGTTCTGCGCTTCGAAGTTACCGACACTGGCGTGGGTATTCCCGCCGACCGTCTCGAGAGGATCTTCGGCTCCTTCACCCAGGTCGACGCGTCGATCACCCGCCAGTACGGGGGCACGGGACTCGGACTGGCCATCGTCAAGCAGCTCCTGGATCTCATGGGCGGGGAAATCGGCGTGGAAAGCATCGAAAACGAGGGAGCCACATTCTGGTTCACCGTGGGCTTCCCCTCGGAACAGTCGCGGAGCAACTCCAACCGCTCCGAACGCATCCTGGTGGCCCATGACGATCCCGAAGCCCTGCTCGCGGTGGAGGAGCAACTGGCCTATCTGGGTTACAAGGGAGTCGTGGTCGAACCCGACAACGCGGCCCAAAGACTGAAGGCCGCCGCCGAGGATGAAAGTCCCATCCCGGTGGCCCTTGTCGGCAGCTGCGAGAGCCGCATGAAGGCCCTGGCCACCGTGGCTGGAATCAAGAGGGATATGGGCAAAGATTCTCCGCAGATAATTCTGCTGTGCAACATCGGTTGCGTGGTCGATCACAAGGAACTCGAGAAAGGCGGTCTGCATTCCTATCTCACGGTTCCCATCCACCACGGCAAGCTCGAAGCCGTGCTCGGTGAAATTACCGGACATCTGCCGGACGAAGGGGCCCACGCCAGCTTTGATTCCCCGCGGATGGTGTCCGTGGACACCGCCGCCTCCGGCAACATCGGCGAGGACGGGCAAAAGCCGCTGGTGCTTTTGGCCGAGGACAATCCAATCAACCAGAAGGTCGCCTGCCTGATGCTCGACAAGATCGGGTACAGGGTCGATGTGGTGACCAACGGACACGAGGTCCTGGACGCCGTGGCCCAGGAAAATTATGTCGCCATTCTCATGGATGTGCAGATGCCGGAAATGGACGGCCTCGAAGCGTCCCGGCGCATAAGGGCTGATGACTCGCCCGCGCGGGATCCCAACATACCCATCATCGCCCTGACGGCTCACGCCCTGGATCAGGACCGGGAGCGCAGTCTGGCGGCGGGCATGGACGACCACGCCTCCAAACCCATCGATTCGGAAACCATTGCCAGGATCCTGGCCCGACACGTGGGCCGGATCGCACCGCCAAGATTGCCGGTGGTGGAAGCTACCGTGGAGGATAGTTCCCCGGAAGAAATCGTGGAAGATGACCTTTCCGCCGTCCACATGGTGCCGACGGTCAGGGTATGACCGCTCCTCCCCATTCGACGACCGTCGTTGCGGTTCGCTCAAATTCGTGAATCCGGGGCGCGGTCAGCTCCACCGCTGTGTCACTCCCTCTGAAAAACAGCCAGAATCTCAGGACCGCATCCGGCGCGGGTGTGACTTTCAGGTTCACCCAGGCATCGAGATCTTTTCCATGGACCGGGAGGATTTCATAGAAGTTTTTTCGGGATAGCCGCGGCATCCAGTAATCGAGAAAATCATCCTGTTCCGCCGCGTTCAAACCCATGTCTTTGGTAAGCAGTTTCAGCCCTTTGGGCAACTCCGACCAGGACAGACACCAGCCCTCCGCAATTTCCGGGGAACCCCGCATGGCGATTTCATAGAACAGGTAATCCCAAGTCTCATCGATCAGGCCTGATTCATCCACTGAAACATTCCAACCATCTCCATATTCGGGCTCACTGGCTGTCAATCTTATGGCCGAGCCGAAAATCAGTTCGACCTCGAAGCGTCCGGGGCGCTCCGGATAAATGTAGACCGCGGGCTTTTCCACCATGATATCCCTGAGAATCAGGTGCTCCACCTGGACCAGGCTCCGCCCATCGCAGAAAAACGTTTCACTTTCCGCGGCGACATAAAGCGGGAACGATGCCCCGGGATCCATGACCTTCTCCGCCGTAACAATGTAGTTGCCCGTATTGACTTCCTTCAATTCGAACTCGCCCTCGGCGTTGGTGGCGGTTTCGCCGGCCACCAGGAATTCCGCTCCTTCGTACCTGTACAGAGTGATCATTGCACTGTCGGCCGGCGTCTCGCTCAGACCATCTTCATGGAAGACCTCACCCCCCACCATTCCGTCGTCGACCATCTCAAGCAACGAGATGTTGGCGACAAGGTCGGCGGATTTGGCGGCGGATTGGGGAGGGATAGCCAGATGTCTACTGAAAGAACTGACCTGGGAAAACCCCTCGCTCCCTGGATCCCAGGTTCCCGCGTAGACCTGGTAGGTGCCTTGATCCAGCTTGTCGAATTCATAGCGGCCCTGGGCATTGGTCAGAACACTGTCGAAGAAAATGGCCGCGGGCCGCGAAAAATATAGAGGGGGACGCCCGAGGAAAACCGTGGATCCCGCGCCGGGCCCTCCGTTTGGATTTTGAACCACGCCGCTGATGTCCACGCCCGGCACCGGCGGTGTGGTTGGATCATCATCGCTGCAGCCGGCCGCCAGGATGGCGATTGTGAAAAGGACCGGGAAAATCAGTCGTCGGAGAGTGGTGCGAAGTGTGAACATGGCCGCCCCTTTTCGCCATATTGATGGGAAAATGCCCCCGGTGATTGTACCTGGTTGGGTGGGTTGGGTCAAATTGGGTGGGCGCGAGGCCCCCCGGGGGGCCTTTTGGTTGGTTTCGGTATGTTTTGTAACTTTAAAAACAAATGTCCTTTATGGATGTTTTTCGCTTGCTGTTCGCCTGCGGTTTGACTATATTTATTTCTCCTCCCAATGACCCATTTCATAACCCATTGTTTGGGAGGCTGTGTTGTGCAATCCATTCCCTTTGAACCCCACAAATCCGCCCGGTTCGCCGACTCCGCTTTGAAGAAATCCGTCGGCGCGATGGAGCAGGCCCAGCAGTGCGCTGTCCTGTGGTTCGGCGAGATCATGCGCCGCAAGTTGTATCGAAAGTTGGGCCATTCCTCGATCAACCAGTATGCCCATGTGGAGCTGAAGTTTTCCAAGACCCGGACCGGGGACTTTGTTCAGTTGGCCCGGAAGCTTGAACAACTGCCCGCGGTGCGGGAGTTGGTGGAAAATGGCGA
>JAGLCY010000284.1 GCA_023270185.1 Candidatus Krumholzibacteriia bacterium | reverse complement strand
CGATGGTCACCGGCACGACGGATCTCGAATGGAGCCGCCGCAGCTGGACAATACCAGCGGTCAGGATCAGGGTGATTCCCAGGGCCACGGCCCCGGTGGCGGTCCAGAACATGAACCCCTGGTCGGCAAACCTTCCCAGCGCGCTTCCAACAATATTCGAAAATTCCACGTCAATCCTCCCGGGTTGTTCAGACCCGCAGATCTATCAAAGAGCCAACTGTTCCTTCATCCATTTCCTGCTGTTCTTCCTGTTCCTTCTTGCGGACGCGCTTGAGGCGGCGGCGTTTTCTCTTGTCTTTGTCCTCATCCTGTCGAGTGACCCGGGACTTTTCCGTCTTCGATGTTTCCTTGACCCTTTGGATCCGGAGTTCTTCGCGATCAGCCTTCTGCTCGGAAAACGGTGTGACCTGGGGCGAAGACTGCTGGCCCCGAGCCTGGGTCTTGGCTACGCTTCCCATCTGGGCCAGCGTGGTCGGCAGGGAAACGCCATCACCAGGCATTTGGTCTCCTACTCCCTAGCGGCCTACGGGTTCGAGGGTCGTGAGGGTCTTTTCAATCACATTTTTGACCTGTTCCCGATCATCCTGAACCTGTTGTTCCCGTTTGATCTGTTGAGTGATCTGTCCGATGGAACTCTTGCCTTCATGCCGTTCGATTTTTCCCTTGAGCCTCAGGATGGCTTTGGTGTGGATTTGACAGACCCTGCTTTCGGTGACATCCAGGATTTCACCGATTTCCTTGAGAGTGAGTTCCTCGTAGTAGTAGAGGACCAGGACCAGCTGTTCCTTCTCCGGCAGTTCAGCCATTCGCGTCCCGATCAAATCCTTCATTTCCTGTTTGGCCAGAATCTGTTCCACATCCTCGTTGTTGACGTCGGCAAGGTAGTCCCCAAGGTTGGAGGAACTTTCATTGTCGTCACCGGACGTGTCCGCATCGAGAGACATGATGGTGGCAATGGAAACTTCCCCGACCATGCTGTCCAGTTCTTCCACCTTGATTTCCAGTCTCTTGGCGACTTCGGCATCGGTGGCCGGACGCCCGAGCTTTACTTCGAGGGTGGCATAGGCTTCCTCCAACTGTTTCGCCTTGCGACGCAGAGAACGGGGAAACCAGTCCTGGCTGCGCAACTCATCGAGGATGGATCCACGGATGCGGGGAATGGCATAAGTTTCAAACTTGATTCCCCTTTCATGATCGAAATTGTCGATAGCCTGGATCAGACCCAGCAGACCCGCGGAAATCAAGTCGTTGAATTCCACATAGTGGGGCAGCCCGATAGCCATCCTGCCGGCCACGTATTTGACGATCCGGGCATAGATATTGACCAGGTCCCTGCGGGCTTCCTGCTTTTTCGGGCCCCGGTTCATTTCCCACAGCTCTTGATGCGCGATCTGCATTGTCTCGATCATTTTCCAGCCTTTCTTGTGTGTGTGACGTGGCTTCAATTGCACGTTCCATGCCATAGGTCAGGACCATCAATCCGCAGGTGATTCCGTCGCCAGGATCCGGTCCAGAAGCAGTTCCGGAGTGGCTGCCGCCAGAATCCCTTCACCCATGGCCTGGTCGCTCAGGAAAGAGATGGGCAACGGGATTCTGTCGACCAGGTCAAGAATCTTTGCTGCTCGCCGGGTTCCTTCCAGTCTGGTCAGGGCAAGCCAGTCGCAGTTCCAGGAACGGGCGGCATGACGCAGGTCGTCGAGGTCCATAAAATCACGGTCCATCGGCATCAGGAGGTGACGGTGGAATTTTTCGTTGGAAGCCAGCCATTCGTGGACAGCGCCTCCTTCACCAAGGCGATGATCCGTCAGTCCGGGAAGGTCCAGCAAAACATGGTCGTAACCGGACAGGTGTGATTCCATGTCCTGGAGTTGATCGACATCCCGGACCACCGCGGCATCGTGACCCGCGGA
>JAGLCY010000283.1 GCA_023270185.1 Candidatus Krumholzibacteriia bacterium | reverse complement strand
GAATTCCGGACCAGGAATTCCAGCCGTTCGGGATCGAGAAGGAGGCCGTTGGTCAGAACCCGGAACATCACCGGACGCCCGATTCGCTGGTTGTCTTGCGCGTGGCAAACGGCTCGGTCCAGAAGGTCGAATTCCAGCAGGGGCTCCCCACCGGAAAAAATCAATTCCAGTTCACCGCCGGGTGCTTCCAGAGCCCAGTCCAAACTGCGGCGAAGGTCACCCCAGGCCAGGCTGCGCGCCGGACCGGCCTGTCGGTAGCAATACCGACAGTTCAAGTTGCACCCGGACGTGAGAAGAACCGTCAGCGAACCAACGGGTTCGATATCGACCATCATTACGATTAACCTGGTGGGTTCGTCAATCGGTTTACCGCGTCCTGGACCCAGCCGATAACGGCCGGCTCGAATCCATCCGAGGGAATACCAATCGGGTCGGGAGTGCACCTGGTGGGACTTGGAGATACGATGAAAAATGGCTGACATTTCTCAACAGTGAAATCAATTTGAGCCTGGGTCAGATGTGCCTTGATGTCTGTAAGTTCCCTGATTGCCACATCAATTTTTTGGATATATGCGTCAAAGTTCATCGTAACCACCTCCGGTTAAAACTAAAAACGCGTACCTTCATCAGCTTCGAGAATCCAGATGTCTCCTTTCATTTCCTGAATGGAAATAACTATCAGGCCACCACCCCTGTCGGGGCAGAAACTTGGAGTTGCATCGGACGGATCCATCAGTTGGGGCGGATCAAATGGCATTGATGGGCCGCCGTTCAAATCGATCCTGCGGATCTCATAAACAGGCCCACCCCATTTCCCACAGGCCCAGAGTTCATTCCGATCCCAGACCCAGCGCGCCATGTAGGTATCCGCGTCATGGGTGAGTTGCCGAGGGGGTGAACTGCCATCGACCGGAATCAGCCACATATTCTCGGACCTGTCGTCATTCATCTTGAAGGCTATGCTGGTTCCATCGGGTGACCAGGTCGGGTAGTTTGTGGAAAGCCCCTTGGGGGTTACCCTGACCAGAGGCCCGGCGGCCTTGCCATCTACAATGGGTATGGTGTAGATGGATTGAATTGAATCGCGATCCGAACAAAAGGCCAGAGTGCGGCCATCCGGCGACCACATGGGGGTGGTGTCGGCGGCCGGATGGTCGGTGATACGGATCGGCCGTCCGGCCGGGATGGGAGCGATCCAGATATCCCGCTGCTGGATTTCAGGTTGGATCAGGTAGTAGGCGACCCAACGGTTGTCCGGGGAGATGGCCGGGTGGGAAACATTTCCCTGTTGCTCGACCAGACGCACCGGTTCACCCAGAGGCTCTCCGTCTTCCAATTGCTGTAGCCAGAGATCCGCGTTGCGGTTCCAGCGCATGGAGACGAATGCCAATAGGCTTCCGTCAGGGGACAGGCAGGGCTGATAGTCAAGGGTTGGACTCTCCATGAGGGCCCTCTTGCCGTTCGGTATGTCGGTGATAATTAGATTACGGCTAATATTCTGGGTGGAATATACAAGTGTGTTTCCGCCGCGGCCGAGGTCCGGATGGCTTTCAGGTCCGCTGCCGGGGGTCAGTTTCTGAAGATTGCCGCCGTCCGGATTTGTCCTCCACAGGGTCGAAACCCCGTCACGGCCTGATTCAAAATAGATGTATCGGCCGTCAGGGGAATAGACGGGATGACTGTCGCCGCTTCCGCCCTCTGTGACGGGTCGGGCCAATCCTCCCTGCGCCGGCACCGTCCACAGATTGTGATAACTACCATAGCAGATGTTCTTGCTGTCGGGAGACCATGTGGGGTAAATGTGGCTCCAATATCCCTGCTGGTATTCCGTCAGCTTCGTAATGCCGGTGGGGTCGGCCAGGTCAGCCACGAAGATGCGTCCGTCGCCGAGAGTGTCCATCCCCGAGAAGGCGATTTTCAGGCCGTCGGGCGAAAGGGCGGGATGTTGACCTCCTCTCACCAGCAGTGTGGGCTCGCTGCCGGTCAGGTCTGTTTTCCAGATTCCTGTCTCTCCCCGCCTGTTTGAGGTGAAGACGATACCACTGCCGTCGGCAAGCCAGCAAGGGTCCCGGTCATCGGCCGGGTCATCGGTCAGGCGAACGGGTTCGCCGCCCTTCAGGCCGACCCAATAGATATCCAGGTTCCCAGTGGCGTTGGAGGTGAAGACCATCAGGTTGCCGTCCGGGGAAAGGCTGGGCTCGGCTTCCCAGGCAGCCAAGTGGGTTATCCTCCGGATCCGGCCCTTCTCGAAGGGGTTGGTTTCGTGGCTCGGCTGCAGCAGGGGGATGATGACGAATCCCAGCAGGGCCAGGATCAAAATGGCTCCGACCCCCAGGGTCAACCGGTTCCGGTATTTCCAGAGCCACCCCTGGACCGGCGGGAGAACCGCGGAAATTTCCAGACGGAGGGCGCGCAGATCGACAAGCAATTCGGTCGCACTCTGGTAACGGTCCGCGGGATTCTTGTTCAGCGACTTGTTGATGATACGCCGCAGTTCAGGTCGGGCATCCGGTCGCAAGGTCCCGACGGGGGTTGGCTCTGAGTTCAGGAGCGCGTACTGGATCGCATGTTCGTAATCCCCCTTGAAGGGAACCCTTCCGGTGACCATCTGATAAAGGCAAACGCCCAGGGACCACAGGTCGGTCCGGAAATCCACTTCCTGGCCTGTGGCCTGCTCGGGCGACATGTAGGACACGGTGCCCACGATTCCACCGGTCCGGGTCACCCGCGTGGTGTCGAGGCTGCGCGCCACACCGAAGTCGAGGATCTTGATCTGGGCTCGGCCATTGTCCGGATTGGCGACCATGAGGTTTGATGGTTTGATGTCCCGGTGGACGATGCCATGGTTATGAGCATGCTCCAGACCTTCGGCGATCTGGATGGCGATCAGAACGGCGTCATCCAACTGGATCGGCCCCTTGGCAATGAAATCGCGCAGGTTTTCCCCATCGACGAAATCCATGGCGAGGTAGGCGCCATCTTCATTTTCCCCGTAGTCGAACACTTTGCAGATGGAGGTGTGGTCCAGACTGGCCGCGGACCGGGCCTCACGAGCGAAGCGTGTCCGGTTGTCAGGGTCCCACAGGTTTTCCGGATGGATGAATTTGAGGGCCACCGGGATGCCGAGGGTCAGGTGTTCCGCCTTGTAGACGGCACCACTGGATCCCATGCCGATCTTGGCAAGCACACGGTAATTGGATACGGTGCGACCGATCAAGGCCATCCCCAAAGATCATTATCGCTCTGGCAGTAAAGGCTTCGAGTTTATCACAGATTAATCTGACAGGAGCGTTTTGACCAGCCCTGATCAGAAAACCAGGGCGCCCCTCGGAGAAGGATTTCCGAGGGGCGCATGGGGCTTTGATCCCGGAATTACCTATTCGGGAGC
>JAGLCY010000282.1 GCA_023270185.1 Candidatus Krumholzibacteriia bacterium | reverse complement strand
CCGCCGCGGGGCAGGTGGAAATTCAAATCGTCGAACAGCAGTTTTTCGCCGTAGGCCTTGCTGACCTTTTCGGCACTTACAACGATATTGCCCAATCGCTCACCCGCGGGGATACGGATCTGCGCGGTGCCCTGCTGCATGTCGCGGTCCTGGCTGACCAGATCTTCGTACTTGCTGACCCGGGCCTTGCTCTTTTTCTGCCGCGCCTTTTGTGAGGCGTTGACCCACTCCAGTTCCCTTTGGAGGGTTTTCAAACGTTTGCTGTCCTTCTTGTCCTGCTCGATCAGTTTCTGCTGTTTCTGCTCCAGCCAGGAAGAGTAGTTGCCCTCCCAGGGGATGCCGTGGCCCATGTCCAGTTCCAGGATCCAGCCGGTGACGTTGTCCAGGAAGTAGCGATCATGGGTCACGATCACGACCGTGCCTTCGTACTCGCGCAGATGGCGCTCCAGCCATGTGACGGACTCGGCGTCCAGATGGTTGGTGGGTTCATCGAGCAGCAGCAGGTCGGGTTTTTTCAGCAGCAACTGACACAGGGCCACCCGGCGGATTTCGCCGCCGGACAAAGTGGACACATCGGCATCGCCGGGCGGGCAACGCAACGCGTCCATGGCGATTTCCAGATGGCGATCCAGGTCCCAGCCTTCGGACGCGTCGATTTCGCCCTGCAGCTTGCCCATCTCCTCCATCAACTTGTTCATTTCGTCGTCTTCGATGGGTTCGCACATCTTCATGCTGATGGCGTTGAAACGATCGAGCTTGTCCTTCATTTCGGCCACGCCCTCTTCGATGTTGCCCCGGACGTCCTTGGTCGGATCCAATTGCGGTTCCTGGGCCAGGTATCCCACTTTGATGGACGGATCGGGTTTGGCTTCGCCGATGAAGTCGTCGTCGAGCCCGGCCATGATTTTCAGCAGGGTCGATTTACCCGCGCCGTTCAAGCCGATGACGCCGATTTTGGCTCCAGGGTAGAAGGAAAGCCAGATGCCCTTGAGGATTTCCTTGTTGGGGGGCACGATCTTCTTCAGTCCCTGCATGGTGAAGATGTATTGCTGAGCCATCGCTTAAAACCGTCCTTCAGAAACAATTCGTAGTGAATATCGTTGGTTTGCCTGGGTATGGTTACCGGATATAGTCATGCCAAGAGGGCGGAACGGCAACCCGAATTCAAGCAGGGGAGATTGATATGGCCGGCACGGGCAAGAAATGGTTCATCGGTTGCGGCATCGGTTGCGGCCTTATGGTCCTGATTACGGCGGGTATCGGCACGGTCGGATTCTTTAGCTTTAAGGGTCTTAAGGATCGCACCGACAGGATCGAGGTCACCTACAACAGGATGGACGCCGAATACGGTCAGCCCTCCGAGTTCACGCCCCAGATCGACGGTCGCATTCCCGCAGACCGTATGGGGATCTTCCTCGCTGTTCGCAACGATGTCCAACCGGTGCAACAGGAGGTGTCCGGATTATTCCGGACCCTGGACGGCACCGATGGTGCGGGGTGGATGGCCAAGGCAAAGGCCGGCATGAAGTTCATCCCCTCACTGTTGGTTTTCATCGAAGAGCGCAACCAGATCATGCTGGACCACGGCATGGGTGTGGGCGAATACCAGTACATCTATGCATTGGCCTATTATGGGCTGCTGGGCAAGAATCTTTCGGACGGTCCGGGATTCACGGTCGCGTCGGATGAAGATCAAGATGAGGAAAACTGGCGCTGGGAAGTCAACGCGGGGGAAAGGGATGATGAAGAGGAAATCCGCGAAAAACGCGAACGTGAGGTTCGTCGTTTCGTGAACCGGGTGCAAAGCCAGGTGTTGGCCAACCAATTGGTCGCTCTCGACGCGCATGCGGGGCATCTGGATGGTCTGGATTTCGATGTCTGGCGCGAAGAGGTGGCCGCCGAGGCCGCGGCCATGGCCCGGGAATCGTTGCGGTTGTTATGGGAAGAGGGTCTGCCGGTGCAGACCCGTGAATCCCTGGAACCGTATCGGGACCAGCTGGACGCCACCTACGATGAAATGACCAGCATCCTGGAGATGGGGCTGGTGAAGCACCATTAACAGGCTGTTGAAAAACTCTTCCCGGCGCCGAAGTTAAATTCGGCGCCACCGTTTTCCCACCTCCTGTCGGGAAGGGTCACAGGGATTGATGCCCAATGATGCCCTCCACCATCACCTGTAATCCCATCAGTAACCCGAAGGCGCAGACGATGGCCGCTCCGGTGGGTAGATCCAGAACGTAACTTGTGGCGGAACCCAGGATCACCGCTGCGATCCCGATGGCCAGGGTGTAGAACATCTGCTTGCCGAGACCCGGAAACAGGCGCATTCCCATGACCGTGGGTATGACCAGCAGGGTAAAGACCAACAACACGCCGGCGATCTGCACGCTGGAAGTGACGACCGTGCCCAGGATCATATAGAAAACCACATCCCAGCGCCGGACGGACAACCCCTCCTTGCGGGCACCTTCGGGATCGGTGGAGATACGGCGCAAGGGTCCCCGCCACAGCCAGAGAAGCACTCCGAGGACGAGGTACAACAAGGTCGTTTTCAGGAATGTCGCCCAGGAAACCCATAGCAGGGATCCGACCAGCAGGTGGTTGATCTCCTCGCCGCCGTGCGGTACCTGGGTCAGGATCAGGATCATGGCCGCGCTGAACACGACGTAGATCACACCGATGTACGCTTCCTGGGGCACCCGCCGCCCTCGGGTGCGGGTGGTGGAGATGAGCAGGGCCCCCAGGAAGGTGCTGCCCAGGGCGATGGCGTAGGTTAATCCCGATCCGGGTTCACCGCCCAACAGCAGGGAAACCGCGACCCCGAAGGCGGCAATCTGGGCCAGGGCGATGTCCACGAAGATCACGCCCCGTTTGACCACGTGGAACCCGAGATGGGAGTGCATGGCCACCAGCACGATGGCCATCACCACCGGCAGAATCATCATTTCCAGAAATCCACTCATGGGCTACTCCTTAACGGCCGGGGGTGCAGCTTCGGCCACCCGCGTGCACAGACGATCGATGAAGGCGAAGTAGTCGTCGGTTCCCTCCTGGGCCCCGCTGTATCCCGGCAGGATGGTCAAAGGGACGCCGATGCGTTCGGCGACTTCCCGGGCTACCTCAAGATGATCCCATTGGGCGGCGATCACGATCACCCCGTCGAGATCATTTCCCCTGTCGATGATGCCCTTGACGTGCCGCGGAGAAGGGGCGATGCCCGGTCGGTTCTCGATCTCTCCGACGACGTTCAGGCCTTGCCAGTGGGTGAAATAATTCCAGTGCTGATGGTAGATGATGATGGATTTCGACCTTGCTTCGGCCAACTGGTCATGCCAATGGGGCAGACGCGTCGTCACTTCCCGGGCAAAGACCTCAGCTCTTTCGGTGTAGTCGGCCTCGTTTTGCGGGTCCAGTTCCCCCATACGGCGGGACATGGCCCGGGCCACAAGGACGGCGTTCTCCGGGTTCAAGGTGTAGTGGGGGTTGCCCAGCGCGTGGATGTCGCCCATGGATCGATCCACATTTCCATCGGGGACATCGAGGATATGTTCCAGGGCGTTGGAACAGTCCATGTCGCCCTGGCCACCCGGTTTGATGCGGGGGTTGCGGGCCTTATCCAGCAAAAGGGATAACCACCCGATTTCCAGCTCCAACCCGTTGTAACAGAGCAGGTCGGCCTTGGCCAACTTGCGGCTCAGGGATGGCTTGGCGGGGAGGTAGTGGGGATCGCGAGGACCGGGACACAAGGTCGATACTTCGACATCGTCTCCCCCGACGGCCTCGGCGATTCTGGCCAGATCCGAGATGGTGGTCACGACTTTCAGTTCGGCCAGGGATTGGCCCGCGGTTGCGAGCACCAGCATGGCGGCAACAATTAAGGTTTTGGTGAAATTCATGATCTCCTCCTAGTACAGATGGGCGGGGTGGGAACCGATGGTGAAATTCCATTGCAAGGAGTAGCGCACATCGTTCCGGGACGATTCGTGGCTCTCCTGGTAGCTGATTTCGGCTCGGATGGAGCTGAACTCGCTGGGCACGAAGGCCACGTTGATCTTGCCTTCGTTCCAACCCTGCAGGGTTTCGATGCCGCCGTCGTAAGTGCTCTTGTCGCGGGTGAGTCCGCCGCCCACACCCAACCACCAGGACCGTCCGAAGCGGTACTGGAAGTGGGAGTAAAATCCGAAGGGATTGCCGGTGGCGTTGCGGTCGGGTTCCGGGATAACGATCTCGTTGGTCCAGTTCACCGCCGGCCCCTGGGACAGGGAACCTGAGGACCACTTGTAGGTCAGGTCGGCGCCGAAGATGTTACTTTGGCTGGATCCGGTCAGGTCGCTGTCGGCATTCGGACCGCTGCAAAAGGAGCCGCCCAGTTCGAGGGTCCCGTCCAGGGAAATGTCCCACATATTGCTCAATCGGGCACCGAAAGCCAGATCACGGTTATCCCTGTTGAACGGGCCGGCCTGGCCATCCACCCCATAGACCACCAACTCGCTGTACCAGGGCAGGGGCAGGGTTCCGTCCATGGACACACCCACGTCGATCATGCCGGGGATGAATTCGTCAATGGCCAGGGGTGCGTCGATGAAGGGGAATTGATGAGGGTGCAGCATGGCGTGCTTGCCGAAGGGCAGGAAGAACTTGCCGAGGGTGAGTCCCAGTCCCGCGGGCATGCTGCGATTTCTAAGGGAAGCGGTTTCGATCATGGTGTCATAGGTGTCGCTGTCCTCCTTCTGGGCCCAGACCACGATCAGATCGGCGGTCCAGAAAGGGTCGACCACAGAAGTCATCTGGATTTCCGCTTCCTGAAGGAAGATGCCGTTGGCCGCGGGGGACGGGTCGTCTCTTGAGACCCGTGCGAGAAAGAGCCCGTTGGCGCTGAGGGCCGGGTTCATGAGGCGGGAAACCCCTGTGGAGGTGCTTGAAGTCTGGGCCCCCGCGGTGCCGGCAAGCAGCACGATGGTTACCAAGACTGCCGTAGACAGTAGTTTCTGATTGTTGGACATATCCAAATCTCCTGGTTCAATGGAGTACACGGCGGGGCCTGTGGCCCTACTCTGTTGACTAGACGAAAATCAAGTCAACTGAACGCAGGAGGAGCCCGGGTTTCGGGCAGCAGACGAGGCTGGGAAGAGGGAACGAGCTCTTCGGGGAGTTGGAGAATCGCCACCAGTTGCTGGTGCAATATTGGCGGTTCGAATTTGGATTCGGCCTCGGTCACACAGTGGAACTTGGCCTCGTGGTCCAATTCCGAAGTGAAGATGCCGGGGCGGTCGTTGAAGTGAAGGAAGTGATCGAGGAAGTGGGCATATTCCCGCAGGGACATACTGCTTATCAGGAACAAAACCACGGTGAACATGGTCACCGGTGTCATTCGGGAGTAAAATGCCCTTATTCTCTTCATGGGAGAAAAATAGTCCAAACATCTGGAATATCCATGAATGATTGGAATTCGATCCGTCAGCCCGAAAACTCCTCCGAGTCATCATAGGGCTGTTCCCGATGCCCGGTCATTGCCATAACCCGGCCGGCGATGAGTCCCGCCACAACGGCGACAACCACCGTAACAGCAATTCCCAGCCCTTGGGCCGCATAGTCGATTCCGCCGACAAAAATCATCGCGGCCAGGCCGCCAAACACGCCCGGGATGCCGTGCAGATTGGAAACGCCGCAGGTATCAACCAGCCGCAGTCCTTTCTGCAATTTGTCCTGGATCACGGCAAATCCGAAGGTGGAAATAAAGCCCGCGATCGCGCCGATGAGAAACGCCACCGGCAGTGAAACCTGATCACAGGTCGAACCGATGGCCACACCGCCGGCCAGGGTGGCGTTGGCGATATCGGCGGCGTCGATTTCACGGCGCAATAAAACCGTGGCCAGGTATGTGAGCAGGGTCGATCCGCACAGGGCAAAAACCACGTTCATGACCGTGGTCGGGATCATTTCCGGTGCCACCAGGGCGGCGCAGAAGCTGGGCCAGAAAACCCACAGAACCATACTGCCCAGAAGTGAGAAACGGTCGCTGGTGGCGTCGCTGGCAACGGGCAAATCCTGCTCCCGTCTGGTCGTCATGCTGACCGCGACGCCCAGGCCGAACATGGCGCCGAAGGCATGGATCACAATTGAGCCGCCGGTATCGACAAAAGCGCCGTGGGCCACCAGACCCCAGCCGCCCTCGAGCAGGATCCACTCGTTCAACATGTAGGCCGGCAGAAAAAGCACGGCCAGCATCAGGTACTGCCACATCTTCAGACGCCCGAGCACCGCGCCGGCGCAGATCAGCAGGCTGGCGGCGGCAAATTCGGTCAACACCAGACCCTCCACACCGGTAACCGCATGGCCGAACCACCCACTGGTTTTCAGCAGGAAATAGCCGGGTATGGCAACCGCGACCATTAGGTATGTTGCCGTCAGGGCCGATAGTCCGTAGCCGCGGACAAAGACCATCAGGAAACCGAAACCGATCAACAACATGGCCATGATGTGGATGGCTCGGTTGTAGGTCTGCACCTCTATGACCGCTTCCAGATCATCCTTGGCGAAGGTAGTGGCCGGGATCAGGCTGGTGAACAAAACGAGGGCCAGCATTACCATCAGCAACATTTTCATGGGAGGTCTCCGGAATAAGAGGTGGAAAAAAGTGGGTGTTGGATTTTCAACAAGTAAGATGCAGGACGGGTCAGGCACTGTCAAAATTTGGTTACCCTTTATAGTTGGTCGAGGGCCGTTTTCCCTGTAAGATTTATTTGCGGGCTTGTTTATAACACACCTATTCGCTTGGTGTTATGGGCCCGGTGTATTGTCTGGGTGGTGATGGCGGTCGGATTCCGGGAGGAGTAGCCATGAGAATTCGAGCAATAATCATTTCGCTGATCGCAACAGGATTGTTCCTGATGATCGGCCTGGCTGAGGCGGCGGGCGATTGCAAGGAACACCCCCTGGTTCGACCCTGGCCGGGGTCGGAGCTGGAGCCAAACTGCGAGTACAACAATTTCAACGAATACACCTTCCGGGTCATGGATGAAAAAACAGGCAATAGTAAGAAAGAGGCCGTTAGGGGCAAGTTCTGGAGTTTGAGGTACATCCTGTATGACGCGAACAGGGGATGGGATGCCACCCACTCGGTCCTCGAGTACGTGGAAAACTACAAGCAGGCGGCCTTGGAGAAGGGTGGAACAGTCCTGTACGAAAACCAGGGTACCCTGACTTTCACCCTGCCCGGTGACGACGGTTCAACAACATGGTGCGAAGTGCATATCTGGAACAAGTCCATGCAGGACTTTCGCATCATCGAGGTGGCCGGCATGAAAAAAACCATGACCTTCGGTCCGGCCGAAATGAAAGCGGCCCTGGAGGCCGAGGGCCGCGTGCAGTTACACGGCATCCTCTTCGACCTGGACCAGGCGACGCTGCAGCCGAAGTCCACCAAGCAACTTCAGGATGTCGTCACCCTGATGAAGAACCAACCCGACCTGAAGCTCGAGGTCCAGGGGCACACGGATGATCAGGGAGAGGATGATTACAACCTTGATCTGTCACAGCGCCGCGCCGAGGCGGTGGTGGCCTATCTCGGGCTGTTCGGGGTTGATACCGGCCGTCTGGTCCCAAAAGGGTTCGGCGAATCCAAGCCGGTGATGGAAAACACCACCGAGGAGGGGCGCGCCAAGAACCGCAGGGTCGAATTGGTCAAGATGCCCTGAGGGTCATTTCACACACCAGAACGTCCGCACATGATGCGGCCGTTTGGGAAAGACCGGGAAATCCAGGGGCGGTCGAAGATCCGTGACCTCGCTGAATTGTTCTTCCAGCGCGCGGCGGTAGAAGGCGTGATTGCCCGACCGGTGGTTGTTGGCAAATACCGCGATGCCCTTCGGACCCAGCAAACCCGCGGACTGGGCAGCCAGGCGCGGCCACTCGGTTTCGAGGGAAAACTTTCCGCCGTCCCTGGCCGAAGCGAACACCGGTGGATCGCAGATCACCAGGTCCAGCGGCTGGAATTCCCCGGGTTTCTTGTCCCGGCGGCGTTCCTGCCGGGACAGCCATTTGCGGGCGTCCTCCTGGATGAACTTGCCGCGGCCGCCTTCCTTCAAGCTGTTCAAGGCGAAATTGGTTTTGCCGGTGTTCAGGCCGGCCTTTGCGGTGTCCACCGAAAAGGCGACCTCGGCCTCGGCCGCGACGGCAGCCACCGAAAACGAGCAGGTGTAGGCGAAAAGATTGGCCAGCCTTTTGCCGGCCGCGATGAGGGCCAGGCGGCGCCGGGTGTCGCGTTGGTCCGGAAACAATCCGATGTGCTGGGTCTTCGTAAGGCTGACTTCGTATTTCAAACCGTGTTCACTGACGGTGAAAAAATCCGGGGGCGATTCGCCGATGATCCGGGTTGCGACGACCAGGGCGCGTTGGTGGGGGTTACGCCTATGTGTGCGGATGACCCCGCCTTTACAGCCATGGGCCGCTGTCGCTTCGTCGAGCACGGGGAGCAGGAGCTTCGTCAGTTTTTCATCTGAAGAGGTCTCGTCGAACCAGGTGGCGTTGAACCAGTCGCCGTAGATGTCGATCGCGGCGGGCAGGCCGGCAATTTCGTCCCGGTGGACGACGCGGAAGGCATTGGTGACGGCTGACGGCCAGTTGCCGCGGCGATCCCGGCAAATCGCGAAAGCGGGATCGTGGCCTTCGGCCAAGGCGGAAAAGGAGCCGGGGATCCTGGCGACCAGAGGCTCATCGATTTCCGGCCAGCGCACCTCGGCGCAGTGCAACATCAGGCGGGGAAAATCCGCGCCGCCGTATTCATCATCGCCCAGGACGGGCACGCCGCTGGCAGTCGCGTGACGGCGGACCTGATGCTGCCGGCCGCGGGATATTTCCGCCCGGTAGCGGACAAAGTCCCCCCGAGGGGTCTTTTCCAGACGTTGGAATCGGGTGATGGCGGTCTTGCCGTCGAGTTCATCATCCCGGGTCCACGATTCACCAGGACCACCTGCCAACGAATCAACCGACGAATAGAATTCGTAGATCTTGGTCGCGCCACCGGACTCATGAATTTTTTCCGCGCGGGCGGAAGCGCCGGCGTCCAGAGCCAGCAGGAGAACCCCACTGGTGCCCCGATCCAACCGTGACACCACGAGTGTCTTCAAACCAAGATGAAGCTCCAGCCACTCAACGGCGCCCAGTTCACCCGGCTTGCCGGCATGGGTGGCCAGACCAGTGGGTTTGTCAACGGCCAGCCAATTGTTTCCCTGATGGATGATCATGACACACCGTCCAGGTAGCCGCTCAACACAGCGACCAGTTCCCCGTCAAGCGCGCGGCCCCGATTGCGGCCATAGAACAAGTGAAGCTTCTCGAGCTTGGCGGGTTTTTCCAGCCCTTCGGCGGTGGCGGCATCGAACACGTTCTGGGCTTCGGTGGGCCGGGGACCCCAGCGGAACAACTCATCGCCATCGGGGTCGAACGCGACCAGCAAGGGAATGCTGCGCTTGCCGCCGGTCAGATAATTGTCCATGATCCCGGGATTGTCATCCCGCAAAACGTAACGGATGGTAAGGTGCGGATTACTGTTTGCCAGGATTTCCAGGCAGGGCAGGCACTGGGCCGAATCGCCGCACCAGGGTTCGGTCAGGGCCATCCAGAACTGGGGGCGTTCGATACGGGCGAGCAGGGACGTCAACTCCCCGGAGGGACGCCAAGTTCGCCGGATGCGCCCGATCCGGTGCAGGTTGAGCTTGTTGAATTCGGCGTGTTCGGCTTCAGTGCTCTCCAGTCCGGTCGGATCAATGGCGGCCTGTTGCTCCATGATTTCCGTGTAGGCTGACGGGGTCAGGCCGGATTCGGTAACGTGTTGGATAAACTCGGTATTCAAAGGGAACCTCCAGTTTTATCCAGACTATCAGGCCATCTCGTGGTTGTCGCAAACGAAAAGGGAACGTAGAGTTTCACATCATGAAGATGTTGCACCCTAATTTCAGCCAGACAATGTACTTCACAGCTATCCTGTGCCTTGTTGCGCTGGCCGGGTGCGGGTTGAAGACGGGTTATGCCCCCTCAGAAGTAACGGTTCATCGGGGTGCGGCCGCAATGCCGGCGTCGGCGCCGGGCGACAGTATCAGGGTGGTGTCCTGGAACATCCAGTACGGCGAGGACGTGGTGAAAGCCATCGGGGAAATCCGCGCCAATCCCGACCTGGCGGCCGCCGACATCATCCTGCTGCAGGAGATGGGCCCGGGCGGCGTCCGGCACATGGCCGAGGAACTGGGTATGCACCATATCTACGGCG
Source organism: Candidatus Krumholzibacteriia bacterium (assembly GCA_023270185.1). Lineage (GTDB taxonomy): Bacteria > Krumholzibacteriota > Krumholzibacteriia > LZORAL124-64-63 > LZORAL124-64-63 > JAGLCY01. The sequence goes on along the minus strand of JAGLCY010000282.1, from coordinate 15 downwards.
CGGCCGCGGTGCATC
>JAGLCY010000281.1 GCA_023270185.1 Candidatus Krumholzibacteriia bacterium | reverse complement strand
CCACAGGAGCGGCAGGCCCGCTCGGTTTCACTGCGGCCGGCTGATGGATTGTTTTCCTGGTTCATCGTTCTACTTCTCCACCACTGTTGAAGTCCAACGCAGGGTGTTATCCAAGCGTCCGTCATCAAGTAATTGTTTTACATGGCCGATGCGCTTGAAGCGCGGGCCCTCGAAATCATCCAACGTCAGTCCGACCCGCTGGTAGGCCTCCAGCAATTGCTCCACCCCGCGGCGCACGGTCCACTGGGGTTTGAAACCGCGCACGGTCAAGGCCAGCAGGTTGCAGTCCACCCGGTAGCAGCGCAGATCAGGTTCGGCGCCTTCGGCAAAGCCGATCTCGCAGTTCGGCACGACGTCGTGAACGATTTCGGCCACTTCGCGGATCTGGTAGTTCTCCGTCGTGGTGCCGATGTTGAAAGCCTTGCCGTGGACCAGTTCGCGGTCGGCCTCGAGGATGGAAATGTAGGCCCGGCAGATGTCCTCCACGTGCACCAGCGGACGCCAGGGCGAACCGTCGCTCTTGAGGTGCACCTCGCCGGTGGTGAAGGCCCACGCCGTGAGGTTGTTGACCACCAGATCGAACCGGATGCGCGGCGACATGCCGTAGGCCGTCGAGGCCCTTAAAAACGTAGGACTGAAGTTATCGTCGGCCATGGGTCCAACGTCACCCTCCACCTCGACCTTGGACACACCGTAGGGCGTGATGGGATTGAAGCGCGCGTTTTCGTCCAGGAAATCCTGCCCGCCGCCCCCGTAGTTGCTGCAGCTGCTGGCGAAGAGGAACCGGCTGACGCCCGCTTCCTTGGCCAGACGAGCCAGGCGCACCGAACCCTGGTGGTTGATGTCCTCGGTCAGGCTGGGGTTGTAGTCACCCAGCGGATCATTGGACAGGCCGGCCAGGTGGATGATGGCGTCGAAGCCCTTGACGTTTTCGGCTTCCACGTCCCTCACGTCCCCGATCAACTCGGGAATGGTGACGAGTTCGCCGTCGAAGGTGCAGGCGCGGAACAGATCACTGTCCAGACCGCTGACTTCATGGTCGCGTTCGAGTAATAGAGGAACCAGGACACTCCCGATGTATCCCCTGTGACCCGTTACCAGAACTTTCATTTCCTATCCCCTCGGATTCTGAATTTAACAGCGCGCCGGGTCAGTCCCAGCATTTCCAGGGGGCGTTGCCGCCCTCCCAGAGCGTTTGAAGAATGTGTTTTTCCCGCAGCGTGTCCATGCACTGCCAGAAGGAATCGTGTTTGTAGGCCATGAGTTCGCCGTCGTTGGCAAGGCCCACCATGGGGGCCTGTTCAAACATCACCGGGTCGCCGTCGATGTAGTCGAGCACCTGGGGTTCCAGCACGAAAAAGGCCCCGTTGATCCAGCCCTCGGCGGTCTGGGGTTTTTCGGTGAAACACTTGATGCGGTTCCCCTCGAATTCGATGTGTCCGTAACGCGCGGGCGGGCGCGCCGCGGTCAGCGTGGCCAGCTTCCCGTGGTCCTTGTGGAATTTGTAAAGGTCCTGGATATTCACATCCGCCAGGCCATCGCCCCAGGTCAGCATGAA
>JAGLCY010000280.1 GCA_023270185.1 Candidatus Krumholzibacteriia bacterium | reverse complement strand
ATCATCGACGGCGCCGAGGCCGTTCAAGGTTAAGTCTTAATCAGGGTCACTTTCCCTCTTTCGGAGGATCCGTAACGTGAAAATCATCAAATCTTTCAGTGTGTTGTTGGCCGTGGGCCTGATTCTGACCGGCGCGGCTGTCCAGGGGGCGGACGATGTTTATGTCGACACCAACCTGGAGCCCGTATTTCACCCTCTGCCCGACAACATCGAGATCCTGCGCCTGGAAAACGGCCTGGAAGTGATCCTGATGCGTAACCCGGCCCAGCCCATGGTTGGCATCTACACCCAGGTAAAAGTGGGTTCGGCGCGCGAGGACTACCGCACCAGCGGGATGAGCCATATGCTGGAACATCTGCTCTTCAACGGCAGCGAAAAGTACACACAGGAAGAGCAGTACGATATTGCCGATCGGGCCGGCGCCTACAACAACGCCAACACGACGGATTTCTTCACCAACTACATGATGGTGATCCCGGCGGCGCGGCTTGAAACGGGTCTGGATATCCAGTCACAGATGCTCTTCCACTCCACCATGCCCGAGGATAAATTCGCCAAGGAAAAGGGCATCGTCGTGGGCGAAATCGTGCAGGGTCGCGACTGGCCGGGCCACTATGCCGCAACGGCGTTGCGGGGGGCCCTTTTCTCCGGGTCGAGCCTGGAACTGCCGACCCTGGGCACCAAGTCGACCGTCGAACACATGGTTCGAGACGACGTCTACGATTTCTACAAGTACTGGTACGTGCCGAACAACATGGTCCTGACCATGGCGGGCAATTTCGACCGCGAAAAGGCCTTGGAACTGCTGGAGACCTACTACGGATCACCGGCGCCCGGGTCCATCGATCGGGAAGGCCTGAAGTACGCCTCCCTGATCGACGAAACCACTTCGATTTCCCGTCGCGGGGGCGACGAGCGCATCCTGGCCCTTTCCTTCGAGGCCCCTTCCTACGGCATGACCGATTTTTTCCCCTTCCTGGTCATGACCCATTTGCTGGACCTCGAAGGCAGCGGCATCCTGGTCCAGGCGTTGAACGATCTTGATCCCGGGATGCGGCCCGAGCTGGGTATCTGGTGGGAAAAGGCGCCGGGTTTCGAGCGTCTGACCCTCGAATTCACCCTGCCGGATGAGGCGGATCCCACCAGGATGTACCGGCTGGTCCAGGACGCGGTGATCGGCGCCATCGATTCGGGCATCCAGAGTGAAGACATCCTGGGAATCCTGCGCATGTCCGAGGTGGAGACGTTGCTTCAGCGTGAACAACTGCGGATGACCGGCATCTACACGTCGGAGTCGATCGCGTTGGGCGGCTCCGATTTCTTCATCAACTACCTGGATGGATTGCGTGGAGTGACCGCCGATGACGTGACCGGCATCCTGGCCGACTGGTTGGTCGATGCCCCCTGTTTGGCGGTCATGATCGAACCAGATCCGGCCAAGAAAAAGGGAGAAGGCGGGATGCCGGGCATGCCCGCGGGTATGAAGATGCCCCCGGGAATGAAAATGCCTCCGGGAATGGCAGCGGCCATGGGCAAACAGGGTGACGATACCGATGAGCCGGCCGAAGCGGCCGCCATGCCGGAAGCCGCGCCCGCGCCCCTGAAGGTCGACCGCTCGGAACTGAAAAACGGTGCCGTCCTGGTGAGCCAAACCAATCCGGACAGTCCGTTGACCGCCATCCATCTGGCCGTGCGCGGCCGCGCGAGCATTGATCGGGACAACGCCCAGGCCGGAGCTCTCGATATTGTGCACCGCCTGTTGAGTGAAGGCATCCCCGGGTGCGACAATGTGTGCATGGCCCGGCGCCTGCGGGACCTGGGCGCGGTGGTCAAGTTGGTGGACGATTCCCGCATTCCCATGGACAACTACTATACCAACGGGCGGTTCAGTTTCATCAGGATCGAGACGGCCGCCGAATACGGGCCGGAAGTATTGGAACTGCTGACCACGATCATCCAGCACGCCACTTTCGACGACCAGGTTTTCGACAGGGTGCGTGAAGAACGGATCACCGAGTTGGGGCGGCATGAAGCCAGCGCCCGCAACACGGCCAACAACATGCTGGACGCGGCCCTCTACGGGGAGCATCCCCTGGTGATGCCGGCTGAGGGCGACGTCGAGTCGCTGGCCAAACTCGATTTCAACCAGGTGCGGGTGGTCTTCCGCAAAGCCTTCGTCCCGGGAAATCTGATCTTTGCCATCGTGGGACCCGCCGAGCACGACGATCTCAAGGCGAGCCTCGAGGAAAACCTGGGCGGGAGCGGTACTCCTTCGGCGGGCCTGCTGTCCGAGCCGGTGACAGCGACGGCCGAGAGTCTGACCGCGAAGGTCGGCGGGCAGATGGCCGCCATCCGGCTGGGCTCCATCCTGGCCGTGGATAAGGGCGATGCCGACGCCCTGAAGCTGGTCGTTGCCATCCTGTCGGACCGCATGGCCATGGACCTGCGCGAAACACGGGGCCTGAGTTACAGCGTGGGCGCTTCCGTTTCGGTGAACGGAGACAGGGGACGGTTCACTTCCTGGATCAATCCCCCCAGCGAACGGATGGACGAGGGCAAAGAGGCCATCGACAAATTCATTGCCGACTTCGACGTATCGACCATTACCCAGGAAGAGATGGACAAGATCCGCGCCGCCCGCACCGGCCGCCTGATGATGCGCCGCCTGTCATCGATGGGCCAGGCCTACTACCTGGCCATGGCCGAACTGGATGGCGACATCGCGGGTTATCTGAACGGATTGACGGCATACGACGATTTGACCCTGACCGACCTGCAGGCCGCCGCGGGCAAATATCTGGATGGTATGGTGATGGTGGAGGTCGTCGTCGACTAGTTCGATCCGTGATCGCCGTTGCGGATCTTGCCGCAGATATCCTTTTCCAGCCGCTGAAGCTGTTCCTGATCGGGTTCGGCTTCGGCGGCCATTTTTTTGGCTCCCTGTCCGATCGAACGGATCTGTCCCATGTATTGGCGGCAGTGCTTGCACATGAACAGGTGGAACTGGATTTCCACCCGTTTCATGAAACCCAAATCCTCGATTTCATCCGAGGCGATGAGTTTTGTAAGATCCCTGCACTTCAGCATTATCAATAACTCCTGATATTCCTGTTCTCGAGGCACTCCCTCAGCAGGTTGCGTCCCCGGTAGAGCAGAACCCCCAGGTTGGACCGGCTGATGTCCATGGTCCGGCAGATCTCCTCGCTGTCCAGCTCTTCCACTTCACGCAGGATGAAGGCCATGCGCTGGTCCGTCGTGATCCCCTCCATGCAATCGTCGAGATGTTCGCGGACTTCACTTTCATAGGTGGCCGAGTCTGCGCCCCGTGGTGGCTTCTGCCAATGGCCATCGGTCTTGAACCGGGTCTCCATGACCTGGTCGATGCTTTCGGCGCCGCTTTCCCGGGCCGCGGACCGCCTCATCTCCGAAATCTTACGATACAGAATCCCGAACAGCCAGGTGCGGATATGGGAGCGGCCTTCGAAATCCTCGATTTTTTCGATGAAGGTGACAAAGGTGCTCTGGCAGACATCCTCGGCATTCTGGGGATTGAGCCCCGCGCCTCGCGCCGCCCGCAGGATCTGGGGCAGATAGGCGCTGACCAACCGCTGCAGGGCGGATTCGTCCCGGGCCCTGAGAAGGTCCAGGAATTCCGGGTCGGCAAATCCATCATGCGCCAAGGTGAAAAACATCGGGGCGGAAAACTCCTGATCGTGAAAATTTATTGTAACAAACCACCGGGTCCGTGCACTCACCATGTGACCGACAGTTTTTGGAAAACAGGATCCACCCACCGGGTGGACATGAACACATAGTCTAAGGAGAAGAACAATGATCGCCAACAGAATCAAACACGGGATCATCGGCGGACTGATGGGTGGAGTGGTTTTTGGAATGATGATGGCCTTCATGGGCGTCCTGCCGATGATAGGCAAGATGGTCGGCTATCCCAACGCGATGGTGGGTTTCCTGGTGCATCTGGTCATCAGCGCGGGCATCGGCGGAAGTTTCGGTCTGCTGGTTGGCCCGGCGGTGTCCGGCAGGATCAGCGGTCTGGCCGCGGGCATGGTCTACGGGGTCACCTGGTGGCTCCTGGGGCCGTTGACCCTGATGCCGCTTTTCATGGGCATGGG
>JAGLCY010000028.1 GCA_023270185.1 Candidatus Krumholzibacteriia bacterium | reverse complement strand
CTGAGTTTGGTATCGGCGGCCCAGGCCACATGGTTCAGAGAAACCTCGTTGCCCTTAACGTTGACGAGACCGCCGGGATTCCAGAACACCGAGGTGGCATCATCGGCCACTCCGGTGAACGCAGATCCCATACCTGTGGCCCTCGCGCTCACGCCGATCTTGAGTTCCTGACCTCCAAAGGTGCCGACTTTTGCAAACCCCGCGCCCATGGCGAGAGTTGGCAACACCAGCAGCAAGGTGGTCAGAATCGCGATGCGTTTCATGGAAACCTCCAGATCCGTCCGCAGACGGAGTTGACACAAATCTGCCCCTACCATCAGGGGTTACCTAACCACCACGAACTTGCCGACAAAATCCTCGAAACGAGAATCATCGGACTGCACGGAATAAAGGTAGACACCACTGACAATTTCCTGCCCATTGCGACTCATGAGGTTCCAACTCACATGGCCGGAGCCATCAAGGCCGCTATGGGAAATAGTTTGAACCAGGTCGCCGCTGACCGTGTAGATCTGAATCGTGTTCGAGGCCTGCGGCAGGTTGGTGAACGTGACCCGAACCCCGGTGGGATCATCACCGTTCGGATTGAGTTCCTGGTATTCGGCCAGGGCCTCCCGAGTGGCGGGGTTGGGATACACATAGATGTTGATGCCGAATTTTTCCCGTTCTTCGGCCGTCTGGGCCTGGGTTCCGGGTTGCGTATCGCTGAACGACGAACCTGGATCGCCGACCAAACCCGGCCCAACGATATCCGGCGGATCGGTTTCATCACGGTTCTCCGCCAAATTCTCCAACTTGTGGTCGGTCGAAGTCACCGAGTAGAAGTAGATGAAACCGTTGTGGATGTCCCGGTCCACGTATTCGTAGTATTTCGAACCCCGTTTTTCCCGAACACCATTTTCCGAATCCGCAACACGGGCCGTCACGGCAAAAAATGTATCGAGGGCATCCGTGTAGGTCTCCCAGGCCACCAGACCCTGGAATTTGGGGATTACGATGCCGTCGGAATCCCTGATCTCCGGACGGACCCTCAATTCTCCCCTGGGATCGTTATCCACAACTTCCTGCATGGCCACGTCAAGTCCATCGTACAGGGGATTATCCAGGACAACAGGACGATAGGAAACGACCTCGAGACCGGTGTTGGCTCCCAAGGGCAGTGTATCCTCGTAGACCTCCCCCTCCACGACCACCTGGGTCAGGAAGGTGTTGACAACGTCGTATTCACTGATCATCTGCCAGAGGGAACTCTCGGGTCCGTTGACAACGGACGAACCGAAAGGCCTGTCCCAGTTGTCGGCTCGCCAGACGCGGTAGGACTCGAAATCGATTTTCTGCAGACGGATATCCTTGACGTACTCGGGGCTGTCGTCCCAGTAGACATGGACCCGGCTGTCGGTCGCCCACAGGCGCAGACCCGGCGGCGGTGGAGCCATGCCGACCAGCCAATGGATCTGGGTCTCGTTTCCGTCAACGCCGGTGCAACCGACCTTGCGCTCATCGGACAGGTCTTCATCGTTGCAATCCCAATTCGCGGGAGAGCCCATGAAATCCTCGGGTTGACAGATAAAGCCGTTTTGACGAGCGCACTCGAAACAGTTGTCGAGATTGAACATGGCGCAGTCCTTGATTTGCCCGTCCACCTCGTATTCGAATATATCCGAGTCCTGCACCCGCGGCTGGCCAACCAGCCACTCTTCGTCGAGGCAGGATGGATCCCCATAGTCGAGCGCGAAATTGTCGAAAACACCGGGATCGAAATCCTGCCGGCACAGAATGGTTTCCCGGCCCAAAATACCCGGATTGAAGGCCGGCGATCCATCAGAGGGCTGAACCTTCGTGATATCATCAACAAAGATCCCCTGCCAGGTCAGGAAAGCCTCGGCACAGTGGGAAAGCAGTCCCTGGCCACCCGCCTCGTCACCGAGACCGGGCCCGACAACCATACCGACCTGAAAGGTGAGGCTTTCACCTGGCGGCAGGATGGCAAAGGGTCCGGCCGAGACCAGGAAACGGAAATCGGCCTGTTTGCCCGGCAATGTATTATTGTCCCAGTCCTCGACCGGGGCACTGAGAAGTTGATAACGCTCATCGTCATTGGATGGATCGCCACCCTGCTCGAAACTGGCGTTGCCGGCGAAGGACTGGAAAGTCCGCATACCCACTGTCGGAGGCGCCAGAGTCCCACTGGGATCCACATCGTGTCCCAGAAAGACGATGCCGAAATAACCCTGCAGACGACCGGTTTCAGCGGCGTCGTACATATAGCCGACCTGAATGGGTACAAAACTGCCGTCGGAACCCCTCACCAACCCCGGGCTGCCATGAATATCAGGCCAGGATCCTGCCATGTCGTCATCGGCCGTCCCACCCTGACCGCGCGGACCGATATCACTATCCGAGAAAAATCCGATGTACACCTTTTCGACATCGGTAACGCCGACGTTGTTGATGGTGTAGTCAAACCCGACAAAATCATCCACCTGGTCATTTTCCCACTGGAAGGTGGTCTGGACCATTTCCAAGTTCATCGGAGTGTGATCAGGAAAGCTTTCGACTGCCAGACGCGTATTGTCGTAGTTCGTCAAGACAAACATCTGGTTGCCGATTTGGCCGAAATCCTCATCGATCTTGCCATCGCCGTCGTCGTCCTCGCCGTTGAGGACCTCCTCGTCCACCAGACCGTCGTCGTCGTCATCGGGACTCGGTTGTGGGGCGCGTCGACCACTGGCGTCGGGATTGCCCGCGGGTCGCAGGATCTTGGTGGCGGCTGCTTCGTAGATCGTGGCTTCCAACTCATCCAGGGGAGCAAACTCGTTGAGACCGGCATTACCTCCGGTTGAGCAAAGCAGTTCACCCAGCACGATGCCGCCGACCCACAGGCCGGAAGCCCACAGGTATTCGTCGCCCGAGCCGGAAGGCCATTGGCAGGAAGGAGCATCGGACCAGGGACGCGTGCTGGAATAACTGGATCCGATCAAACCGAAGTTGGTGATGTTGATCTGGACCTCGCCCACGTTCATGACGTAGGACCCGTCCAGAATGAAGATCCCGTTCGGGTTGTAACCCATCTCCAGGATATCGTTTTCGGTATCCATCCACGCCTGGGCTGGCGACGTGATACCGACCATCAGCAGGAGGCAGCACACCGAGCAGGACCAAAGCACAGCCCGCCGGACACCCCTTGCATTATCATTGATGGTACCTAACATTGCCATCCTTTCCAAACCGGCGCCGCCACAGCAGCCCGGAAGGTATGCCCCAACTAGAAGTAGTAGCCTATACCGAACCGGAACAACCGGTGCCGACCAAAGGTCCGCGGATCAACGATGGGGATGAACTCATCCTCGCCATCGCCGTCGGCATCCTGCAACAGGGCTGCCCCGTATTTTCCGGTCTCCGTAAGATGAGACCCGCCGCCATAAGCCGCACCGTTGATCATACCGGGACTGATGCCGGCGCCACCTGGAGCGACAACCATATCCTGGTTGATCAGGTTAAAGGCCTGCAGCTGCAGCGAGAGTCGTTTCCCGTAGAAGTTAATGTTTCGTTCGAGCTGAATATCCAGCGAATAGGTCGCGGACAAACGCTCGCTGTTTCCAAGCAGAGGATCCTGTTTCTTGGCAAACCGGTCGAACGGCGTCCAGGGAAAACCGCTGCCGTAGGAGAAGGAGAAGGACGAGGACCACACACCCGGTTCCGCCAACAGGAACATCAGGTTCAAGGTGTGGCGCTGGTCCCATGCCAGGGGGAGCTCCTGGTTGGGCAGAAACTCCAGCCCGTCCGGATTGGATCCGAAATTTGAATCCGAGGCGATGCCGTCGGCGAAAGAATAGGTATAGCTGAAAGTGAACTGGTAGTTGTTGCTGTACCGCTTCTCCAGGGTTACCTCGATCCCGCGTGCGGAAGCATAGGCCTGGTTGATATAGCGGGCCAGAGTCTGGCCTGTCTGGTCATCGGTCACCTGGGTGGAGGCGATCAGATCATAGATGTCCTTACTGTAGAGTGAGAACTGCCCGGCGATGAAATCGGTGAACTGATGCTTGATGCCGGCGGAATACTGGACCGTGGTTTCCGGCTGCAGGTTTGGATTACCCAGTGTTCCAGCGTTGCCTACGGGGTCCTGGCTCGCGAACAGGTATTCCCGGTTGGGGAACTGCACGAAGCGGCCGTAGTGGAAGTGGAATCCGTCACGCTCGGTGATGGGGAAGGCAAAGCCCAGACGTGGCTGGAACGCGGTCTTGTACTTGATCACGTTGGCGTCGACATCCTCATTGGACAGCTCGATGGCCGCGGCCGAACCCGGCGAGAACATGTCCCAGCGCAATCCGTAGTTCACGACCATGCCCTCGTATTCCCAGCGGTCCTGGGCGTACCAGTATCCCTCGGGGTTGTAGGTATGGAAGACGTTACGGTTTCCCCCCTGGGACCAATCACCGGTAAAACGACTCTGGCGCATGACCGCGGGCGACACCACGGCATACCTTTCCAGATCATTGTAACGGACACCAAAGCCTGTTTCAACGAGGTGCCCTTCCCAGCGATTACTCACCAATTCGAAGCCCAGGCTGTAGGTCCTGCTGTACTCCTCACTGTAGGTGAAGTTATCGCTGGTGGTCACGAAATAGGAACTTAGAGGATCAGTGTAATAGTCCGTACCCCGCAGGTAGAGATTCCGCTGCCCGAAGAACAGACCGGGACTGCGGATACCACCGTGATTGTATTCCCAGGGGTCCTTGCCCTGGACATCGCTGCGAGCATCGAAGGCCACCAATCCCAGACGAACCGTATAGAAGGTCGATTCGGTTAGATTGTGCCGCCACACGATCTTGCCTACCTGCCCGATGTCCTTCCGCTGATTCAGGCGGTTGGCGGAATTGAAGGGTGTGTAGGAACTGTCCTCCGCAACTGTGGCGAATGAGGAATAGGGATATCGGAACCCGTCGAATTGAGCATGGGCCACAACGGTATGAATCTGGTTGTCGGTCGCGCTGCGGACCTCGAGAATCGGCAGGGCGGTCCGCCGCTCACTCGAGTTGCGCTGGTCGGCCACCATCACCGTGCGGGCGTTCTGGAGCATATTGTCGTACCAGGGCCCGTAGTAGACGGGAATGGGCCGACCGATGGAAAACCAGTCGTTGAAGCGGGGCCGATACACGACTTCGGGCAGGTAGATAATCCGACTGGCCTGACCTTCAACGCTCCAGTTAGGCGCGTAACGCTCTGACAAGGTCGTCGAGTAGGAGTATTCGGCGGTGACCTTTTTATTCTCGCTGAGAGTATAGCCCAGCTTGACCGATCCCTTGGCCTGGTTGAATTGGCGACGTCGGAACTTGAACAAGGTGGTATCCCCCAACTTCACCTTGTATTCAGGGCGGTGGGCCACCGATGTATTCTCAGTGTCCGTGAAAGTGAGATCGCCGGCGAAAAAATAGGTCAGGCCCTTGAGGGGGGTGGGTCCACCAAAGCCGTATTCGAAACGATCGTAGTTGGTGTAGGTCTTGTCCTGCCGTCCAAAATCGTCGGTGAGGAAACGGAAGCCGCCACCGAATTTCTGGCCTCCCTCTTTGGTCGTGATGTTCACCACGCCGGACAGGGCGTTGCCGTATTTGGCGTCCAGTCCACCAGTAGCCATGACCATTTGGTCCACTGCCAGGTTGGACACTTCAAGCGAACCGGTACCGATGGGATTATCGACCGATACACCGTCGATCTGCATGGAGACCTCACCCGAACGGCCACCGCGCACATACAACTCTCCCGCGCGCATGACCACGCCCGCCTGCTTGGACAGGGCGTCGTCGACCGAATCGATGGCGTATTTCTCGAAGGTCTCGGAACTCACGGTATGTTCGGTAACCGCGCTCCTGACCTCGACCATGTATTCCGCGCCCTCGACATCGAACGCCTGCAGGGTTTCGACAATCACGGTCTCAAGGTCGAAGGTCAAATTCTTGATGTCACCGGCCTGGACAGTGATCGTCTGTTCCATCGGCGCGAAACCAAGGTACAGGACCTTGATCGTGTAGGTGCCGGGCGCCATACCGTTGAAGTAGAAGATACCACCACCGAGGGACATGGTTCCCCGCGTGGTGCCGGCCAACAGAACGTTGGCATAATCGAGGAGTTCCCCGGTTTCCTTATCCCTGACGGTTCCCTTGATGGTAGCCGGAGCGCCCTGAGCGGACGCGTCACCCGGTATTGCCATGGTGACCAGGAGCAGGAATAGAACAAGGGGCAGAATCCATGAGGACCGGGGACGCCGGAGCATACTGGCGCTCCTTTCCAAGGGAACTAATCCGGCTGAATCGGGGTTCCGCAAGGAACCTTGGGATTGATCATTAAAATTATGCACTGAACCTTAGCCGGGCAGTGTGGGGTGCCTGCTGAAAAGGGCGTTTCCGCCGGTCCTTTAAGGCACTTGGGGGACCAGAATCTCAAGGAAAGGTAACCCGTGCCGCAACTGGTGTTTGAATATAGAGATTGGCCTACAACGTGTCAATATATTGTCATGGACCGCCTTCCCCTGCTTCGGGGCAGCGAAGGAAATGGCCTTCGGCCACTTCCACCAGGGGCGGCAACTCATTGATGCAATGTGGCTTCTGCAAAGGACATTGACCTGCCAGCGGACAGCCGGCAGGTGACGGCCCGCTTCTTTTCTGCAGACCCTTACCCGCGTCCAACCACCACCGCTGACCCCGGTTCAGGGAAGCGGGCGCCGCGGCCATCATTGACAACGTGTAAGGGTGCCGATTGCGTGACCTCTCCACGACCCGGTAGGATTCCACGACCACTCCCCCGTACATGACGTCTACCCGATCACATATCGCGTGCAGCACCCCGAAGTCATGGGAGATGAGCAGGAGTGCCAGACCTCGGCGTTCCATGGTCCGCATCAGCAGGGAGAGGATCCGATTCCGCGACCCCATGTCCAGGGCGCTGGTCGGCTCGTCCGCGATCAGAACACCGGGATCGGCCGCCAGACAGCGGGCCAGGGAAACTCTCTGCCGCTGACCGCCGGAAAGTTCATGGGGATAACGGCTGGCCAGCTCCCGGAACAGTCCCACCTCTGTCAACAGGTCCGCGGCACGGACCGGATCATTGTTTCCAACCGCTTCGGAAAGGGCGCGGCCAACCACCTGGCGAGGATTGAGTGAACCGGCAGGATCCTGGAAAAGCATCTGGACACGCCGGCGACGAGCCTGAAGACGACTCCCCCGGAAGGACAGGAAATCCTCCCCTTCCAGTTCGATCGTACCCTCCACGGGAATCAGGTGACGGGACAGGGCCCGGGCCAGGGTCGTCTTGCCGCAACCTGATTCACCCGCCAGGCCGAGGGCACGACCGGGGATCAGATCGATATCGACCCCGTCAACGGGAGCACGTGGGCACGCCGCCGTCCTGACAGGACCATAGCCGGCAACGAGGCCCCTGGCCTTCAAAACAGGACTTTTTTCACCTGCCGGCCGAATGAAAGCACCTCCAGACGGTTCCCTGGACAGGGAATCGTCAGCAGCATTCAGGACGGCTGGCCGATCCAGATGGTTATGGGTGATGATCCGGCCGCCGGACATCTCGGCTCGCCGCGTTGCCACCAGGGGCACCAGTTCCGCATCGTGGGTGATGAAAAGCAATGCCATGCCCCGATCCCGGCGGACCCGATTGATCAAGGCAAGAATCTCCCGCTGAACCGTTACATCCAGCGCGGTGGTGGGTTCGTCGGCGATCAAGAGGTCGGGATCGCAGGCCATGGCCGCCGCCAGAAGCACCCGTTGCCTCATGCCGCCGCTCAACTGGTGGGGATAACAATCCGCCTTTTCCGAGGGGTCGGGAACCAGCATCTCGGCCAGCAGGGAAACGGCGCGCCCACGCGCTTCACTCCGGGAAACCCCACTGTGGACACGAACCGTTTCGGCGATCTGGTCACCAACCGAAAGAACGGGATTGAGACTGGTCTGCGGTTCCTGGAGAACCAACGCCATTCCTTCGCCCCTGACCTTCCGCCAGTTCCGACCGCGTGGATCGCGCAACTGTTCGCCTCGCCAACGGATCGTTCCGGTCCAGTCCGCTCCGTCGGGAAGAAGTCCCAGCAAGGCGCGCGTCAACAGGCTCTTGCCGCAACCCGACGGCCCCACAAGGGCAATCGCCTCGCCCGGTCCGATCACGAGATCCGCCCCGGTCAGGATCTTCGTCCCGGATTCCGGACCGGGACCGGGAAACGAAACTCGCAGGTTTTCCACCCGGAGCAGGTCACTCATCACGACCCTCCCGCCCACCGCGAGGATCCAATCGCCGGCGCAATCCTTCGCCCAACAGGTTGTAGCCGAGAACCGTCAGGGCGATGGCCAAGCCGGGGAAAGTCGCCAACCACCAGCCATCCAAGAGATAGCCCCTGCCCTGCTGGATCATGGAACCCCAACTGACGGTGGGTTCCTGGGCACCCAGTCCGAGGAAACTCAGAAACGATTCAGCCAGGATGGCGGAACCCACCCGCAGGGTCGCCGCGACGATGATGGTGGGTAGAAGATTAGGCAGCACGTGCCCGGTGGCCACCCGCCAGGAAGACAGGCCCAGACCTCGCGCCGCGGCCACGAAATCCCGTTCCCTCAGACTTAATGCCTCGGCACGGACCAGACGCGCCACCCCCATCCAGCCGGTCAGACCCAGCACCGTCATCACCAGGAGCAGGGAAGGCGTTGTCAGCGACACCAGGAGCAGAATCAGGAAAATTCGTGGAAAGGCGAGGAAGACATCCGTGGTATTCATCAGAAACCGGTCAACCCAGCGCGGCCCCATGCCCGCGGCCAATCCCACCGCCGTGCCCAGCAGAACCGCCACCAGAACACTGACCCAGCCGACCAGAAGGGAAACCCGACTGCCATGCACAAGACGCGACAGGACATCCCGGCCCAGCAAATCCGTTCCGAGGAGATGGCTGCCCGAGGGAGCCGCCAGACGATCGGCCGCGGAGCCCAGAGCAGCGGGATCACCCGGTGCGATGACCGGAGCCAGCAACGCCAGCAGGCCCAAACCCAGAGTGATGACCAGACCTGGTCGCAGGCGGGGATCAGTCCACCAACGGTCACCCGAAGTGGAAAGATCACTGCTGGTCCCCGGCTTCATGGTCACGCCGACTCCCGCTCTGTGTGGCGAACCCTGGGATCGGCCCATCGGTAGAGGATATCGGCAAGCAGGGAACCGGCGACCACGGTGACGGCGGACACCAGGGTGGTGGCCATGATCACCGGATAGTCCCGCGCCCAGATGGCCTCGATGGCGACCCGCCCCATTCCCGGCCAACCGAATACGACTTCGACGACCACGGCCCCCCCCAGGAGGAAGGGCAGGCTCAATCCCAACAGGGTGATCATCGGCAGCAGGGCATTGCGCAGGGCGTGCCGAAACAGGATCCGGCGTTCGGATAGTCCACGCGCCCGGGCCGCCAGGATGTAGTCCTGGCCAAGCACGTCGGCAAGCGATGTTCGCAGGTAACGCGCAGTACCGATGAACGACCCCAGGGCCAGCGTGGCCACCGGCAGTACGAGGTGATGAGCAAGGTCCACCAGCCAGGGCCACCAGTCCAGGTAACGGGAATCGGGCGCGTGCATTCCTCCGGCGGGGAACCAGCCCAGTTTGCCGCTCAAGAGCATGATCATCATCAGACCGAGCCAGAAAGCGGGGAGGGAGTACAGCGTGAGCCCCACTCCCTGGATCCAGTGATCGAGGGAACGACCCGGCCGGGCAACCATCGCCACCGCAGCACCCAGAGCCAACAAAAGGTGAAGCAGGTAGGCCGTCACCGTCAGCAACAGGGTGGCGGGCAGGGCCTCCCCTATTATGTGACCGACAGAACGCTGTTGGCTGAGACTGGTGCCGAAGTCACCCCGGGAAGAAGCGGCCAACCAGTGCAGATATTGGCTGGGCAGGGATTCATCCAGGCCCATCTGACGGCGGATCAGTTCCCGGTCGTCCGGACCAAGATTTTCTTCCACGACCTGGTCCATTGGATCGCCCGGCGCCAGACGAACGATGAAAAACACCGCCGACAACAGGACAAAAATCAAAAACGCCGAAACGGCGACCCTGCGCGCCAGCCAGGATATCATCGCATCCTCTCAAGTTGAATTCACCAACGGGATTGATAGTAGGGAGTCGGGACCGGAACGGTCAAGCAAGACCACAGTCCAGCCCCAGAACACTGGCAAAGGCATCAGCCAGACGGGGCGACAGGGCATCGAGGTCTTCATCCGATTGCGGAGCGCCCAGCAACTGACCCAGATCAGTGGTCACCGCGGCCAGTTCCCCGGGATCCCGATTCACATCCGCCCGCAGGAAGGATGGCAACCCCAGGTGCCGGGGCCCTGCCAGAATGGAGCCGTGCTGCAGGAAAACCCCGCCGGAGCGACGCTGGGCGGATCCGATGATCTTCCGACCGTCCACACTGATTTCGTGACGGCCCGCGCTTCTGAAACAAACCAGTCCCCGGGCCTCTTCCCGCGATTCGCCCGGGGAAATTTCCGCGGCAATGCCGAGGTCGGCCAGAAAGGACAGCAGGGCCTGGTTGATTTTCAGATAGGTCTCGTGCAGGGAGGCGCCGAAAATAGGATCCGGAGAGGTTCCGATCACCGCGTAGGTCAGTTCGTCCGCGTGCAGGATGGCCCGCCCGCCTGTGGGTCGCCGGACAAGGTCGTACCCGGCGGCGCGAAGGGCTGATTCATCGAAATCGGTGAAGTCCTGATTGTAGCCGATGGTCACCGCGGCGGGCTTCCACCGGTACACGCGCAGGATCGGATCATCCCCCGGTTTGTGCCCCGCCAGGAGCTCGGCGTCCCGGGCCATGTTCACCGAACCGGTCGACGCCCCGTCGAGGAAAACCCGCAGACAACCCATCTAGCAGTTGCAGGGACCGAGCCAGCGCAGGTCCGGTTCGCGGGCGGCGCGGGTTTCATCCATGCGGCCGACCGGGGTTGTGTGCGGGGCTCCGATGAGAACCGAAGGATCTTCACCGGCTTCGCGGTAAATGGCCCGCATGACCTCGACGAACAGGTCGAGACTTTCCCTGGACTCGGTTTCGGTGGGCTCGATCATCATGGCTTCCTCCACGATGAGCGGGAAATAGATGGTTGGCGCATGGATGCCGTAATCGAGCATCCGTTTGGCCACATCCAGGGTGCGAACCCCGAACTCATCCTTCCAACGTGTTCCGTCGGCCACGAATTCATGCATGCAGCCCTCGGAGTTATCCACCAGCAGGATGTCCCGCAGCCTCGCCAGAAGGTAATTCGCGTTCAGGACGGCACATTCACTGGCCCGGGTAAGTCCGTCACCGCCGTTGCGCAGGATGTAGGCCAACGCCCGCAGGCAGACACCGACATTCCCGAAGTGGGTGTGGATGGCCGTGTCATCGGGCCCCGGAACCTTGTCCAGGGTAAAAGAGCCGTCCCACACGGCGGTAATCAGGGGTCCGGGCAGAAAAGCCGCCAACTCCTCGGTCACGCAGATGGGTCCGGCGCCGGGTCCGCCCCCGCCATGCGGAGTGCTGAAGGTCTTGTGCAGGTTCAGATGAACCACGTCGAAACCCATGTCGCCGGGCCGGGCCTTGCCCATGATGGCGTTCATGTTGGCGCCGTCCATATACAGGCGCCCTCCCGCCGCGTGAACGATGTCGGCGATTTCCCGTATTTCGTTTTCGAATAGACCCAGGGTGTTGGGATTGGTGATCATGATTCCGGCGGTCCGCTCGGACACCGCTTCCCGCAGGACATCCAGATCGATGCGGCCGTCGGCCCGGGAAAGGATCGTGCGAGGCTTCATGCCGGCGATAACCACCGAGGCGGGGTTGGTGCCGTGGGCGGAATCGGGAATGAGGATCTCGTCCCGGTCGGAGTCGCCGTTGGCCATGTGCAGCGCCCGGATCACCAGCATACCCAGGTATTCCCCGTGGGCGCCCGCGGCGGGAATCAGACTGCAGGCCGCGAAACCGGTAATCTCGCAGAGGGCGTTTTCCAGGTGTTTCAGGGCGCCCAGCAATCCCTGGATATCTTCCGGACCCTGTTCGGGGTGGAGATCAGCCAGGCCGGACATGGCGGCCACCTGCTCGTTGACCCGCGGGTTGTACTTCATGGTGCAACTGCCCAGGGGATACATACCGCGCTCGATGTGGTGGTTGAGATTGGAAAGGGCCGTGAAGTGCCGCATGACTTCCGGTTCGCTCAGGGCGGGGAATTCCGCGGGTTCGGTTCGACGCATTTCCGCGGGCAGGGCCTTCGCCAGATCAGCAGAGATCGATTCGCCGTCCCAGGCGGGAAAAGTCAGGCCTCGGCGACCGGCCGCGCCCTTGGTGAACAGGGAATCCGGAAGGCTGGCGTTCCAGCGGCCAGGTGCCAGGTTATCCTGTGTCATGCGGACACCTCCTTTCCACCGGTGGCATCGGACATGAATTCCTCCAACAGCAGGCCGAAGTTCTCGATTTCAGCGGCAGTGCGTTTCTCAGTAACGCAGACCAGAAGATCCCCCGTACCGCAATCGGCGACACCGTGCAGTTGGATACCAGCCAGAACTCCACGCTTTCTGGCGAAGGCGATGAACTCCGCCGCCGGCCGGGCAAGCCGGATCACGGTCTCATTGAATACCGGACCGCCGAAAGGAATGCCGACACCCGCAATGCCCGAAACACGGCGACGAAGGGCGGTGACACGCGTCAGGTTGGCCTCGCCGAGTTCCGCCAGGCCACCCGCGCCGAGCATGGCCAGATAGACGGTCGCGCGCAGGGCGTTCAAGGCCTGGTTGCTGCAGATGTTGCTCGTGGCCTTGTCGCGGCGGATATGTTGTTCGCGGGTCTGAAGGGTCAACACATAACCTTCATTGCCACGATTGTCGGCTGTGCGCCCCACGATACGGCCGGGAATACGTCGCTTGTGTTTGTCGGTGCAGGCAAGGAACCCGAGCAGAGGGCCGCCCCAGGAAGCGGGAACCCCGAATGGCTGCGCTTCTCCCACAGCCAGTTCGGCGCCGAATTCCGCGGGAGTCCTGAGAAGTGACAAAGCCACCGGATTCACGGCCGCCACCACGATCGCGCCGGCGTCCCTGATCACCCGGGACAGTTCATCGACGGGTTCGACCAGGCCCAGATAGTTGGGATTGGGAATCACACAGGCGGCCACGTCATCGGTCATGACTTCGGCCAGGGCAGTCGGGTCGGTTGTGCCTTCAGGCCCGACAGGAGCGTCAATGACCGTGATACCTTCACCAGCCATCATGGTCTTGACCACACGCCGGTAGCGGGGGTTCAGTGTCACCGGAAGAACGATGGCCTTCTTCCGCTTGGCGGCCAGGGCGACTGAAAGAGCTTCGCTCAAGGCGGTCGCGGCATCGTACATGCTGGCGTTGGCGACATCCATCCCCGTCAGCCGGCAAATGAAGGACTGCCACTCGTAGATCACCTGCAGGGTGCCCTGCGAAACTTCCGGTTGGTAGGGCGTGTAGGCCGTGAGGAATTCGCTGCGCGAACTGATCGCGTCGATGGCGGCGGGAATGATCGAGTCATACACCCCACCTCCCAGAAAGGAAACCAACTCGTCCTGTCCGTGGTTGGCGGCGGCCGCCTTCCTGAAGTAGCGTCGGACCTCTTCCTCGGTCATCCCCGGAGCAAGGTCCAGCGGCCGATCCAGACGCACATCGCCCGGCAGGTGGGAGAACAGATCCCCGATCTCCTGCTTGCCGACGACATCGAGCATCGCGCGGATGTCTGTTGGTGAATGCGGAACGTAGGGCATGTCCCGGTCAGCCTCCCAGAAGTTCGCCGTAGGCGGCGGCATCCATCAGTTGATCGAGTTCGGAGGCGTCGCTCAACTTGACCTTGAACAACCAGCCTTCTTCCATGGGGTCGCTGTTCACCAGTTCGGGAGTGTCGGCGACGGCCTCGTTGACCTCGACGATCTCACCGGAAACCGGGAGAAACATATCGGCCACGGCCTTGACCGACTCGATGGTGCCCACCGTGTCGCCCTGGTTGAATTCGGATCCGGTTTCCGGCAATTCGACAAAAACCACATCGCCCAGTTCACCCGCCGCGAAATCGGTCACACCGATCGTGCCGACACCGTCCTCGATCAGGATCCATTCGTGTTCCTGGGTGTATTTTCGATCGTCCGGTACCATGGCATGGGCCTCCTGCAGGTTTGGCCGCCCGTCAGGGCAGCGTCCGTTCGGACCGAGGATCACCCTTGGTCCGGGCCGACATAAACGGGAAAGAAATAATGCGGCATTCGATCTGACGGCCACGAATGTCCACCGCGAGATCCCCTTCGGAGATAGCGGAGTCCACCAGGGCCATGGCCAGGGGTTTTTTGAGGCTCGGGCTAAAGGTGCCGCTGGTAACCAGCCCGACATCCCTGCCCTCGCGCAGAACACGGGCGCCCTGGCGAGCGATGCCCCGGCCGGTGATCTCGAGACAAACGATCCGGCGGGGAACCCCGTCGGCCTTCTGCCGGACAAGTGCTTCCCGCCCGACGAAATTTTCCTTCTTGAGCTTCACGGCCCAGCCGATACCGGCCTCCAGGGGACTGATGTCCTCCTCCAGTTCGTGACCGTAGAGACAATAGCAGACTTCGAACCGCAAGGTGTCGCGCGCGGCCAGACCGATCGGGGCCACGCCCAGATCCTCGCCCCGGACCAGCAGTTCCTCCCAGATCGCGACCGCGTCCTCATTGGGAACGTACAACTCATAACCGTGCTCACCGGTATAACCTGTGCGGGAAACGATCCACCGACCCGCCGGTCCTTCAAGGGTTAGGGCGGTATAGAATTTCAGGGATTCAACATCGGGCACCTTGTCGGCCAGGGCCTCAAGCCGACAAAGCAGCTCACGGCTGTCTGGGCCCTGCACGGCGATGAGCGCCGTCTTGTCGCTCCGATCGTCCAGATCCACTCCGTCAGCAGGGAGATTCTTTTCCAACCAACCACTGATCTTGGCATGATTTGAAGCGTTGCAGACGATCAACCATTCGATTTCACCCAGACGGTAGACAAGCATGTCGTCCAGCACGCCGCCGTCCTCGCGGCACATGGCGTTGTAGACGATCTTCCCTGTCGGGATACCGGTCACCCGGTTGGTGACCAGGCCGTCGATCCACGCTTCGGCACCGGGACCGGAAACGAATATCTCCCCCATGTGCGTAATGTCGAAAAGGCCGACTTTTTCCCGGACACAGGCGTGTTCGGCCAGAACACCCTCGTATTGCACGGGCATCTCGAATCCCGCGAAGGGAACCATTTTGCCCCCGTGTTGCTTGTGCCAGTCGGTCAGGGGCGTCGATTTCAGATTGGTGGATTCGCTCACGGAAAGGACTCCAGGGCAGCAGGCGAAATGGGTGACACTTGAGAAGGGGCAGGACATCCGCCCGCCTATGGTCAGGTCAAATCTAACCCCGGGTCCGATTTTCGCCAAGGGAATTAGCCGATTGGGCGGACCAAAATAATCACTTGAAAAGTTCCCGCAGCATGGCGCCGGTATAGGACCCGGGCGCCGCCATGATCTGGTCCAGATTCCCGCTGGCGACCAGATGCCCACCACCACCTCCACCTTCCGGTCCGAGGTCGAAGATGTGGTCGGCCCGACGAATGACCTCGGGGTGGTGCTCGATGACGATTACGGTGTTGTCATGGGAAATCAGCTGCTCCAGAACATGCATCAGGCGATCGACATCACAGAAATGAAGTCCGGTGGTGGGTTCATCCAGGATGTAGAGTGTGTGACGCTGTCCTCCCCGCGAAAGCTCCTTGACCAGCTTGATTCGCTGGGCCTCACCCCCGGACAGGGTGCCCCCCGACTGACCCAGGCGCAGATAATCCAGGCCCACGCCGTGCATCACGTCCAGAATCTTGCGGCAGGCGGGAATATTGGCCAGCACGGTGCGGGCTTCTTCCACGGTCATTTCCAGGATCCGCGCGATGTCGCAGCCCTTGAAATGGACCTCGAGGGTTTCCCGGTCGAATCGCCGTCCGCCGCACTCCTCGCAGACAACTTCGACATCGGGCAGGAAATCCATCGTCAAACGTCGCAGGCCGGCACCCTCACAAACAGGGCAGCGACCGCCGGTGGTATTGAAGCTGAAACGTCCCGAATTGTACCCTCGAAGTCGCGCCAGACTCGTCTGGGAAAAAATCCGGCGGATGTGGTTGTAGAGCCCGGTATATGTAGCGGGTGTGGAACGGGGCGACCTGCCGATGGGCGACTGGTCGACCAGCACCACGGAATGAATATGCTCGGCGCCTTCGATTTCCCGGTAAGGCTCGGGCCGGCGGCGGGCTCGGTGCTTCAGTGCCGCCAGGCAGCGGTAGAGCGTGTCGTGGACGGCCGTGCTCTTGCCCGACCCCGAGACCCCGGTGACAACCGTCAGCCTGCCCAGGGGGATTTCAAGATCCACATCCTTCAGGTTGCGGCCGGACATTCCGCGAATGGACAGAATCCGGGGGGCACCACCCCCTTTGGTCAAAGGATCGGGGCCGCTGCGGCCCACGCGGCCGGCCAGGTAATCCCCCGTCGGGGTGCCGGTCATGGCAGCCACTTCGGCCACGGTACCCTGGGCAACGACTTCGCCGCCGTGCTCCCCCGCGCCGGGCCCCAGGTCGACGATGTGATCAGCGGCCAGCATGACGTCACGGTCGTGCTCGACCACCACGACCGAATTCCCGCGGTCACGCAGGGCCTTGAGTGTCGCGATGAGTTGCCCGATATCCCGGTGATGCAATCCGACACTGGGTTCATCCAGGATGTAAAGGACTCCGGTCAACTGGGAGCCCACCTGCGTGGCCAACCTCACACGTTGACCTTCGCCGCCGGACAAGGTGCCCGTCCCCCGGGCCAGGGACAGGTAACTGACCCCCACCTGAAGGAGGAAACGCAAACGGTGCCGGATCTGGTCGAGGATGGGACCGGAAACGATCTTTTCACGTTCGCCCGTGAACGAAACACCAGCCACCCAATCGGAGAATTCATCCAGGGTAAGGGCCGCCACCTGACCGATGTGGAAACCATCGATCTTCACGTTGAGGGATTCGGAACGCAGGCGGTATCCACCGCATTCGGGACAATCCTGCTCGACCATCATCCGTTCCAGCGAGATGCGGATCTTTTCCGACTTCGTCTCGCGATGTCGCCGCACGAGTTCCGGTACCAGCCCTTCCCAGTCGCGCAGGAAAGCGTTGTAGTGCGGGTGATCGCGCAACTCCTTGTCGACATCCGGAGTCAAACCGTGGAAAAGGACATCCTTCACCCGCTGTTCGAGATCCGCGAAGGAATCGTCCATGGAAAAATCCATGGCCCCGGCCAGGGCTTCCACCTGGACATAGATCCAGCTGGTTTCCTTGCCTTTGAGGAACTCGATGGCGCCCCGGGCGATGCTCAAATCCGGGTCGGGAACAAGCGCCTCGGGATAGATGGTCCGCAGGGTACCCAGGCCGTTGCATCCGGGACAGGAACCGGCCGGGGAGTTGAAGGAGAACTGGCGGGGTTCAGGTTCCGCGAACCCCCGCCCGCAACCCGGGCACGAGGTATGCCGGCTGTACCATTTCTCGGTGCCCTGGCTCCAGACGATGACCGACCCGTCTCCAAGTTCGGCCGCGCGGTCCAGGCCCGCCTTCAGTCGGTCGCGAATAGCCGGCCGGCTGACCATCCCGTCCACCACCACGGCGATGTCGTGCCTCTTGCCCCGGGCCAGTTCGATCCGGTCGTCGAGTTCCCGGATCTCGCCGTCGACCAGCACCCGGACATAACCCTGTCGCTGGAGATCATCCAACAGTTTCTTGTGCTCCCCCTTGCGTCCGCGCACCACCGGAGCCAGCAGATAGAAACGGGTTTTTTCAGGCAGGGCGGCGATCTCGTCCCCGATGTCCGACATGGGCCGCCCGGAGGCAGCCACCTGGCAATCCGGGCAGTGCACGGTTCCGCACCGGGCAAAAAGCAACCGCAGGAAATTGTAGATTTCCGTAACCGTGCCCACGGTAGAACGGGGACTGCGGCCCAGACCTTTCTGATCGATGGCCAGGGCCGGGGACAGACCCTCGATCCGGTCCACATCCGGTTTGGGCAACTGGTCGAGAAATTGATGGGCGTAGCTGGAAAGGCTTTCGATATAGCGCCGCTGGCCTTCGGCGTACAGGGTGTCGAAGGCAAGGGAGGACTTGCCTGAACCGCTGGGTCCGGTAACCACGACCAGCCTGCGCCGGGGAATGCTCAGGCTGATGTTCTTAAGATTATGGACCCGCACTCCCTTGAGGGTGATGTCACCCGGGGGGGCGGGCCCCGTCGGCTTTGATTTCCTGGTCACGCTCTATGCATCCAACTTCTACTTGGCCGATTTCAGATCCGCGGGCATCTCTTCCCAGGCCGCCTTTTCGACAGGCAACAAACCCGCGACGCCCACGATGATGGTCGCCTTATTGATCGCGACCGGGTTGCGGGGAGCGTCACGTCCGGCGGAAGGATTCTTTTCGGCGTTCACGATGATGTCCGCGACATCCATGCCCGTGACAACCTGACCGAAGATGGTGTATTTGCCATCGAGTTGGGCGGTCGGCGCCACACAGATGAAAAACTGGCTGCCGGCCGAATCCAGGCTCTGGCCGCGCGCCATGCTCAGCGTCCCGCGGGAATGCTTGACCGTCTGCGAGAATTCGGCTTTCAGGTTGGCGGGACCGTCCAATCCCTCGTAACCCTTGGTCTCGAGCATGTCGTTGACCTGCTGAACCAGATCCAACTCATCGGTATTCAGGACATCTGTCATGGTGGGGCCGCCCATGCCGTCGTTTCGCGGATCGGCATCCTTGCTGTTGGGATCGCCGCCCTGAATAACGAACCCGGGCACGATCCGGTGGAATTTGGAACCGTCATAGAATCCCGTCCGCGACAGATGGACGAAATTGTCCACGTGATGGGGCGCCAATTCAGGATAGAAGACCAACAGGATACTGCCTATGTCGGTATCCAGGCGGGCGAACAGGGTGTCTTGTTCCTGGGCGGCCACGGAACCGGCCAGGACGGCAGCCAACACGAACAATACCAGAACAAGGGAACGGGTCAGGCCGCCGTGGCCGACGGGTCGTGCAGTGGTTTTCTCAGGACGCATTTTTCCTCCAGTTTTCCGGGCGTAAGGTCAGTTCACGCGCCGCACCAGGTAGGCGATGTCTAGTTCAGAATGAATATGTTCTCCCAGACGGGAAGCCTCGGCCATGTCACCGACGCCCAAAAGCATGACCCGGTGGTAGATCTGACCCCCGAGATCGGACTTCTCTATCACAGGGGCATAACCCAGAGTGCTGATGCGGTCGGCCTGCTTGCGGGCGTTGTCCAGATTCGTGAACGATCCCAGTTGAAGACTGTAGGCCCCGCCCACGTCCGATCCTCTCTTTGCCTTCGGGGTCTCGGTCGAGATACGGGCCGACCGGACTTCCTTTTGGACCGGAACCGCTTTTATTTCATCCCCGGTGTCCGAGGGAACATTCGCTTCCGAGACCGGATCTTCACTGACACCCCCGGCGTCCGATAAAGTTCCTGCCTCGTAGGTATCTTCCGTGTTGGAAACGGCGGATGTATCCACAGCCACGGAATCGGGTTCCGCGCCGGGAACCAACGCTCGTGGTTTCTGTTGGGTCGCGGCCTCCTCCTGATCTCCCCCGCCACAACCGGACAGGACCACCGGCGCCGCAGCGCCCAGGGCCAGGATCAGGATCAGGGACAAGCTCCGGCGACCGGTCAACAGACCTCTACTCATAACAACCTCCTGGTATGGACTGGTCAATCGGGAACGGAGCACATAGTATCCCCCTGTAAGGGGTCATGGCAAGGACGGACCCTGCATATTGGAAACGAAACCAGCCGGAAAGCTTTACCATGTCCGATCCAAACCCCCTGATCTACTTTGACAACGCGGCCACGAGTTTCCCGAAACCCGCCCCCGTGGCCGAGGCGATGGGGAATTTCCTGACCCGTCGCGCCGTTAATCCCGGCCGCTCGGGGTTCGATCTGTCTCTTGAGACCGGCCGCATGGTGGATCAGGTGCGCGGGCGTTTGGACCGGTTCTTCAACAACCCCGCCGCGAACCCGAACCGCGCCGTCTTCACAGCCAACGCAACTGATGCGCTGAATATCGCCATCCAGGGGATTTGCCGCCCCGGCGACCACGTGGTGACCACCGTCCTGGAACACAACTCCATCCTGCGACCCCTGACAATGCTGCAAAAAGCGGGAATCATCACGTTCGATCTTGTCCCCTGCGACATGAACGGCCGGGTGGACCCCGCCGCGGTCGAGGCTGTGATCGGACCTGTCACACGGATGGTGATCATGACCCACGCCAGCAACGTATGCGGCGCGGTCCAGCCCATAGAGGAAGTGGGTGCCCTGTGCCGGGATCGTGGAATCCTGTTCCTGCTGGACGCCGCCCAGACCGCGGGATTGATTCCGGTCGACATGACGGCTCTGCAAGTTGATCTGGTGGCCTTTACCGGACATAAATCCCTGTTGGGTCCCCCCGGCATCGGAGGTCTGATCGTGGGACCGGATGTCGACATTATCAGTACTCGCTGGGGTGGGACCGGTGTCAGATCCGCTTTGCTCGAGCACCCGAGTGATTTCCCCTGGCGGTTGGAAGCGGGCACGCTCAACACCGTGGGCATCGCCGGGCTGGCCGCGGCCATGGATTGGATCGCCGCCAAGGGAATCCACGTTATCCTGGAGCACGAACGCGGCCTGGCGAACCGATTCCTGGCCGGCATCGCGGGACTGAACAACATCAAGGTGCACGGGTGCGGGGAATCCCACCCCGCCAACCTGGGCGCCGATCGCCTGCCGGTCATTTCGATCACCGTGGCCGAACGCCCCGCCGAACAGATCGGCCAGTTCTTGGATACCGACTGGAACATCGCCGTCCGCACCGGCCTGCAGTGTGCCCCCCTGGCGCACGAAGCAATGGGCACCGCGACCGAGGGATCGGTCAGGATCAGCTTCGGCCCATTCAACACCTCATCGGATGTGGATGTGGCGATTGCCGCACTGAAGAACCTCGCGGGGTAGATCACCAGATTCCGGGATCGAAACAAAGCGGCCCCGGATCCAGTGGATCCGGGGCCGCTACAGGTTCAACCAGTTCAAGCCTGGGCTGAACTATTGTTCCATCTTGTGCAGCGTGATGCGCACGCGCCGGTTCTGGGCACGGCCCTCAGGCGTGTCGTTGTCGGCTATCGGCTGGTAAGGACCATAGCTGACGGCGCCGAAACGCTCGGCCGGCAGATCCAGGTTGTTGGTCATGTAACGGACCACGGCGCAGGAACGATGGGCACCCAGCTCCCAGTTGGAGGGATACTGTTCCTGGTATTCCTCGAGAACCTTCTTGTCGTCCGTAAAGCCCTCCACGAAAACATTCCAGTCCGGGTGGTCACGGACCGTCTTGGCGATGGCCTCGAGGGCCGGCACCATGGTATCCAGAACCATGACCTGGCTGGCGTTGAAGGCAACGTCTTCCTGCATGGTGATCATGATGACCTCTTCGGACTGCTCGACGAGAACGGCGTTCTCGGACTGGCAATCCTTCAGGTTCCCCCGCAGATCCTCGGCGACCTGCTGGCGCTCGTTGATCACTGCGTCCTTATCGGCCAGTTCCTTCTGCATTTCCGCAATCTGGGCATCCAGTTGCATGATCTGCTCTTCATATTCCTTACAGGAACAGCCAGCCATCGCGACAACGGCAATCAACAGTCCCAGCAGGACAAGATTCCGGCCAAACCTCTTGTACATGGAAAACTCCTTGTTTTGCGACAGGCCACTTGGCCCGACAACCCAAAGCCCGGTCAGATCGTATCCTCATAACCCACCGTAGCTTCTTCCGAACTCATTCAACACGAGAGAGTAGGCATCAACCCCCGGAAAGCTCAAGTTTTTTTTGAGATTTATTCAATCGTATTTCTTCAATTCATTATCGGGACCGATGACATCGATTTCGTCACCAGCGCGCAACACCATCGATCCGTCGGGCAGAGGGGTCCTTTCAAATGTCGGATCAGCACCCTCATGCTCGGCCGGCAGGGTGCGCCGGACCTGCACCAGATTGAGCTTGAACTTGCCCAGGAGCCCCAGTTCCTCCAAGCTCTTGTCGCACCATTCCTCGGGAACCCGAATCCGCCGCAGGCTGAACCCATCCGGCAATTCCACGAAATCCACCACTGAATCATGGAGCAGGTGACTGGCCAGACGTTCGCCCATATCCTCTTCGGGTTTGAGAACCTGGTCGGCCCCCACACGCAAAAGCACGGATTCCTGCATTTCATTCAGCGCCTTGGCATACACCAGTGGGACACCCAGATTTTTCAAGTGCATGGTCACCAGAACCGAAGATTCGAAATTCTCGCCGATGGCCACCACCCCCACATCCATGGTTCCCACATCGTAGGCCTTGAGATTATTCAGGTCCGTGGCGTCGAACCCCACCCCGACGGTGACGTCCTCGGCAACCGCCTCGACCAACCTGGAGCTGCGATCCACTGCCAGCACTTCGGCTCCCTCCCGGGACAGATGCACTGCCAGGGTGCTGCCGAACCTGCCCAAACCCACTACGACGACTTTCAACATTCCACATCTCCCGTGATTATAACGGTTGTTCTCAACCGATCATTATCCTGCCCCGGGGCAAACGCACCCGTGGATCGCGGCTGGCGCCGGTCAAACTGCTGGCCAGGGTCAGGGGACCCAGGCGGCCCACGAACATCAGGATGGTGATGACGATCCTGCCGGCCGGTGACAGGACACTGGTCATGCCGAGGGATAATCCAACGGTCCCCAGGGCCGAAAATACCTCGAAGGTGGTTTCCAGGAAAGGTCTCTCCTCCGTGGCCAGAAGCACGAATAATCCCATGGCAGCCATCACCAGCCCCGCGGAGAGCACCAGCATGGCCCGTTGAACGTGGACGGTCTCCAGCTCGCGCCGGCCCAGACGCACCCGATTCAGACCGCGCCCGATGGAACGCAGATTGGCCCAGGCTATGGCCAACGCGGTCACCTTGACCCCGCCGGCAGTGGACCCCGGAGCGCCCCCGATGAACATCAGGACGATCATCAGGAACAGGGTGGCGGGATTCATCAACGTCAGATCCATGCTGTTGAAGCCTGCGGTGCGGCAGGTCGCGGACTGGAAAAAGGCCTGGGAAAGTTTCAACCCCACTCCCTGTCCGGCCAGTGAATTGTTCCATTCCAACCAGGCGATCAAAGCAGTGCCGGTCACCAGCAACCCGCCCGAAACAAAAAGTACGACCTGACTGTGCAGGTCCAGTCGGAGATTCCGGTCACCCCGCCGGAGGGCGCGGCCGCGCAGCCAGGCCAGGATCTGGGCCACGACCCCGAAGCCCAGTCCCCCGATCACCAAAAGTCCCGCCACCGTTCCCATCACAAGCGGCTGCTGGTGCAGGGACATCAGGGAATCGTCGAAGGTGCTGAAACCAGCGTTGCAGAAGGCGCTGACGGCATGGAAGACCGCGGTGAAAATTCGGTCCCCGCGGTCGGCTATCACTCCGTCCAGACCCCGGTAAAGCAGAAACGCGCCGACTGTTTCGAGGCCGAGGGTCATGAGAATGATGAACCGCACCATCTTTCCCACCGCGCTGAGCATGGGCACCTGGAACACCTCTCGCAGGAGGCTGTTTTCCCGCACCCCGATCCCCCGACCCAACAAGAGGCTGAGGGCGGCCGTCAGGGACATGATGCCCAGCCCGCCCAACTGGATGAGCACCAGAATCACCGTTTGGCCGAACACGGTGAAGCCCGTTCCGGTGTCCCGGACGATCAGGCCTGTGACGCAAACGGCGCTGGTTGAGGTAAACAACGCGTCCAGGAGAGCCAGCGGTTGGTCGGAAGGCGTGGCCCGGGGCAGCAGCAGGAACCCCATACCCAGGATGACCAGGAAAAGGAAGGTAACCACGAAAGCCACCGCGGGACGGACGCGCAGGCTGGCGAAACGCTGATGGAGGTGCGGCAACTGCACGGCAAAAACGGAAACGATATAGACCTGGATGATGATCAGATAGGCCCGGGTCACCGAACCCACCGAAAGGGTCCCCAGGGCGCTGTTCAGCCAAGTGGTCTCGCGCCCGGCCAGCAGGGCCAGCATTTCCAGGATGAGCAATACGGATAAGGAAAACGTCGGCCATCTTTTCCGCAGATGGCGCCGGAAAGTTCCGCTGTCCCGCATGGACAGTGCCTGCTCCACCAGGAAAAGCCCGACCGCGGCACCACTGAGCACCCTGGCGGCGGCCAGCATACCAGAGGTGGGATAGGTGCCGTATTCGATGATAAGACCTGTCATTCCACATAATCCGGCAATTGCCAGAAGCAGGCGTCGGAGCATAAAACGACCGGTGGTATCCAAAAACAAGGTTTCTCCATATCCGCCGGGACGGGAAAAGTTCAAAATTCCGGTAAATCCCCGCCTGAATCGTACGATACCTGTATCAAAGGATACCTGGACCGGCTCGCCGATCCGGAGCCGAAAGTGCGGTATCCCTGCTTTCGAGCAGGATCATCCAACGATCAGGCGGAAGATTCAACAAGCGAATGCGGAACATTAATCGAACAGGTTGTCGAATGAAGGTGTCGAGCCATTACCTTTGGTTGGCCTTGGCCATGGCCTGCCTGAGTATCGTGACCGGCGAAGCAGTCGCTAACCCGGCCGACCTTGATACGCTGATGGAATCCGGTGTTGAGGCTGAAGAGTCCGATCCGCGCTACGCCGGCGTGGAACTGGACATCAGCCGCAAACGGCTGCCCGAAGCCCAGGCCACGACCATCGAAAAAACGCGGGCGCCCAAGATGCCCCCCCGTCTCGACGATCCGCTGGCCGGCGCGTACAGCTACCACCTCGCCCGCCAGGCGGCCATGTCCGACAATCCTGACGGTGTGACGGAAAACCTGGCGGCAGCCATCGAGGCCTCGCCCGGACATCCCCGATACCAGTGGTGGCAAACTGTCCAGGCCATCAAATCCATGGACACGGCCACCTTGGTCAGGGTCTTGCCCAACTCGGTCAGGTCCCTTTTGAATTCTCCAGTGGGCAGAGGTCATTTCATCGTGGCCTGGCACCAGGGAGCCGTCCTGCTCAACGGGTTTTTCTGGACGGTGCTCGTATCAGCTCTTTATCTGGCCTGGTGGCGAACAATGGCCCACGACATGGGCGCCACGATCCTGAAGGATTCCAAACACCAGCCACGTTTCCTGCTGCCGTTACTTATGCCGGCAATCCTGTTGCTGTTCAAGCCCGGTTGGTTCGGATTCCTGGCCATCATGTCGATTCTCCTGCTGGTCCACGCCCGCGGCAAGGTCCGCTATCTGCTTCTGGCCACCTGGGTCATGGCATTGGCACTTGTGTTTCCCGGCTGGCCGCTTCTGCGTTCGGCGGTGCCGACAGTCGACCCGACAAGCGAAGTCACTCTGTTGGACCGAGCCTGCACCCTGCCTCCATCGGGCAGTATGATCAGGGAATTGAAAAACAGGATCGCGACCTCCGAGGACCAGGACAGGACCAACCGGCTGACGGTGGCCCTGGCCATCCAGGAGGCCCGGCGCGGTAAGTACCAGGAAAGCAGCCGCCAATTCAGGAAAGTCCTGGAAACCGAGCCTACAAACTTCCCGGCCATGATCGGCATCGCCAACAACACGTATTATCGGGGTTACATGGACAGCGCGGCCAAGAGATACACGGAAATCACCCTGGCACATCCCAAACGGGGCGAAGCGCCATACAATATGGCCCAGGTCTATTTCAAGAAACTCTTCGTTCCGGAAGCCACCGATGCCATGGACAAGGCCAGATCCCTGGGTTTCATCCCCTCCTTCTCCATCAAGGGTGTGACCCGACGCAAGGGCTACGCCCCTGTAGTCTACCCACCTCTGACCAATCAGGCCATGAACGAGGCTTGCCGCTACGAAGCGCCCAATTACCCCCCATTGGTGATTTTGTCCTCGTGGCGCCATCAGTTGGGCTCGCCGCCACTGCCGTTGTTCATCCTGGTCGGCGGACCCCTGTTGCTGGCCCTGTTCCTGATCATGTGGTGGAACAAGCAGAACGACCCCACCGAATGCGAGAATTGCGGGATTCCCCTGTGCCATGACTGCTGCAAGATCCATGACGGCGCCTGGTTGTGCGCCGGCTGCGGCGAAACCGCCGAACGGTCCCGCAGCGACATGGTCCTGGGCACGCTTTTGAGAAACCGCAGCCGCGAGCAGGGAATGGCTCTCGGCCACCGGGTCATCAAGATCAGCCGTCTATTGCCTGGCGCCGGCCACCTGGCCACCGGCCACTTCCGACCGGCATTCATTCGACTTTCGATCCTGGCGGCAGGGCTTTTCATGCTGTCTGCCGGCTGGGCATTCGACATGGGGGCGGATTGGTCTTCACCGGGTCTGATGCTTCCGGGTGAAACACTTCATCCCAAGTGGCTGCCCATGCCCGCGGCCATGTGGCCGGGGTGGAACGGGAGTTCGGTCCTGCTCGGAGCCGGGTTGATCGCCCTGTCCTGGATCATCGCATTTCTCGACGGCCCCGGGTTGCGACGCGGCATCCCCGACCGGTATTCACTGACTCCGAACACCGCCAACCGGGATACGGTACCCGGCCCCGGCATTGCAACGAGATAGAGGAGGTTGACCATGGCCCTGGAAGGCCAGCTGAGCGATTTTAACCTGGCTGAGATCCTGCAACTGCTCTCCAGTCAGCAGAAATCCGGGTTCCTCAACCTGGAGACGAACCGGAATATGGTGTTCATCTTCGACAAGGGTGTGCTCATTTCCACCCGGGATCGTCGCAGCCGCTCCCGTGATCCGCTGGAATCATTCCTGCGGGCATACGGCTTCTTCAACGAACAGCAGTGGAAACACCTCGAGTACGTCGGCAAGAACAGTTCCCTGGACCTGACGGAGATCCTGATCTCCGAAGGCCTGATGAGTGAGCAGGAGATGGACAGGGTCCTCAAGAGCCTGGCCCAGGAAATGGCTCACGCGGGGATGAAGATGCGCCGCGGCCACTACCATTTCAGTCCAACCAAGGACACTCCTCCGGGAGTGAAATGGCGCTACAACCTGGACGTGCAGGCACTCCTGATGGAGGCGGTCCGCCGGCTGGATGAAGAAAGTATCCTCAAGGAATACCTGCCTTCCCAGGCCATCACCTTCAAGCAGGGCAACCGGGTCATGGATCCCGACGAATTGACAGAAACCGGCCAACGCCTCATGGAGATGGCACTTGCCGGTCTACCGCTGGGCCGGATTATCCGACAGGGCAAAACCGAAAGTTTCATTGCCCGTGACATGTTGAAGACCTGGTGCCAGGAAGGCATTCTGGACCTGGTCCAGGCGGGGTCGGATG
The DNA here is from genome assembly GCA_023270185.1 of Candidatus Krumholzibacteriia bacterium. GTDB lineage: Bacteria > Krumholzibacteriota > Krumholzibacteriia > LZORAL124-64-63 > LZORAL124-64-63 > JAGLCY01. The sequence continues at coordinate 4,554 of JAGLCY010000028.1, read as the reverse complement.
ACGAGGAGCCCACCGATCGGGGCGAGCGTTTCAAATTGAAGTTGAAGTCGGGGCTGCGCTCCGTGCCCATCACCATACTGGCCGTGCTGGTCATCGGGACCCTGGGGTGGCTGCGTTGGACAGCCAGTCCAGAGGCGGGCCCGAATCCAGGGGAAGCCCTGCGCCAGTCCCAGATCAGGTCCGAGGTCGTGACCGCCGCCCGCCTCTATCGATACCAGAAGGGCGAATGGCCCGCGAGTCTGGGCGAAATGGTGCGCAGCGGACAGCTCACTCCTTCGGTCCTGATCACCGTTGATGATCTCGGCTGGCAGTACACTCTCAACCGCAAGCAGGACAAGTTCACTTTCGGCTCGTGATCCCCGCCGAGCACTCCGCCTGATTTCCCTTTACCCACGCTCCAATCCCCCGTATATATTCCTCGATTTCCAGCCTGGAAACCGTAGCCCCCCGAGACCGGAACGAGGAGACCATGAACGGATCCGAATTTCTTATCCCGTGCGCTGACCGTGTCGCGAATCTGCCGCCCTACGTTTTCGCCACCGTCTTTCGCATGAAAGAGGAAGCGCTGGCTGCCGGACGAGAGGTCATCGACCTGGGTGTCGGCAACCCTGACGGAAGGGCGCCGGCCAACATCATCGCCGCGCTGAACAGGACTCTCCTGGATGATTCCTGGAACTGCCACGGCTACGGCACTTTCAAGGGATTGCTCCAACTGCGGGAAGCGATCGCCTCATGGTACCTGGACCGTTTCGGCGTTACGTTGGATCCCGATTCGGAAATCCTGCCCCTGATCGGATCCAAGGAAGGCCTGGCCAACCTGATGCGGGCCTACCTGAACGCCGGCGACACCGTCATCATCCCCAGCCCCTGCTATCCGGCCTACTTCGGAGCGGCCAGGCTGTGCGAGGCGGAAATTTACGAACCCGCGCTCGCCGAGGACCAAGGCTTCGTGTTGGATTTCGACACAATCGACGCCGAGGTGGCCGACCGAGCCCGGATGTTGATCATCAACTACCCGAACAATCCCACCGGCGGCGTCTGTGACCTGGCCTTCTACGAAAAGGCCGTGACCTGGTGCCGGGACCACCGGGTCCTGCTGGTCAGTGACATCGCCTACAGCGAACTGGGCTTCAGTGGCGGCGAAAATCCTTCCAGCGTGTTCCAGGTCGACGGCGCCCGTGAAGTGGCCGTGGAATTCCAGAGTCTGAGTAAAAGTCACAACATGGCCGGTTGGCGGGCCGGTTTCGCCGTGGGCGGACAGGAAGTCATCGCCAATCTGGGACGGGTCAAGAGCAATGTGGATTTTTCCCTTTTCGGGGGAATCCAGATGGCGGCGGTCGAAGCATTGTCCGGCAGCCAGCAGGTCTGCGCCGACAACCGGACCTTGTACGAACATCGGCGCGACCTGATGGTCGAGGGATATCGGGAGCTGGGCTGGAACGTGCCGTCGCCCCCGGCCACCCTCTATATCTGGGCTCGAATCCCGCCTGCCTGGGGAGACGACGATTTTGCCTTTATCACCGAGGTATTCGAGAAATCAGGGGTGTTGCTTTCGCCCGGCAGCGGTTTTGGAATCCATGGCCGAGGCTATGCCCGGACCTCGCTGGTCATCAACGACGCCAGGATAGGAAGGGTCATGGAGTTACTGAAGGGCGCGGATCTGACCTGGGGCTGAAACTCTCGGGGCCCAGCACGGCCACCAGAAGGGAATCGGGGTTGAAGTAGGACTTCGCGCACCGGACGATGTCGTCCACACTCACCACATCGACCAGGTCCACAAGTTCGGACACGGGCAGGAAGCGTCCGTAGAGAATCTCGTTCCGCGCCGCCCGGTACATCTGATTGACCATGCCTTCGAGCGAGAAAATAACCTGTGACTTGATCTGGGCCCGGTTGCTGTCGAGTTCGGCGACCATCATGCTCTCGCTGATCAACCGGTAGTATTCCATCCGGATAACGTCCTCGAGTCTCTCCAGCTTGTCCGGTGAGCAGGAACCCGCGCAACTGACCAGGCCGATGTCTCTTCCCATGTCACTGTAATTGTAGACAGTGTACGCCAAGCCTTCCCTTTCCCGGACGGCCTGGAAGATCCGGCTGCTCATGCCTCCACCGAGAATGTTGGTGAGCAGAAAAACAGGCACCCGGTCCTCGTGATGGAAGGGGATACCCAGGTTCCCGATCTCGAAATAGGTCTGAATGATGGGGCTGGCCATGTCCAGCCGGAAGGGATCCGCCTCGTCCAGGGCCAGGTCGATGAAAGCCGCCGCGGGTGTTGTTGTTTCATCCTCGACGAATCCCGGACCGGCGGGCTCGGTCATGTCTGGTCGCGCAAAAATCTCGGCAACCACTTCATGGAAACCATCCATGATATTGCCCGCCATGGAAACAACCAGATTGGCCGGGGCAAACAGGCGTCGGTGCTGTTGGCGCAGAAGATCGGGATTGAAGGTACGCACCACGCCGGGCCTGCCCAGGATGGGACGGCCACGGGCATTGCTGCCGTAGAGCCGGCCGGCAAAAGCGTCATGGAGCCTGTCCTCGGGGGTGTCGAGGGCCTCCTGGATTTCCTCGCAAACGACATCCTGTTCCAGGATGACAAGCTTGGGATCCAGCTCGGGTTCGAACAGCATCTCCCCCAGCAACGACACGGCCTCGACGAAAAATTCAGGCAGGACCTTGATGGTGAAGGCCACCATGTCCTTGGTGGTGAAAGCGTCCACCGCCGCGCCCATCCGGTCGAATGTCTCGGCCACTTCAAGGGCCGACCGTTTCATTGTTCCCTTGAAAAGGATGTGCTCAAGAAAATGGGAAACGCCGTCCAGGCCGGACGGCTCGTCCTGGCTGCCGGTGCGCAGCCATACCCCCAGGGTCACCGCGTGTGCGGTGCGCATGGGCACAGAGAGCAGAACAGCCCCGCCGGGAAGTACTTCCCGGCGGGGCGGAGTCTCGTTCCTGTAGGGATCGAGGTTCATCCGGCTTGGCCTAACGCCGGCCGCGCGGACCGCCGCGGCCACCGCGGCTTCCACCACCACCGCCGCCACCGCGACGATCGTCCCGGGGCGTGTCTTCCATGCCTTCGGGCCTGGGCAGCAGGGCCTTGCGGCTCAGCCTGACCTTACCGGTACGGCTGTCGATCTCGACCAGCTTGACCTGGACCTTGTCGCCAACCTGCAGGACGTCTTCCACGTTGCCGACCCGGAAGTGCTCCAGTTCGGAAATGTGCAGCAGTCCGTCCTTTCCGGGCAGGTATTCGACGAAGGCGCCGAAATCGACGACGGTCTTGACGACGCCGTCGTAGACCTTGTCGATCTCCGGCTCGGCCATCAGACCGACCACGAATTCCATGGCGGCCGCGCCGCTGGACTGGTCGGTGCTGGAGATGAAGACCATTCCTTCATCGTCCACCTCGATGGTGGCGCCGGTCTCCTCCTGGATCCTCTTGATGACCTTGCCGCCGGGCCCGATCAGGGTGCCGATCTTCTTCACGGGGATCTGCACGGTTTCGATCTTCGGCGCGTACTGGCTCATGTGTTCACGGGCGGTCGGCATGGCCTCGTCCATCACGTCCAGGATGTGCATCCTGGCGTCCTTGGCCTCGGTCAGGGCCTTCACCATGATGTCGCGACTCAGGCCGGCGATCTTGGTGTCCAGCTGGAAGGCGGTTATGCCGTCCCGCGTGCCGGTGACCTTGAAGTCCATGTCGCCCAGGTGATCCTCGACGCCCAGGATATCGGTCAGCACGGCCGTCCTGTCACCTTCCTTGACCAGACCCATCGCCACACCGGCGACCTTGTTTTCGATCGGAGCGCCGGCATCCATCATCGCCAGGCAGCAGGAACAGACGGTGGCCATGGAACTGGAACCGTTGCTCTCCAGGATGTCCGACACCAAACGGATGGTGTAGGGGAAATCCTCGATGTCCGGCAGGGTGGGACGAATTGCCCGCTCGGCCAGCTTGCCGTGGCCGATCTCGCGGCGTCCGGTCCCGCTGTAGCGACCGACCTCACCCACGCTGAACGGGGGGAAGTTGTAATGCAGGTAGTACTTGCTCCAGTACTGCTCACCGTTCAGGGGCTCGACACGCTGCTCGGCCTGCTTGCTGCCCAGCGTCACGGTACCCAGGGACTGGGTCTCGCCACGGGTGAACAGGCAGGAACCGTGGGCGCGAGGCAACACGCCGCACTCGATGGTGATCGGCCTGACGGTGGTCAAGTCGCGGCCGTCGGTGCGCGTGCCTTCGGAAAGGATCATTTCGCGCATGAGCTTCTTCTCGACCTTGCCGAAGGCCGCTTTGGCCTCGGGATCGGGATCGCCGTCTTCGGTGGTGAACTCGGCAGCCACCTTCTCCTTGACCGCGGACAGGGCGTTCGAACGTTCGAACTTGCCCTTGACCACGATGGCTTCCTTCAGATCGGCGGAGATGAACTCCTCGACCTTGGCGATGATGTCGGTGTTTTCCTCGGGCTCGACAAAATTCCATTTTTCCTTGCCGCCGGCCGCTGTCAGCAATTCGCGCTGCAGGGCGTTCAGCTTGCGGATCCAGCCCTGGGCGAA
>JAGLCY010000279.1 GCA_023270185.1 Candidatus Krumholzibacteriia bacterium | reverse complement strand
GAAACTTGCCCCCACAGGGGTCGAAGGATTATTTTTCACCCGACGATTTTTCCGGATATTTTCCTCCTTTCCCGGTGTTCACATCGACTTGACCCCGGGCACCCCTCCAAGGAGATAGATCATGGCAGGCATTTCCCCTTTTTCAGTGCGTAAGGCGCTTCTTCCGGTCCTGACGGCCGGTTTTCTGCTGATGCCGATTATGGCGGCGGGTCAGGCGCCGATCATCGCCCATCAGGTCGATATTTTCCTTGGGGTCGAAAATCACACTGTCCGGATCACTGACCACCTGATGATTCCGGCGGGGCTCGATCATCTCCGGCTCGGAGACGGCCTGCATGTGGAAATCATCAAGGGCGGCGACGGGACCACCGCGGTTCCCGGCCAGTCAGTGGCCCCGGCGGAGGATGAGGACGGTCCCTTCCAACGCCTGGACTTGGAAAAGTTGGGACTCGCGGCAGAGGGCGGAAGCCTGACCATCGTCTACAAGGGGACTTTCCACGAACCGGTGGACGACGTTGTCTTTTCCCGGGAAAACGTGGGCAACGAAATCACCGCCACCATCAGCGACGAGGGTATCTACCTGTCTTCCTCGGCCGAATGGCTGCCCTGGGCCGAGAACACCATGGCTACTTTCGATCTGAAGATCGACACGCCCGCCGGTTTCGAGACCGTGACCCAGGGGCAGCGGACCGAACACGCCGAAAACAATGGCCGCCTGCGGACCCGTTGGGTCGCGGCCAACCCCTCGGACGGGATTAGTCTCATCGCCAACCGCTATTTCGTCCATGAGGAGTCCGTGCGCGATGGCGTGACCAGCTACACATTTTTTCTCGAGGACGACGCCCGGCTGCGCGCCACCTACATGGAGCGCACGAAGGCCTACATCACCATGTACGAAGAAATGATCGGGCCGTATCCCTACACCAAGTTCGCCACCGTCGAGAACTGGTTTCCCACGGGCTACGGGATGCCGTCCTACACCCTGTTGGGTGGGCAGGTCCTGCGGCTGCCCTTCATCCCTTACACAAGTTTCGGCCACGAGATCGCCCATAACTGGTGGGGCAATTCGGTGTTCGTGGACATCGACGAAGGCAACTGGTGCGAAGGTATTACCGTCTACTGCGCCGACTACCACTACAAGGAACTCGAAGGCGAGGGCGGAGACCGGGAATACCGGCGCACCCTGCTGAAGAATTACGCCGCCTATGTGAAGGATCCGTCCCAGGATTTCCCCCTGTCCGAATTCCTGAGCCGGCACAGCGGGGCCACCCGGGCCGTTGGCTACGGCAAGAGCATGATGGTCTTTCACATGACCAACCAGATCATCGGTCGGGAGAATTTCCTGACGGGATTAAGGAAAGTCGCCGCCGATCATCACTATGAAAAAGCATCGTGGAGCGATTTCATAACGGCCTTTGCCGAAGCCGGGGATAGGGACCTGTCGGGTTTCCAGGAGCAGTGGCTGACCTGGACGGGAGCTCCCACCCTGAACCTGGGGCCGGTGAAATTCAATGACGACAAGGTCGTCTTCACCCTGAACCAGGACGAGCCCGCCTACGCTCTCGAAGTGCCCGTGGTCCTGACGACCAAGACCGGAGCAGAGGAACATATCGTGGTTCTGGACCAGACCAGCCAGGAGTACACCATTGAGGCGATGGGGGCGGCCAAGCTGGCCGTGGACCCGGATTGCCACCTTTTCCGGCGGCTGCATTCCGAAGAGATCGAACCCACCATCAGCCAGATCCTGGCGGATGAAGACCCGACATTTGTCGTCCAGGGCGCCGCGCCCGACATGGTGACAGCGGCCAGGAATTTCGCGGGCGAGTTCTCGGAAAAAGATGAATTTTCCTTCCACGAAGACGGGACATTGTCCTCCGGCGGTCATGCGAGTATTGTGATCAACCCCGGTGGCGAACTCCTCAAGAAAATTGCCCCCAAAGATCTGGTCGTTTCGGGTACGACCTTGTTCCTTGATGGCAAGCGGTACAGCCTCAAGGAGTTCGATCTGGTGTTCGCCGGGCAGGATCCGAGCGATCCGGAGGTCACTGACATGGTGATTCTCTGCTCCTCGACCCACCGCCTGGAAGCCCTGTCCAGTCGGGTGGTTCACTACGGAAAATACAGTTGGCTGCTGTTTCCGGTCGGTCAGGGAAAGGTCGTGCGGGGCAACTGGGCCGTTGGCGATTCGCCTTTGATGGCCGTCAGGTAACTCGAAAAAGCGGACAGATGGACAATACGATGTGTTACAATATCCGAAGTGGGCTCAACTTCGGAAAAACAATGGGACAACTTGGGTAATTCATGACCATGCACAGCGGGAAACGGCCGTTCAGGCGGCCGGACCACAGGTCCGGTCTTTTTGCCGTACTACTTCTGGTCATGATTATGGCATTGCTGACCGCCTGTGGTGACGATGACCCGGTCAGTCCGGAGCCGGCCGCGGCAGAGTGGACCCAGGTTCTGGCGCCCGAGTACACTCATCGCGCCGTGTGGGGCGTTTCCTCCTCCCTGTTTTTCGTGGCCAGTGAAAAAGGAACAGTCAGCCGCTTCCAGGACGGGGAATGGACAAGTTGGCAATTCCGGTATTTCGAGAACATGCGCGACGTGTGGGGCGCGGCTCCGGAACAGGTCATGGCCGTGGGCGAAAACGGCAAATGCTACCGGTTCGACGGCACCGACTGGGAATCCATCTACACCGGCACGAATCAGGACCTGATGTGTATCTGGGGAACGAATTGGGAGAACATCTACGCCGCTGGTGACGGCGGGACCCTGATCCATTTCGACGGTGAGAACTGGTCGAACATCGACAGCGGCGTCACTTCTCTTTTGTACAGTGTCTGGGGTTCCGGTCCCGCGGATGTTTTTGCCGTGGGGCGAGATGGCACCATCATCCATTTTGATGGAAATGCCTGGACGCCCATGACCAGTGTCACCACACAGGCGCTGGACAGCGTGTGGGGTTTGACGGGGGACGATGTGTACGCGGTCGGCGCGTTGGGTACGATTCTCCACTACGACGGTCTGGCCTGGGCCGAGCAGGAGAGCGGAATCTCCGATCGTTTGTGGTCGGTCCGCGGTCTGCCGGGTGAAGATCCGGTGGCGCTCGGAGCCCGGGGCGCTTTCCTGACACGTCGGGACGGCGTCTGGCAGTACGAGCAGATCGCCCAGGGCCGGGATCTCTACGGCCTGTGGGACAACGGTGACAGTGCTCTTCTGCTGGCCGGTTACAACGGTCTGGTCATGAGCATGACCAGTAACTCGCGGCAGACCCTGAACCAGGGTCGAACGCACTGGCTCACCGGTGTGTGGGCGGCCGATTGCGACCATGTGTACGCCGTGGGCAAGCGTGGCGCGATTCTCCAGTCTTCCGGCAACGGCTGGGTGGACATCGCTCCGAACCTCGAAGACGTGAACTATTCCGCGATCTGGGGTGTCGGTCCCGACGATTTTTTCGTGATCGGCAGCGGGGGCGTCATCGCTCGCTTCCAGGCGGGCGCCTGGATGATCTGGCGGATCAATTCCCTCTTGAACCTCGAAGGTATTTGGGGTACGTCCTCCGACAACATTTTTGCCGTTGGTGCCGGCGGGACCATCCTGCACTTCGACGGAGTGAGCTGGGAATTCATGGACAGCGGCACCACCCGCAGTCTGTCAGCCGTTCACGGACGGGGTTCTGGTGATGTGTACGCCGTGGGCCTGGGTGGCACGATTCTCCACTTCGACGGCATCATCTGGCGCCAACTCGACAGTGGGGTGCAGACCTCGCTGAACGGGGTCTGGAGCAGGCCCGGATCCGAAACCATTGTCGTGGGTGACGGCGGTCTGATTCTGCACCGTGCATCCGACCAGGTCGGCGGCGCCACCTGGACGGCACCACCCGTCAAGTTGACCAGCTTTTCCCTCGCGGCGATGTCGGGCAATTCCGAGGGCGAGGTCTACGCCGTGGGTTACAACGGAGTCGTCCTGCGCTATGATGGCGGGACCTGGGACATCATGCCCACTGAACATTTCGATCCTCTCAACGCGATTCACGTCAGTCCCTGCGGTGACATCTATGCTGCCGGTTTCTGGGGACTGGTTCTGAAATACGGTAATTGACCACCCTTTATACCTTGAGGAGTGACCATGGGGAAACTTGATAAGCTGCAGCCTGCCGCCGTCTGGAACATCTTCGAGAAGATGAGCGATATACCGCGGGGCTCAGGTAACGAAACCGGCGTCATGAACATGTTCAAGGCCTGGGCCGATGGTTTGGGTCTGGACTGGAAAGATGACGCTGTAGGAAACCTGCTGGTGACCATTCCGGGTACCAAGGGGCTGGAAAAAGCCGCGCCGGTACTGGTGCAGGGCCATGTGGACATGGTTTGCGAGAAAAACGCGGCCACCAAACACGATTTCGAGAAGGATCCCCTGAAGCTCAAGGTCAATGGTGACTGGGTTACGGCCGAGGGCACGACCCTCGGGGCGGATAACGGCATCGGCGTGGCCATGGGGCTGGCCCTGGCCGAAGACAAAACCGTTGCCCACGGGCCGGTCGAAGTGCTGCTGACCGTGGACGAGGAGCGCGGATTGACCGGAGCGGCCGGTGTCCAGGCGGGCTTCTTCAAGTCGCGTAAGATGATCAACCTGGATTCGGAGGAAGACCAGGCCATCTTCATTGGTTGTGCCGGTGGCCGGGATTCGCAGTTCACCCTTAAAAACAAGTCGACGCGCGCGCCCAAGGACAGCGCCGGCCGCAAGGTGACCATCTACGGTCTTAAGGGCGGACATTCGGGACTGGATATCCACAAGCACCGCGGCAACGCCATCAAGATCCTTACGCGCGCCCTGTTGGCCGCGTCGAAGGACATGGAAGTCCGGATTGTAGAAATCAACGGCGGCAGCATGCGCAACGCCATTCCCCGCGAGGCCGAAGCCAAAGTGGTCATCGCCCGGGACCAGGGCCGCAAATTCAAACAGACGGTCGATGCCTACCTGAAACAGATCCAGACCGAGGAGCTGGCGGGCACCGATGACGGTTTTGCCTGGAAGGTCGCCGCCGTCCAGGCGCCGCGCTGCTTCAGCCTGGCCAGTTCCACAACCACACTCGGCCTGCTGGCCGCGATCCCCAGCGGTGTGACGTCCATGAGTCGGGACATCGAAGGTTTGGTCGAGTCGAGCACCAACCTGGGTGTGGTCAAGACCAATGGCGCCAAGGTCGATATTGTGTGCTGCAGCCGCAGCTCGATCATGTCGGCTCTGGACGAACTCGTGGTTCAGCACCGGACGATAGGTGAGCTTGCGGGCGCCGAGGTGGAACAGCCCGAGGGTTATCCGGGCTGGAAGCCGAACATGAAGTCGGCAATCCTGGCCGTGACCAGGGCCAAGTACAAGCAGGCCTTCGGTGTGGACGCCGAACTGCTGGCCATCCACGCGGGGTTGGAGTGCGGGCTGTTGACGGAGAAGTATCCTTCGCTGGACATCGTCTCTTTCGGGCCCAACATCACAGGTGCCCACTCACCCGATGAAAAGGTCCAGATCACATCGGTTCAGAAAATCTGGAAGCTGTTTGCCGCGACACTGAAAGAGGTCGCCAAAGGCTGATTTTATTAATTCAGATGATGACAATAGGTTAACGGGCGGCATCCTGAGGATTGCCGCCCGTTATTTTCCCGAAAAGTTTCCCACAAGTTATCAACAGGCATTTCATGTGTCCTGTTGGACACTTTCCGGATAAGAATAATCCCATAAATGCTTGCCAAGGTTGACCCTGGGAAAATATAATGAAAGTATAAAAAATATCACGGGACATGTGTCGGTTTGGTTATCCCCATAGTGTGGAGGCCCCTGGATAGGAATGAAAATCGGTGATTATTTGAAGTTTCCGGACGATCCCCTGTTGCCTCGGAGCCCTATCTGCACCATCATTCCCTTATTGGGGAATTATTTTGAAATCAAGGGGATCGGCGCGCCTTGCCAAAGGCGATTTGGACGCGCGGACCCTGACTTCGGCAGAGGAAAGGTGGGCTGGCATGGCCGGAACCGGTGAAGCCGGAAAGAAGGGATCGAGGGTCAGGTCCGACTGCTGGATCGAAGTGGAGATCCGGGATTCGGGCGGTGTGTCCATCGATCTGCAAAGCAAGGTATCCGGCATGTTCGGCGAGCGGATAGGCGCTTTGATCGAGGAGGGTTGCCGCGCGCTCGGAGTGGAACACGCCCGGATCAGTGTGGAGGACCAGGGCGCCCTGCCGTTCACCCTGGCTGCCCGCCTGGAAACCGCCGCGCGCCGCGCCGGTGCCAAAGTCGCCGGAGAATTTCTGCTGCCGATGAGCGACAAGTGCGCCTACGGCAGTAAGAGCGATCGCCTGCGCCGCAGCCGACTCTACCTGCCCGGAAACGAACCCAAGTTCTATGTCAACGCCGGCCTGCATGGACCGGACGGGGTGATCCTCGATCTGGAGGACTCCGTCGCTCCCTCCGAAAAAGACGCTGCCCGGGTCCTGGTTCGCAACGCTCTGCGCGTGGTGGATTTCTACGGGGCCGAGCGTATGGTGCGGATCAACCAGGGTGAGCAGGGCCTCGAGGATCTCGAATGGATCGTGCCCCACAATGTGAATCTCATCCTGATTCCCAAGGTCGAGGATCCGCGGCAGGTGGTCGAGGTTGACCGGCGCATCGCAGAGATCCAGAAGAAACACGGCTTCACTAACCCGGTGCTCCTGATGCCCATCATCGAATCCGCCCTGGGGGCTTGGCGAGCCTACGAGATTGGCGCGATCTGCGCGAACGTGGTGGGCCTGGCTATAGGGCTGGAGGATTACACCGCGGATATCGGCGCCCAGCGCACCCTTGAGGGAACCGAGTCGTTCTGGGCCCGGGCCCAGGTGCTGAACGGTGCCAGGGCTGCCCATGTGCAGCCCATCGATACGGTGTTCAGCGACGTTGCCGACATGGAGGGGCTGGCGGCTTCGGTGCGCGAGGCCAAGAGCCTGGGATTCGTGGGCAAGGGGTGTATTCATCCCCGGCAGATCACGGTCGTGCACGATTCTTTCGCCCCCGACGAGGCCGAGATCGAAAAGGCCTGCAGGATTGTCCTGGCTTTCGAGGATGCCGAGGCGCGTGGCCTGGGCGTGGTCAGCCTGGGCAGCAAGATGATCGACGCGCCCGTGGTCAAACGCGCGAAAACGACCGTGGAGGCCGCCATCCGGGTGGGTCGTTTGGATGATGATTGGCGAGAGGAAAAACCTCCGGTATGAGCGGGCGCATCGAACAGGCTGTGGCCATGTTCGTAGATGGCTACAGTTGCGCGCAGTCGCTGCTGGCGGTTTACGGGCCTTCGTTGG
>JAGLCY010000278.1 GCA_023270185.1 Candidatus Krumholzibacteriia bacterium | reverse complement strand
CTGGCCTTCATCTACATCCGCGGAGAGTTCGGCTGGTTGGTGGATCGGGTCCAGGCCGCCGTGGACGAGGCCTATGCCGCGGGTTATCTGGGCAAGAACATCCTGGACAGCGGGTTCGATCTCGATGTCATCGTCCACAAGGGAGCCGGCGCCTACATCTGTGGTGAAGAGACCGGTCTGATCAATTCGGTGGAAGGTCTCAAGGGCCAGCCGAAAATCAAACCGCCCTTCCCCGCTGTGTCCGGGTTCCTGAACAAACCGACCATCGTCAACAACGTCGAATCGGTGGCCTCGGTGCCCTGGATCATCAACCACGGGGCGGAGGCCTACAGGAAATTCGGGACCGAGAAATCCTGCGGCACCAAGCTCTGGTCCGTCAGCGGTCCGGTGAAGAATCCCGGCGTCTATGAGATTCCCCTGGGTATGCCCTTCCGGGAGTTCTTCTACGACCAGCTCGGCGGCATGGTTGACGGTGAAGAGTTGAAAGCCGTCATCGTGGGGGGGAGCTCCGTCCCCGTCCTGCCCGCGGCTGAAATCATGAACTGCAACCTGGACTACGAGTCGCTGATGAACGCCGGCACCATGCTCGGCTCCGGCGGCATGATCGTGATTCCCGAGAGCAGCGACATGGTCGAGCTGATCCAGGTGTTGATGCATTTCTATTTCGACGAATCCTGCGGTCAGTGCACTCCCTGCCGGGAAGGCACGGGCTGGTTGCACAAGATCGTCAAGAAAATGCGGCGTGGGGAAGGCACCGCGGCGGATATCGACCTGCTCGGCTACGTGTGTGACGGCATGGCCGGCCTGACGATCTGTCCGCTGGCCGACGCAGCGGTCATGCCCATGCGCAGTTTCATCGACAAATTCCGCCCTGAATTCGAGGCCCTCATCCAGGAAACCGCGCCGGCCGAGCCAGTCAGCCGCTGGCCGCGGGGTGAGCAGGAGTAACAGGAATGGCCAAACTGACCATTGATGGCAAGGAGATCGAGGTTCCCGACGGAACCAGCCTCTTCGATGCCTGCCGGGACGCCCGGGGCGAAGATCTGCCTCACTTCTGTTACCACCCGGATCTTTCCGTCGCCGGTGTCTGCCGGCTGTGCCAGGTCGAGGTCGAGGGCATGCCCAAACTGACCATCGCCTGCAACACGGGTGTGCGGGACGGCATGGTGGTCCACACGAGGAACGAAAGGGTCACCAGGGCGTCGAAGCAGATTCTGGAGATGCACCTGATCAACCACCCTGTCGATTGTCCCATCTGCGACCAGGCAGGGGAATGCGGACTGCAGAACCAGTACATGGCCCATGGCCTGTATGACACCAAGGTCGAGAAGGTCGACAAGGTTCACAAGAGCAAGGCCCAGGTCATCGGCCCCCACGTGATCCTCGACCAGGAGCGCTGCGTTCTGTGCAGCCGCTGCGTGCGCTTCTGCGCCGAGGTGACCGGTACCGGCGAGATGGGCATCTTCAACCGCGGTGACCGTGCCCGGATCGGCACCGCTCCCGGTGTGGAACTGGACAACGACTACAGCTTGAATACCGTGGACATCTGTCCGGTGGGCGCCCTGACCAGTCGCGATTTCCGTTTTCAGAAACGGGTCTGGATGCTGAAGGCCGCCGACAGTGTGTGTCCAGGTTGCGCCACCGGTTGCAACGTGCGCATCGATCACGAAGCGGGTCGTATCTACCGGCTCAAGCCGCGTTACAATCCCGAGGTGAACGGGCGCTGGATGTGCGACAAGGGTCGCATGACCTACAAGGCGGTCCACGATGAAAACCGCCTCGGAGATCCATTGGTCGGCGGTAAGGTCGAGACATGGGATGGTGTTGCCGGAACGTTGGCCAAATTGGTGGGCGAGGGCGGCTTCGGTCTCGTGGTCGGCAGTCCATATCAAAGCCTGGAGGAAATCCACCTTTTGAAATCCCTGGGCAAGGACGCGCCTTTGAGCGGTGGGCTTGCCGATAGTGGTCAAGGTACTGGAGATGACCTTTTGCAGGACGCTGACCAGACTCCCAATCGCAAGGGCCTCGAGTTGCTGGGCGTTGCCCAACACGATGGCCCCGCGCTGGCCGATCTGATCAGGAATGCCGCCGGATCTGTTCTCATTCTGGGAGGTGATCCCGCCGCGGATCCCACCGTGGCAGCGGCCCTGACGGAAAAGGATTCCGTCATCTACGTAGGCACCCATGGTGACAAAACCGCCGGGCTGGCCAAGGTGGTCCTGCCCGGATGCATGTGGGCGGAAAAAGCGGGAATCTTCGTTAATCGGAACGGACGCCTGCAGGAATTCAAACAGGCTGTGGCCCGGCACGGCAACGCCCGCGAGGATTGGCGTATCCTGTCCGAACTGATGACGGTCCGTAACAACCCCGACGTTCCGGGCAGCCTCAAGGGCGTCCGGGACGAATTGGCCGGATCTGTCGCGGCTGATGTGGATCTGAACAAACTGCCGGCAAGAGGATTTCTGCCCGGGGGTGAAGCCCGATGACAATCGTTTTCGACACACTCGCCAAGATCGGCTTCTTCTTCGTGCTCATCATGGGTCTGGTTGTGGTCCTGATCTGGATGGAGCGCAAGGGAGCCGCCTTCATCCAGGACCGGACCGGGCCGAACCGGGCCTCAATCGGGGGTGTCAGGCTGGCGGGGCTGGTCCATCCGGTGGCCGACGTTTTCAAGCTCCTGTTCAAGGAGGACGTTGCTCCGGCCAATCGGCACGCGGCTCTCTACAACCTGGCTCCGTGGTTGGTGATGACCGTCGCGATGAGCACCTACGCGGTGATTCCCTTCGGTGATTATCTCACCGTGGCCGGACGCCGGGTGCCGCTGGTGGCCGCCGATCTCAGCGTCGGCCTGCTGTACGTCCTGGCCATCGCCAGTCTGGCCACCTATGGCGTGGTCATGGCCGGCTGGGCGTCCAACAACAAGTTCACCTTCCTGGGGGGCATCCGCGCCACCAGCCAGATGATCAGTTACGAGATCAGCATGGGCCTGGCCCTGATGGGGTTGGTCCTGGTCTTTTCTAGCCTGCGGCTCACCGACATCGTCGCGGGTCAGGGCGACCTGATCTGGGGTTTCCTGCCCAAGTGGGGAGTGGTGGTCCAGCCTCTGGGGTTCATCCTGTTCATTGTCGCTGTTTTCGCCGAAACCAATAGGAACCCCTTCGATCTGCCCGAAGGCGAGTCGGAGATCGTGGCCGGTTTCCATCTCGAATACAGCTCCATGAAATTTGCCCTGTTCTTCATGGCCGAATACGCGCACATGGTGATCGGGGCCTCTCTCATCGCGACCTTCTACTTCGGCGGTTACCAGATTCCCTGGCTGCCTCGGCCCCTGATCGAGGCCAACGCGGGTTTGATCCTGACCCTGAAGCTTATCGGGGTGGCTTTGATTTCCATGATGATCGCCATGCTGTTCTTCCGTCGCGCGCAAAAGGAGAAGGGCAAGTTCGGCGATGCTCGGGATCGCGAACCCGTTCTCGGCGCCGGCTTGTGGGTTTTGGTGGCGGGGGGAGCGCTGGCGGGTCTGGTCCTCAAGCCCTGGACCATCGGTCCGGTGGGAGCGGACATGGTCGCTTCCCTGCTGCAGGTCATGGCCTTCGTGGCCAAAGTCGTGTTTTTTGCCTGGTTGTTCATCTGGGTGCGCTGGACGCTGCCCCGTTTCCGTTACGACCAGTTGATGCATCTGGGCTGGAAGGTCTGGCTGCCGTTGGGTCTTGCCAATCTGGTGGTCACCGCGCTTGTGATGGCGATTGTCTGATACGAGGAGTGCCATGAGTTTCGAAGGATTACCCAAGGGTTCAGGCGACAAGAAGCGGTCGTTCCTCGAATCGATCTACCTGTGGGAAGTGCTGCGGGGGTTGGGGGTGACGGCCGGTCACCTGGTGAGGAACATTCTCCACACCGACGATATGCCCACCATGCAGTATCCCGAAGAGAAGCGGGTGTACGGGGGTCGTTTCCGGGGTCGCCACCGCCTGATGAAGCGCGAGGACGGTTCGCCCAAATGCGTGGCCTGCCAGATGTGTTCGACTTATTGTCCGGCCGACTGCATAACGATCGTGGGAGGGGAGCATCCCGATCCGAAGATCGAGAAATATCCGGTTTCCTTCGAAATCGATTTGTTGCGGTGCGTCTACTGCGGGCTGTGCGAAGAAGCCTGTCCCTGCGACGCCATCCGCCTCGATACGGGCATCTACGAGATCGCCGCGGACAGCCGCGAAAAATTCGTCGTCGACAAGGATTTCCTCCTTACCAACGACACCGACGGAACCTTCTGACCGGCAGGGTCGGAATTGAACAGGTGAAAGGCACGACATGGAAGGTATTCTGTTCTGGGTTTGCGGCATCCTGATGGTCTTCGGGGGCCTGATGATGGTGGTTCAGCGCAGCGCCGTGGTCTCGGCGGTGTGGCTGATCTTCGCCTTCGTCTGCGCCGCGGGGATTTTCGCCCTGCTGTCCGCCCCCTTTCTGGCGGTCATGCAGATCCTGGTCTACGCGGGCGCCATCATGGTGTTGTTCCTGTTCGTGATCATGATGCTCCAGGGGCCTGTTCTGGAAGGCGGGCGGAAACGGCTGGCCCTGCCGATGTGGCCCGCGGTGGCCGTGCCGCCCATGGCCATTGCCGTCATGATCATCGGTTATGTCAAACGCCACGGTACGACGGGGATGGGTGGACCCGCCCCCGAGGGATTCGGATCACCCGAGCACGTTGCGGAATTACTCCTGGGAAAGTACCTCCTGGCCTTCGAGTTGATTTCCATCGTTCTGCTGGTCGCCATCATCGGTGCCCTGGCCGTGGGCAAGGATGAAAGGAAACTGCCGTGGAAATAACCCTGACCCACTATCTGCTGCTGGCCATGGTGGTGTTCCTGACCGGGATGGTCGGGTTCGTCGTCCGGCGCAACGCCATCGTGATGTTGATGTGCGTCGAACTGATGCTCAGTTCGGTGAATATCGTGTTCGCGGCCTACAGCCGGTTCCACGGCAATGCCGACGGGCATGTGTTTGTCCTGATGAATTTCGCCGTCGCGGCTGCTGAAGCAGCCATCGGTCTGGCCATCCTGGTGGAAATATACCGCCGCCGCCGCACCGTCAACGTCGATGACCTCAAAGCCCTGATGGAGTAAAGCAGTGGAGAGTCACGCCACAGAATCATTGCTGAGGTGGATCGTCCTGGTGCCCCTGATCGGTGCGGCCGTCGGTGGTCTTCTGAATCGCCGTTTGCCAAAAAAGGTCGCCGGTCTGATGGCTTGTGGAACCGTGGGTGTCAGTTTCGCCCTTTCGGTGACCGTTTTCCTGCGCCTGACGCGGATGCCGGCCGCCGAACGATTCGTCAGCGACACCATGGCCACCTGGATCGGTTTTGGTAACCTGCAGATCGATCTGGGCTTTTCCATGGATCCGTTGAGCGGGGTCATGGCCCTGGTCGTGACCGGAGTCGGATTCCTGATCCACATCTACTC
>JAGLCY010000277.1 GCA_023270185.1 Candidatus Krumholzibacteriia bacterium | reverse complement strand
GGACGGACAGCGCGGGGAGGCCGCCGGCATCCTGGCCGAGGGTGCGCTGGTCAGTTTCCGGAACCTGGAAATCAACAAGGCCCTGTTGGCCCTGTGGCTGGAGGATGGGCGCCGCATCGAGGCTCTGGAATTGACCCGTGCCATCCTGGCGGATCATCCCCGTGATGCGGACACCCTCCACAACCGGACCGTTCTGCTGGCCGAAGCGGGGCGTGGTGAAGAGGCGCTGGAGGTTGCCGGGAACCTGATCAGTGCTCACCCCGGAGATGCTCGAGGTTACATCGATCTGGGGATCATCCTGGCCCGGGCAGGAAGACGCAGGGAGGCCCGGGCTGTTTTTGAGCAGGGACTGGTGGTTGTTCCCGGAAATCCCCTTCTGCAGCAGAATCTCGACTTGCTGGAAAACTAAAGGTTGTGCCTCTGAAATTGTGTCTGGTCCGTTTGGACCGTTCCTGGTGCTGGAGTAACCTCCCGGGGGGTTAGGTTTTTGAGGTTTGGAGGAGCTTCAGGGCGCAAATTACCCCACTGAAATGGTTATTCATCAAAAGACAAGGTCCTTTGGAGTGCGGACCTCAGCCTAAAAACAGCCAGACACAATTTCAGAGGCACAACCATAATTAAAATGATTATTCTTCGCTGGTTTTTTCCGGCAGCCACGTTTGGTGAATTGAACGAGGTAATTGCCACTTGATCAATTAACCGGGCCGACCGGCCCCAAGCGGAGGAAAAACAATGAACGCGCGAACCAACAACGGTATGAAGATCCTGGTTTTCCTGACTCTGGCGTCGGTGATGTTATTGGGCGCCGGAACGGTCCTGGCCCAGGGGTGGGGCGCCGGGCCGGGCCATGGCGGCAGAGGTGGAGGACCTGGGTATGGCGTCAGAGGTGGATTCGGTGACGGCGAGTTCGGCCCCGGCCACCGTATGGAGTTCCTGGCCGATCATCTGGAGCTGACCGATGAGCAGATCACTGCCATCGAGGGTATTCAATCCCGGGGCCAGGCCAAGAACATGGAACTGCGCAAGGAAATGATGCGTCTGCGCAACGAATTGCAGAGCGAGATGCTCAAGGACGACCCCTCCGAGAAGGTTGTCCTGGACCTGACCGGCAAGATCGGTGCCCTGCGGTCGGAGGTTCAAACCAATCGCCTGTCGAGCAGGCTGGAAGTGCGCAAGCAGTTGACACCCGAGCAGCGTGACAAGATGCTGATGCTGCACGAGAGATTCCAGGGGCGCGAAGGTCGTCGAGGTGGCGGCCGTGGAATGGGTCCCTGTGGTGACGGTTACGGCTTGGGCCGAAGAGGTGCCCGCGGTAACTGGTAGCGTGTGAAGAAGACCACCCACAGGACGGTTTCAATTGCCCCGAACCATGGACGACGATGCTCTCATGATCCGGACCGCAGAGGGCGAGGAGGCGGCTTTCCGTCTCCTCGTCCAGCGGTGGGAACGGGATGTGTTGAGTTTTCTTATCCATATGCTGGGCTCGGTCGAGGAGGCCGAGGATCTGGTCCAGGACACGTTCGTTCAGGTGTTCAGGAAAGCCGGCTCCTACCAAGCGGTGGGCATGTTCAAGAGCTGGCTCTTCAGGATCGCCGGCAACCTGGCGCGCAGCCGACTGCGAAGGCGAAAAGTCCTGCGGTGGGTCCGTTTCGATCCGGTGGTCCACGACACCGGTGGAGCCGGGCCGGGGCCGCACGAGGATCTGGAACACAGTCAGCGGGAAGACGCGGTGCGGGCCGCCTTGTCCCGTTTGCCCGGACGACAGAGGGAAGCTCTGGCATTGCATCGCTTCCAGGGTATGCGTTACAAAGAGGTGGCTGAGGCCATGAATACGACGGTTCCAGGGGTTGAATCACTCATTCAGCGTGCCATGGCGGCTCTGCGTGAGGATCTTGGCGGAAAAGGTGATCAGTTATGAAACACGTCACGAACAGGATTCAGGCCTACATCTCCGGGGAACTGGATAGTGACCGGATGGCTGCGTTCGAAGAACATCTGAACGAGTGTCCCTCGTGCAGGAAAGAAGCTGATCGGGCTCGCGAAATATGGGAGATGCTCGAGGCGGCGGAGACACCCTCGCCCGCAACCGGGAGTGTCTGGTCCGCTGTCCAGGCGCGAACCTTTGGCCGGGGAACATCTGAACGGGAGTGGTTCTTTGGCGCCGGAAATATGACCCGAGCCGGCCTGGCGACCGCCGCGGTTGCGGCCGGTCTGATGCTGGGTGTCCTGCTGCCCGCAGGGTCGGGCTACCGGCAGGAGGCCGATTCCGGGTTGACGGACTCGTCCTGGTTGGTGGAATCAAGTTGGTTGTCCGAATCAAGCTGGCTCGGGGGGGATGGCTCCACGGGACTGGACGATATCCTGCTGGGCGCGGATCTGCTCGATGAGGGGAACGGATCATGAAAAAGGGCTGGGTGCTGATACTGTTGATTTCCCTGGGTCTCAATCTGGGCCTCGGGATGCGTCTGCTGCGTGACCGGGGGGAACCGGACGGGCGAGATTATTCGAGGCTGGACGGCGAATCCCGACGGACTAACGGCCGCTGGGCGGACCAGGACACAACCACGCGGCGAATGATGTTCAGCCGGCGCATGGACCGTATCGCCGAAAGGCTGGATCTAAGCGTCGAGCAGGAGGAAGTGTTTCGGAAGGTCCATACGGAAACCGGGCGTATGCTGATGCAGAAAAGGGTTCTCATCGGCGAAAAACGCAACCTTTTGCATTCCCTGGTAACCAGTGACGAGGTCGATCAGGACCGGATTCGCAGCGCCATCGGCGAATTGGGGAAGGAACAGGCGGTTTTGGACTCCCTGGTGGCTGAAACGGTCCTTCAGGAGATGGCCGTGCTGGATCCTGACCAACGGGCGCGATACCTGGAAATGCTGTCCTTCGAAAAGGACCATCGTGGTGGCCGACGGGGACGAGGGGCCTCGGGTCCACGTCGGCAATAATCCTGGTTGACAGCCAAGGTTCTGATTTCTTACTTATTACAGGCGATGAAGGGGTCCAACCCTTCCGTACGCCAACTGTTCCCCACCCCAGTCAGGGTTTCATCCGTTGAAGTTGCTCCGGAATTCCCCAATGCCGAGAAATGTCCCGAGGGGGGACTCATCATGACCAAAGTGCGAATCATCCTGTTGGCCGGACTGCTTGTTCTGGTTGGGTTGTCGGGATTGGCCGGTTGTCGCTCCGCCCACACGACCAGCGCCATCTTGTATATCGATGAGCAGAACTACGACAAGGCCGTGAAGGTGATCCACGAAGGATTCGAATTCCGTGACGATGAACCCGACGCCTTTTACTACCTGGGCGAAGCGTACAGTCATCTGGCCGAAGAAGCCGTCGAGGACGACGACTACGATGAAGCCTTCAAGAACTACGAACTTGCCTACGGGGCCTATATGAAGGCCGATACCCTCGACACCGAGGGCTTCGCCGATAAGGTCGAAAAAGCCCTCGTCTACAACTACAACAACCGGGTGCGGCAGGCCAAACTCGATTGGGACGAAGACTATTTCGAGCAGGCCGAAGGGCACATGAGGCTGGCGTACGCCGCTCTGCCGGATTCCATGTCACCCATCAAGAACATTGCCCGGATGAAGATGCAGATGTCCCAGATGGACGAATATATTGAAATCCGGGAGGACCTTCTCAACGAGGCGTTGGTGTTGCTCGACCAGGTTCTGGCCAAGAATCCCGAGGCCTTCGAACTGCAGTTGAACAAGGCCAACGTACTGGCCGCCCTGGGTCGGAATGAAGAGGCCAAGGAAATCTTTGATACATTGCTGGCCGAGCACGGGGACGACACCGGGCTGCTCATCGATATCGCCAATCTTGCCATCGATGACGGGGATTACGCCCGGGCCGGTGATTTCTACGTCATGGTCGTCGACCTGAACGAAGCCGACACCGACGCGACCAACGACGCCGACAACAAGGCGATGCTCGTTGCGGCGGGGACCTGGTATTCCGGGCCGAATGTCGGGCGGTACGAAGATGCCATCACCGTGCTGGATCGCGCCGCGGACTTTGAAACCATTCCGACGGACAACACCATGTTGATGCGTCAGCGGACATACTACCAGTACGGTAAGGAAATCAAGAAGCAGGCCCAGGCGGAAACCGATCCCGCCAGGAAAACGGAATTGACCGATCAGTCCACTGAGCTTTTCAACCGCGCGGTTGAAATCGGGGTGGCCATGACCAATAATTTCCCGACTACGGCCGAAGGTTTCCTGTATCTCAGTTTGACCCAGTTCGAATTGGGCGATTTCGCCGCGGCGGAAACCAACAACAAGACCTTCGAGGAACTCCAGAGCGCCCCACAGTAGGCGTACGGGGGTTTTGTAAAAATAAACCAGGTGCATGGCCTTCTCGCACGTTTTGTGCTATGATTGGGGCATCTATACAGGGCACGAATGCCCGCACTGCGGTAATACCCAAGGGAACAACCACACTTTTTTCAGGGAATTCTTCCCATCCATTCGGGCTGCCACGGCACGCCCGGTGTTTGCACCATCACTTCAGTAAACTGTCAGGTTCTAGGAGCAAAATGGACATCAAGGAACTTCAGGAGATGAACATTCACGAGCTGGTGGAGGTCGCTCGCGATATGAACATCGAGGCGCTCAGCACCCTTCGCAAGTCTGAACTCATCTTCAAGATTCTCGAGGGACAGACCGAAAAAAACGGTTTGATCTACGCCGAAGGTGTGTTGCAGGTGCTGACCGAGGGGTACGGCTTCCTGCGTTCGGCGAAGTTCAATTATCTGCCCGGGCCCGATGACATCTACCTGTCCCCTTCCCAGATCAAGAAATTCGACTTGAAGACGGGGGATACCATCTCCGGCCAGGTGCGTCCGCCGAAGGACAATGAACGTTATTTCGCCCTCTTGAAAGTGGAGTCGGTCAACTACAACGACCCCGAGGTTGCGAAAAAAGTCACTCTCTTCGACAACCTGACTCCCTTGTATCCCGAAGATATCCTCAATCTGGAGCACAGCTCCAAGAACATGACAACCCGGTTGATCAATCTGCTCAGCCCGATCGGCAAGGGACAGCGCGGTCTGATCGTGTCCCCTCCGCGGGCGGGCAAGACAATGATCCTCCAGAAAATCGCCAATGCCATTTCCACCAATCATCCCGAAGTGCACCTGATCGTACTGCTGATCGATGAACGGCCCGAGGAAGTGACGGACATGGCGCGGTCGGTGAACGGCGAGGTCGTCAGCTCGACTTTCGACGAGCCGGCTGAACGTCATGTGCAGGTGGCCAACATGGTGCTGGCCAAGTCAAGGCGTCTGGTCGAGAACGGCCTGGACGTGGTGATCCTGCTGGATTCGATCACCCGCCTGGCCCGGGCCCATAACGCGGTGGTGCCGCATTCGGGCAAGATTCTTTCCGGCGGTGTCGACTCGAACGCCCTGCAGAAGCCCAAGCGTTTCTTCGGCGCGGCGCGGAACATCGAGGACGGCGGGTCGTTGACGATCATCGCCACGGCCCTGATCGAGACCGGCAGCCGTATGGATGAAGTGATTTTCGAGGAATTCAAGGGCACCGGCAACATGGAACTGGTCCTGGACCGCAAGATTGCCGAACGCAGGGTCTATCCCGCCATCGACATCTTCAAATCGGGTACCCGCAAGGAGGATTTGCTCATCGAGGGCAAGGATTTGGCCAAAATCTGGGTTCTGCGCAAGTATCTGAGCGATTATAACCCGATTGAAGCCATGGAATTCCTTATCGACAAATTGGGCAAGACCAAGGACAACGAGCAGTTCCTGGGCGCCATGAACGCCTAATTCGGGCTGGGGCAAGGTGGGAAACGGGAAAATTTTCTTGCTATAAGCCCTATTCCTTATTTCTTTTTGGCCTCAACCGGACTTTAGATGTCGGACGAGAAATGCCGGCAATTATTGCAGGAATAGAGGCTGTGAGGACAATGAAGAAGAACATACATCCGAAATACGTGGACTGCACCATCACTTGCCTGTGCGGCAACGTGATCCAGACCCGTTCGACCAAGGACAAACTCCACGTCGAAATCTGCTCCAACTGCCATCCCTTCTATACGGGACAGCAGAAGATTGTTGATACTGCCGGTCGCGTCGAGCGCTTCCGTAAGCGTTACGGAGAAAGCACCTACGGCAAGAAGTAGGAGTTGCCCGGATAAAACGGGGCTCGGCCTACCGGGCTGGATTTCCAGAAAAAGTCCATAAATGGCGCCGGGTCGATGTCCCGGCGTCATTTATTTGTTATCCTATAGCCCGTTGGAATGGGGATGGGACAACATGGTTGGCAAACACCATCGAAAGAGATTGACATGAGTGAATCTTCACCTGACCGGATCGAAGAGACCGAAGCCCGCCAAATGGATCTTGCCGTCGGGGGGCAGGCCAT
>JAGLCY010000276.1 GCA_023270185.1 Candidatus Krumholzibacteriia bacterium | reverse complement strand
ATGGATCCGCCGCCACGCCGACGGGTGTTCACCAACCGCAACCTGCGCATGGGTTCCATCGAGGCCGTCGGCTTCGACATGGACCACACCCTGGCTGTCTACAATACCGATAATTTCAACCACCTGAGTTTCGTGATGGCCATCGATGCCCTGATCAGGGGCAAGGGTTATCCCGAGGAAATACGCTCCATCGCCTGGGAGCCGGAGGCGGCCATCCGTGGTCTGGTGGTGGACAAGAAGCTGGGCAACCTGGTGAAGGTCGACGCTTTCAATCACGTCACCCGGGCACGTCACGGCCGGAGGTTTCTCGAAAGGGAGGAACGGCGCAGCCGGTATCCCATGGGAGGAATTCGCCTTGGAACCACCCGGTATCGAGTCTTCGATACCCTTTTCGATCTGCCTGAAGGCTGCCTCTATGCCGGACTTGTGGAGCTGAAGAAAAAATCGCCCGGCATCCTGACCGGGGATTTCCACACCCTGTATGACGACATCCGGGACGCGGTGGATACGCTTCACGCGGACGGATCGCTGAAGGCCCGGATCACGGCGGACCTGGATGCCTACTTCCTGAAGGACACCGACCTGGTGCCCACGCTGGACAAGTACCGGGCAGCCGGCAAGAAACTCTTCCTGCTCACGAATTCGGAAGTGACCTACACGGCGGCCGTCATGGACCATCTGATCGGCGGCGCCACCGGTTCCTGGGAAGATCTTTTCGACCTTGTGGTCTGCTTTTCCCGCAAGCCCGGATTTTTCGTGAAGCGCGGTGACGGCGAACCGGTGGAGGCGGGTTCCTGCAAACAAATGCCGAACCGCAAAGGCCATTGTTACGTGGGCGGCGATTCGTTTTTCCTGGAAAAGAAAATCGGGTCGAGCGGCGATGAGATCCTCTACTTCGGGGACCATACCTTCGGCGACATTCTGCGCAGCAAGAAGAGTGTCGGCTGGCGCACGGCCATGATCGTTCCCGAGGTGGAGCAGGAAGTGGCGGCCATGCGTCCGCTGCGGGATGATTGGCAGGCGCTGGCCGTTCTGGAGGATCGGCTGGAAGATCTGATCATGGAGCGTGACCACCTGCGGGCGGTTGCCGACGGTTCCCCCGATCGCATCAGGGATCTGGACAAACTGGTCAGTGACACCCTGGGGCGGCGGGCCCGTCTGCAGCGCAACCTGCGGTCGGTCTTGAACCCCCACTGGGAGTCCCTGTTCCGCGAGGGGAGGGCTGCCAGCCGCCTTGGACGCCAGATCATGGAATTTGCTTGTATCTATACCAGCAGAGTGAGTAACTTCCTTAATTATCCGGCGGATAAATTCTTCGCCCGGCCTGTCGAGGTGTTGCCCCATGAAAGATGGGCGCTACCCGAAGCCTGATTGCCGCCGCGGTTCGAAAAACCGTAAGCGGTCCCCAAAGGGAAAAAGGAGAAGCTAATGCTCGGGTCAAAATCAGTTCTTGTCATCGGAACCGGAACCATCGGTGAGCCTCTGATCGGTCTGCTCTGTAATTTCAAAGCCCAACTGGGCATCGACGAGGTTCTTTTCCACAAGCGAACACCGCTGATGACCGACCGTAGCAAGGTCCAGAACCTTCTGCGCCGGGGCGCGCGCCTGGTCACGGACAAGGATCGGGTGTCGGGATTCGAAAAGTTGGGTCTGAAGGTCGAATACATCACCGAGGATGCCATGGAAGCGTCGAAGGTCGTGGTCGACTGTACGCCCAGCGGCAACGACATGAAGGAAAACCTGTACAAGAAATACGAGGATAGTACCGACCTGTTCATCGCCCAGGGCAGCGAGTTCGGCTTCGGCAAGCAGTACGCCCGCGGCATCAACGACGAGGTGCTGGATGTCGGCAAGGACAAGTACCTGCAGATCGTCAGTTGCAACACCCACAATCTTTCGGTGCTGATCAAGATGTTCGGTATCGCCGATCAGGGCCCGGAAAACCTGAAGGAAGGCCGTTTTATCTGCATTAGGCGGTCCAATGACATCAGCCAGGACGACAAGTTCGTTCCCAGTCCTCAGGTGGGAAACCACAAGGACCAGCGGTTCGGAACACATCACGCGCGTGACGCCTGGCATCTCTACCAGACCAAGGGTCCCGAGTACGATATGAACCTGTTCAGCAGCGCCATGAAGATGAACAGTCAGCTCATGCACATCATCCAGTTCACGATGAAGGTGGAAAAGCCCGTGACCAAGGATGAGATCATTCAGCGGGTTGTCGATGACGACCGGGTAGCCGTCACCTACAAGACCACCGCCAACAGCGTGTTCTCCTTCGGTCGGGATCACGGTTTCTGCGGACGCATCCTGAACCAGTCGGTCATGCCCACCGATACGTTCCATGTTTCGGAGGACGGGAAAACCATCAGCGGCTACTGCTTCACGCCCCAGGACGGAAACAGCCTGCTCAGCTCGGTGGCCGCCACGGTCTGGGGACTTTACCCGGAGACCTATGACAAGATCGTGCAGTGCCTGGGACCCTACTTCTTCCAGGAGGTCTAGGTAGGTACCTGAGGCGGAAAGAAACACCTGTATCCAATGGGGACGAGGGCGCTGCATCCATGCAGCGCCCTCTCTGTCCTCGGCCCTCCGCCATCCTGGCTCCGGGCCTGCGGATGCCCCATTGGATACAGGTGTTCCTTTCCGCCCCACCCACCTGCCAAGCAAGAGTTTGCAGGTTTTGGTCTGCTGCCGACGGCTGATCTCCTGGTTCATGCTTTGGTCATTTGCCGGGCGTCGAGAAGGGTCCGGAGCCAGGATGGCGGGAGGGCCCTGAACGCGAGCGAGGCCGCTACATGGATGTAGCGGCCCCGCGTCCCGAAAAATGACCAAAGCATGAACCAGGAGATCAGTCGCCGACGGCTAAAGCGGAAACCTGCAGAGCCAACTCTTCGGCTCGGAGCCGCGCGGGGAAGTCCTGGTCGGATTTTGCAATACTCCACTGAAGCTGTTCGAGAGCCTGCCGGGCCTGATCTCCCTGCCGCAGGGCCAGGTGACATTCGACCTTGAGAACCAGAATGTTGATGAGTCGCGGATTGACCGCGAGGACGGGATCGATGATTTCGAGCGCCTCATCGGAACGGCCGGCCGCGTGAAGCGAGGATGCCCACCGGAATCTTGCATACCATTGGTCGTGGAAGGATTTGGATCCCTCGAGAAGGGCTACGGCCTTTCCCCAGTTTTCGATAGCCAGTTCATGATCCTCCACCACATCGGCCAACAGGGCGGTGAACTGGAAGGCGGCGGAGTCGATGTTCTGTTTGGCCATTGGATATTTCTCGTATTCCCCGCCGCTGCGCCAAACGGCGAGGGTGGAGTCCAGGACAGCCCGGCCCTCTTCCACCTTGCCGGAGTAGGCCATGTTTATACCGCGGTAAATGGGGGTGTTTTCGTCCTGGGGATAACGGCCGCTGTAGATCTCGATCATGCGGCCCAACTCTTTATTAAGACCGGCCACCAGATAGGTTCTCACGATGTCGTAATCAACCTTCCTCTGAATTTCACTGTTGGCCACCTGGCCCCGGACCTTTTCCAGGATGTCCAGCCCCGTCTTAAGCTGCCCGCGCGAGATGTAGGTTTTGCCCAGGTTGATCAGGGAATGGTAGAAATCGGGCTGCATCCTGATCGAGGTCCTGAATTCGGATTCAGCTTCTTCGTAGCGGCCGATAACCATGAGGACTTCACCGAGGGAATCATGGGGGTTGGCCAGATCCGGAGCCAGGAAGGCGTACTTCCGCATGTACTCGATGGCCTTCTCGTAATTGCCGCGGTTCAGTTCCAGGTAGCCGAGATTATTGTAGCTGCCGGCGTAGTTGGGATCGACTTCCAGAACTCTCAGCCAGGCGTTCTCGACATCGTCATCGTCACCGGACATCATGGCGTTGCCGGCCTTGGCCTCGAGAACGTGGATATTGTCGGGGACTTCGGTTTCCAGGCGAGCCAGGATGGAGTCACGCATTCCATAGGATTGGGATTTATGCCAACCGCTGAGTCGGAGTTGGGCAAGCATGCGGCGCTGGTCATTTTCGATCGCCCCGGTCAGGCTGTCGGCGCGAGCGGCCTCAGCCTTGGCTTCTTCCTTTTCGCCCAGTCGGCTGAAGGCGGTTGCCCGGGAAATGGAGGCTTCGGCCAGGGTGGGGTCCAGTTCGAGGGATTGTCCGAGTTTTTTGATGGCGGATTGCCAGCGGAAAGCGTTCAGGTCCTCGGTACCTTCCTCGCAGAGGCGGATGGCTTCGGGGCTGTCGGAAATATGATCGTGTCCATTTCCACCCGTCAGTCCAAAGCCAAGTCCGATAAGGACTAAGGCAGCAACCAAACCCATGATCATCCACTTCAAAACGACGCCTCCATCCAGAAGTCACAGGGCAATCGCACACCCCAAAAACGGGTTCGCCACCACAAGCAACAGGGATTCTACGGGCAAACTCCCGTATTTGTTGCACTTCCACCAGAAATATTTCGGTCGGCAGGAGGTCAGGGACGACCGCCTTCGGTTACCACGACATCGCTCGTGGCCACAATCTTCAAACCCACCATGGTGATGTCGTCATCGGCGTCCTCACGACCGCTGAATTCCGCCAGTTCACTGTTCACGGTCTGGAAAACCTCCGACACGTCATCTTTCCGCTGGTTGTAAAGCAGACGATTGAGTCGGTCCTCGCCGTATTCCTCTTCGCCGGTAGGATCCTTGGTCTCGGTCAAGCCGTCCGTGTAGAGGAAAAGAAGGTCGCCGTCATCCAGCATGATCGATCCTTCTTCGTAGGTGCCGAAATCAAAAGCGCCCAGGGGCAGCCCGCCTTTTTCCAGAAGTTCAAGGTTCCCGTCATTCCGCATCAGGACCGGAGCGTTGTGGCCGCCGGAGCTGTAGATCAACCCGCGCGTTTCGGGATCGAACACGGCCAAAAACAGGGTCGCGAAATGCTGCGGGTCGGTGCTGGCATGAATCTGCAGGTTGATTCGTTCAAGCACCAGCGCCGGTGATTCGCAGGTGTAGCACTGGGCGCGCAGTGCCGCCTGGATATTCGAGGCCAGGATGGAGGCGGGCATGCCTTTGCCGCTTACGTCGGCGATGATGATGGCCAGACGTCCGTCATCCCTCTCGATCAGATCGTAGTAGTCACCGGATACCTGCTTGCTCGATATGTTCACGGCGTCCATCTGCACACCCTTGATGGCCGGCAGGGTGGTCGGGAGCAACCTGGATTGGATCTGGCGGGCCATGGCCATCTCTTCCTCGAGCTTTTGCTTGGCGATCTCTTCCTCGTAGAGGCGGGAGTTCTCGATCTGCAGGGCGACCTGACCGGCCACGATGGTCAAAAGCTGCAGCTCATGGACCTGGTATTCGCCGTCACCGGAGCGACGCGGCAGAGCGACGATCCCGACCAGCCGGCCCTGGGTGACCATGGGGATCAACAGCTGGATGCCGTTGTCCATCAGGAACAGCTGTTCCTTGGCCCTGGCTTTGAGATCGGCCTGTTCCCTGGTGATGGCCTGACGTTCGTCGACCAATTCGAGGTCTCCCGCTTCGGTCCAGAAAGGTTCTCCATGGTTCTGCATAACCTGGGCCACCGACTGAAGCACCAGCTGCCTGGGGTACCTGATTTCCCTGTCCTGACGAACCTCATCCCGGTTTTCATCGAAATCCTCTGAAAGATCCGAAACCTGGGGTTTGCCACGGACCCTGCCCACCAGGTCGAAGGTGGGGAAACCGCCCTCCGAATCCACGAGATAAACCGCCATGCCCGGCAGATCGAGGACGTCTCGCAACCGCCGGCCGACCTTGTTCAGCAACTGGTCCCGCTGGATGAGCCTGGGAATTTCCTTGCTGAATTCCTCGATCAGCGCGGCCATGTTGTCGCGCGAATGGTAGAACCGATTGTCGAGGGATTGCTGGGCGCGGGACCGGGCCGGCCACAGGGCCGCGGCGATGGCCAGGGTGGTGCCGGCGGCGACCAGGGGGCTGGATCCGGGAACAAGGGTCAAGGCATGGCTGCCCAGCCACCACGCGCCGCCGAGGTAGACGATCCAGATCAACCCCGTCAACAACCCGTAGGACAGGTTGCGCTTCATCAACAGATCGATCTGCAGGACCTGATAACGGGCCACGCAATAACCGAAAGAAATGGGGATGGCGGCCAGAGGCACGGCTCCCAGCCGAGTCAGGCCCGTCTTGAAGGTCAGTTCCTCGAGCCCGATCTTGAAAATCAGGAAAGGGATCACCGCGGCCAGTGTGCCGAAGGTGAGGATACGGACGCGCTGCCTCATCAGGGGGTCGCGGTAGCTGAAGTAGCCGTGCAGCAGGGCGCCCAGTCCGAACACGTAATAGATTCCCAGGACGATCCAGCTGGTGGCAGTGATCTTGGCCCCTTCGGCGCCGATGAACTGGTCCAGGGTGAACCGGAAGTAGAACATCAGGGGCATGATGTACAGCAGGGGCGCCAAAAACGGGTGCCTGGTCAGCGTCAGTTTCTTGCGGGGAAAAACCAGGAAGAAATGCAGGAACACCGCGGGCAGCATGAAGCGCGCGAAGGCTCCCATGTTCTGGGTGATGATGGCCCCGAGGAAATAGCTGGCTTGCTGCAGGTTCGTCATGAAGTAGAGGGCGAACATCATGCAGAGCAGGAAGAACAGGCCGGCGGGGCGCTCGTTGCCGCTGCGCAGATATACAGCGAACCCGATGATCAGGTACACCAGGGCCAAAACCACGTTCACGGAGTAGTCCCGGATATTCACACGGGTGGAGGTCAGGGGAACCTGCACCGTCATGGGAATTTCGCCGCGGCGGATAAAGTAGGTGACGGTCGTTCCGGGAGTCTGGCTCTTCAGGACCTGGGCGGCTTTCTGGGGAGAATTGAAAAAGGTGGCGGCGATGCCTTCGATAATATCGCCCCGCAACAAGGGCGTCGGCGGGCCGGTCTGGCGGGAAACCACATCGAGGACTTCGAGTTGGGGGCGGCCGAGCAACCAGACGGTTCCATCGCTGGGGCGGGTCCGGGTGGCGTCATACCCACTGAACAGCACGCCAAGCACCGTGAGCACTCCTATGGCAAGATGAGTGCCCCGGGACGTGAGCAATCTGTATACTCCCGACATGGGATTTGGGTGCAGCCGTTCCGGCGGCATGGCGCTCCGTTTTTGTATCCCGACCCGGCCGTTGTCCGGAACTGGTCGGTTCATGACGCGGGGATGAATCGCTAACATGCGGCCCCCGCCTGAAGTTCCCGGTCTCTTCTGGAAAATATACCCTGTATTTCCAGCCGGGGCATCTATTACGTTACAATGACGAAATCGGGAGCCCGGGGGTTGCATACTTATGAATGATGAATCCAATATTAAAGATGCCGCCCGGACAGAAGGTTCGGCGATCGTTGCCAACGTAAGACAGGGATCCGCGGAATTGGCGGAGAACATGAGGACATTCCATGGCTGAATCCGAAACGAACAACCTGCCCGGCCTGGAAGCCACCATGCTGAGGTGGGCGCGTGAGGCGGGCGATATTGCCAGTAGTCACTATCGTCGGACCGGTGAGCTTCGATTCAAGGAGGGTCGGCAGGCGGTAACCGAGGCCGACCTGGAAATCGAAAAAATGCTGCGCCGGCGCATCGGCGCGGAATTTCCAGCGGACGGCATCGTGGGCGAGGAGTTGGGGTCGGATTTCCAGGGCACCGGTCCGGTGGGGTCGTCCGGCCGAACCTGGCATCTGGATCCTGTGGACGGCACCCTGAATTTCGCCCTGGGTCTGCCCGGTTTCTGCACCAGCATTGGTCTGATGAAAGGCCATGAGGTGCTGGCCGGATGCATCTACCAACCATTGCTTGACGACGCCTTCACCGCCACGTCGGGTGGAGGAGCCCGACTCAACGGCCGGTCGATTTCCGTCAGCGCGAGATCCCGCCTGGTCGATGCGGTGGTGGGCACCCAGCTCAAGAAAAAGGGTCGCTTTGTCCAGAACCCGGAGCTGTTGCAGGCCTTGTTCCTGGAGACCATGAAAATCAGGAAGGTGGGGGCCATCGCCCTGGAGCTGGCCCGGGTGGCGTCCGGCAGTTACGACGCCCTGGTGGGCAGTTTCACTGAAGCGATCCACCTTCACGACGTGGCCGCTGGCCTGTTGCTGATTCGTGAGGCGGGAGGCAGGGCTACCGATCATCTTGGGAACGAATACCAGCTGGGCGGGCCCGACCTGGTGGCGACCAACGGCTTGATCCACGACGAGTTGATCGCCCTGATCAAGCGTTATTCCGCTGATTGAAGAAGGCTATAAGTATTGAAGAGCCAGTTGTCCGTAGCCCTGGATTCCGTAGCTGAGCCAGGCCGGATGATCCACACCCAATTCCTGACGGCAAGTCCGGGAAGCCTTCCAAACGGCGGCGGCCGCGCCCCATCCTTCACCCATCGCGCCGTAGCAGTGGCCGGCGAATATCCTGGCCGGGCGGCTGAACAACGGAACGACCGGTCCGATGAAGGTCGACGCGCCCGACCGGACGAAACGGTGTCCCAGTTCGGGCAGGGCCTTGTAACTGTTGGAGAAGATCAGGGGAGGGAGGGTGCCCCACCGTTCCATGTTTTCAGGGTTGACCGGACCGTCGTCCAGCAGCCATGACCGGCTCGGGGCATTGGGGGCCGGGATTCCGGAAAAGGCCTGACGGTCGATTCCACCGCCGCCGACGGTGACCGATTCGAGCACTGAACCCGCTGTCTCGTATCTTTTCACGATATCGTCGAGAAGGGACGTCACCGGATCGACACCCAGGACCTCGCCTTCCATACCCAGGGCATCTTCCAACTCGCGCGCATCGGGCAGGGTCGTTTCCTCGATCAGGCAGTTCATCCAGAATTCGCCGAAAGGATCGCTTTGCCGCGCGGGTTGGCTGGTCGGGCCGGCGAAGTGGATTGCCTGGTATTGAAGGCCACGAGTGACAAGATCGCTCGGTGTGACCGGCTCCAGGGGAAGATCCAGGTCGAGCAGGGTTTCCCCCCGGCAACCGTGTTCGATTGCGGCCTCGATCAATTCCGCTTCGCGATAGATCAACTTGCGCCTTTTCCGGTCCGTGTGGCCGGGGACGAAGAGAATTTCGGGCCGGCCGACATCGTCGGGCCGGAGCTGCGCGATGGTTTCAGTCAGGGTGTCGCCGCCTTCTTCACCCACCAGGAAACGGGCCCGGGTCAGACGTTGCATCCAGGGCCGATGCAGGCTGCCTTCCGGCAGACCGGAGCCATGGGTCGCGCAGCAGATGGGGTGTTTCTCGAAAAGGAAACCCACGCCGTTGTGCAGCCAGGACCAGGGCAGGCCCACCCGGGCCGGGGAGGCCACGATATGATATCCGACAAGTTCGTCATGTTCGGGCTGGCCAAGGGCCGGGGTTTCGCGGGTTTCCGATCCCCTGGATGAGGAAAATGCCTCGGGATCAGCCGCGATGATTCCCTGGAATAGTTCCTGGCCGGCTTTTGTCATTATTTCGATGACTCGGACCGAATCCAGGCCGTATTGATCCTGGAGAGGTGGAATTTCCGCCGCAAGTCTTGCCGCGGCCGCCAGCCGGGTGTCCAATTCCTGGTGAATTGTCGGTTCGGGCAGGATGATATCGATCCAGCGCATGGTGGCCTCCGGGTCGCGGGATTGGCATTATCGTCGATAAGCCTTTTGTTCCCACTGGATTATCTCATTCTGGGCCGTGCCGGCCCGGGTATCTCAGGATGAGAAATGCAGAAAACATGCCGGAAAGCACAAAAAAACCTCTCCGTGCAGGGAGAGGCGGGCAGGGAATCATTTTAAGTAATTGGAAAGTGTGGTGCCCAGGGGGAGACTCGAACTCCCACGAGGTTACCCCCACTACGACCTGAACGTAGCGCGTCTACCAATTCCGCCACCTGGGCACACTTTCACACGTCCGATTCGGATTTCCGTTCGGACGGGCGGTCAATCTAGCCGCTTGAATCTTTCCTGTCAACCCGCGGGCATCAAAATCCGTGATTTGCAGGTGGGCATATGGAAGGTATATTCACGGTCTAATTTAAAATGGGCCTGACCTTTGTATGGTGGGCTGTCATCATGGAGCAGACATGGCTCGCAAGAGTGAACCCACCGGCATCAAAGTCATCGCTAAAAATCGAAAGGCTCGTCACGAGTACGAGATTTTCGAGACGTGGGAGGCGGGCCTGGTGCTGATGGGCACCGAGGTCAAGGCCCTGCGCAACGGGCGGGCCAGTCTGGGCGATGCCTACGGTGAGATCCGCGACGGCGAGGCCTGGATCGTCAAGATGCACATCGGCCCCTATGAAATGGGCAACCGCGAGAATCACGAACCGTTCCGGCGCCGCAAGATGTTGCTCACCCGCCGGGAGATCAGGAAAATCCGGCCCAAGGTCGAGGAGCAGGGACTGACCCTGGTGCCGTTGCAGCTCTATTTCAAAAAAGGCCTGGTGAAGATCCAGATCGGTCTGGGCCGCGGCAAGAAACTACACGACAAGAGGGACGCCAAGGCAAAAAAGGATGTTCAGCGGCGGATCGACAAGGAACTTGGCCGCCGGTAGCCGGGAGATTTTCCATCATCATGCAGCCGATTAAATCCCATCACACCAAAGCGCCTGCAACTATTCTGTTGGCGTTGCTGCTACTTGCATTCGCTTCAGCCGGCGCGGTGGCCCAGACCGGCGCCGCTGGGGGCGACACCTACCTCGATCCATTGGCCTATGCCCGGGTCAATCCTGAAGCGGAAAGCATTCCCCTGAACATCAAGTACCAGGCCACCGGGGAAACCCGCCGGGCGATGGGGCGCTATCTGCTGATTGATTCGCAGGAGATGTACGTGCGTTCGGCCACTCTGGCGACGATTCTCAAGGCCGGGCGTTACTGGCAGGGAGAGTTGCGGCATCTGGACCTGAAGGTGGGAGCGCGGACCTTCCGTGTGACCGCGGGCAGCCGAGTGGTGGTCACCGGGGACGGCGAAATGCTGCTGCCGGTGCCCGTGCTCGATTTCGATGGTGACCTGTGGCTGCCGATGGTCTTCCTGGAGCAGGTGGTCGGGCCGCAGACGCGTGAACGTGTCGCCTGGAACGCCGACAC
>JAGLCY010000275.1 GCA_023270185.1 Candidatus Krumholzibacteriia bacterium | reverse complement strand
CGGGAACCCCTGGGTTATCGCACCAGCAGTCCGCGTTCCGGGGTCATCGACCTGAAAATCTACGGGGGCGAAGTCAACACTTCGGTCGTCGGTTCGTCGAGCCGGCGGGGTTTGACGCAGTCGGTCAGCAGTCGCCAGCACCGTGATTACGCCACGGTGACCATCCGGGTGGACCAGTTGGTGGGCCGCTACCGAACCTACACGGCGGACGAGGGCCGCGAGATCGTTGTTGTCCTGGAAGAGGAACAGGTCTCGGCCATGCCCGACCCGGTGCCGCGTGGCCACGCCAACGTGAACATCGAGCAGGGTCCTGTCGATGTCACCAACCGCATCGATGTGCAGACCGTGGTGATCGATCCCGGACACGGCGGCCACGACGTGGGCGCGGTGAGCCGGCGGGGCATCATGGAGAAGGACGTCAATCTGGGGGTGGCCAAGGAGCTGCGGCGTTATCTGGAGAGGGAAAGCGATCTGAAAGTGATTCTGACCCGGGACAATGATTCGTACCTGGAGTTGCCCGATCGCGCCGAGATCGCCAACAGTTCCGGAGGCGATCTTTTCCTGAGCCTGCATTGCAACAGCTGGTTCAACGACGGGGCCCACGGTCTGGAAACCTATTTCCTGTCGCCGGCCCGGAGCGACTGGGCCAAAAGCGTGGAAGCGGCCGAGAACCAGGCCGGACGGTCGACCGGTCCCGACGGTGATGCTGGGGATGTGGAGTTCATCGTCTGGGAACTGGTGCAGAACCGTTTTATTTCCAGCAGCAGCCAGCTTGCCGAAACCATCCAGGCCGACGTGACACGCGACCTGGGTTTGCCCAACCGTGGCGTGCGCCAGGCGGGATTCCGGGTGCTGGTGGGGGCCTACATGCCCGCGGTTCTGATCGAACTGGGATTTTTGAGTCATGCCCAGGAGGAAAAACGCCTGGGTGAAAGTTCATATCAGCGGGAGCTGGCCAAGGCCATCGGCGACGCCATCCTGACCTACCGGGAGCAAACCGGCAGCGGCGGGGAGGTGGCCGATGACTGATGAAATTCCCCGGCAGCGACCGCGCACATCGGTGCGGCGTTCGAAACTGCCCAAAAAATCCAGAAAGAAGAGCTTCCCCAGTAGCCGCTGGTTGTGGTTCGTGGTGATCGTGGCCGTTGCCGGCGCCGGTTGGTGGTTTTTGCGCCCGGACGTTGACGAGGTTCCGGATGAATTCGCCGATCTGGAAACAGGATCCGTGGTGGACTCTCCGGTTTCCGGCGACCGCGCGGTGGTGCTCGTCTATCCCGAGTGGGACGCCTCCGGTTACGTGACCGAGGAGCGTCAGATTCCCAGCCGTGATCGTCCCGGGGAAGATCTTTTCGGTTTGATCACGGTGCTTTGCGAAGGGCCCAAAATCAGCGGAGCCATCAGCGCGATGCCCAAGGGCACACGCACCCTGGGGGCCTTCGTCAATCCCCAAGACCAGTCCGTGGTCCTGGACTTCAGCCAGGAACTGGTCACCGGGCATCCCGGCGGCAGCGCGGCCGAAGTGGCGACCCTGACTTCGATCCTGCGCACCGTGGCCCTGAATTTTCCCGGCACGCGCAGCTGTGTGATCCTCATCGAGGGCGCCCAGGTGGAAACCCTCGCCGGGAACCTGGACATGATCCGGCCCTTCGATCCCCGCAGGTGGTTGTAGATGAGCCCCAATAAGAACGATGCCGTCGCGCCCATCGGAGTTTTCGATTCGGGCATGGGCGGACTTACGGTGCTGCGCGCCCTGCATGAGCGGCTGCCCGGCGAGGACATCATCTATTTCGGAGACACCGCCCGTGTTCCCTATGGCACCAAGGGCGAAAAAACGGTGCGCGCCTTCGCCAGCCAGGATGCCGGACTTTTGGTCGAACTGGGTGTGAAAATGGTCGTCGTGGCCTGCAATACCGCGAGCGCTTTCGCGTTGGAGCATTTGCGCGAGACGATGCCGGTTCCGATCCTGGGGGTGATCAATCCCGGAGTGCGAACGGCGCTGGCAATGACGCGCGGCGGCCCCGTCGGAGTGATCGGAACTTCGGGCACGATCCGGTCGGGCCGTTACCAGGAAGGTTTGGCGGCCGGTGGTTTGGGTGAGGACCGTATCCTCGTGCAGGAGTGTCCGCTGTTCGTGCCGCTGGTGGAAGAAGGTCTGATGGGCCACGCCATGACCGTCATGGCGATCGAAGAATACCTGCTGCCATTGCGTGACGCGGGGGTGGACACGCTCATCCTCGGCTGCACGCACTATCCGGCTTTGAAAGATGACATCGGGCGCTTCATGGGGCCGGATGTTAAATTGGTCGACTCGGCCGACGCCCTGGCCTTGGCCGCGCAGGACCGTT
Organism: Candidatus Krumholzibacteriia bacterium; assembly: GCA_023270185.1. GTDB lineage: Bacteria > Krumholzibacteriota > Krumholzibacteriia > LZORAL124-64-63 > LZORAL124-64-63 > JAGLCY01. The sequence continues at coordinate 1,450 of JAGLCY010000275.1, read as the reverse complement.
TGACCGAGCTGGCCCTGCTGCGCGGCGACACCAGCCGCGAAGGCAAACTCGAATTCTACCTGAGCGACATTCCCTGGAAATTCCAGGAGATCGGCGCCCGTTTCCTGGGCAAGCCGATTGAAGAAGTAATAACCGTAGGTCTGGACGAGATGGAAGCCTTCTCGGACAGCAACGACTGAACCGAAAGAACGAGATGAACGTGATCGAAAGAGCAGGCGAACGAGGATTCAATCAGCTGCGACCGACAACCATCACCCGCGACTATCTGCCCCATGCCGAGGGTTCGTGCATGATCAAGATGGGGGACACGCACATCGTGTGCACCGCGTCGATCGCCAACGGAGTGCCCCGCTGGCTCAAGGGTTCGGGCCAGGGCTGGATCACCGCGGAGTACGGCATGTTGCCCCGCTCCACGGGCGATCGCATGCGCCGTGAGGCGGCCGGCAACGGTCAGAGCGGCCGGACGATGGAGATCCAGCGCCTGATCGGTCGGTCCCTGCGGGCGATCACCGACATGAACGCCTTGGGCGATCTTACCATTACCCTGGACTGCGACGTGATCCGCGCCGACGGCGGCACCCGCTGCGCCTCGATCAACGGCGCGGCCGTCGCTCTGTACGACGCGCTGTCGCGGCTGCGTCTGAAGAAGCACCCGATGCGCACCATGGTCGGGGCCATCAGCATGGGCATCGTTCAGGGCGAGATCCTGATGGACCTGGACTACCGCGAGGATTCCACCGCCGAAACAGACATGAACCTGGTCATGGCCGAGGGCGGCGGGTTGATCGAGATCCAGGGCACCGCCGAAGTGCGTCCCTTCCAGCGTGAGCAACTGGACAAGATGGTGACCCTGGCCGGCGCGGCCATCGACAAGATCAACCATCTGCAGCGACAGGTCCTGGAAACCAGGTAGGAAACCACAATGGGTGAGATGCGTAAGGTTGTCCTGGCCAGTCGCAACGAGGACAAGGTGCGGGAACTGAAGCAGGTCTTCGAGGGGATGCCCTTCAGGTTGTTTCGGCGGTGGATTATCCCGGGCTGCCGGATGTGATCGAAGATGGAACGACCATCCTTGGCAACGCCACACGCAAGGCGATGATCACCGCCGCGTTCACCGGCGAGATCGCCCTGGCTGACGACACTTCTCTTGAAGTGCGGGAGTTGAACGGATTCCCGGATATTTTCGCCGCCCGGTTTTCGGGGCCTGAGGCGACCTACGACAGCAATGCGGCCTTGGTGCTGGATTTGATGTCGGGGGTTCCTGATGACAGCCGCCAAGCCCGCTTTTCGACGGCCTGCGTGTGGGTGGATCCGCGGCCCGGCCTGGATGAGTTTTCGGTGGCCCGGCCCGCGGTGTCGCGGTGGCTGCGGAACCCTTGGGAGCGCTCCATCGAGATCAGGAATCCCGATGAGGAATGGGATTTCTGGAACGGGATCATGGACCGTCGCC
>JAGLCY010000274.1 GCA_023270185.1 Candidatus Krumholzibacteriia bacterium | reverse complement strand
TGGCACCTCGATGTCGGCTCATCGCATCCTGGGGCTGAAGCAGGTCCCAAGGGTATGGCTGTTCGCCATTTAAAGCGGTACGCGAGCTGGGTGCAGAACGTCGTGAGACAGTTCGGTCCCTATCTGTCGTGGGCGTAGGAGATTTGAAGGAACCTGTCCCTAGTACGAGAGGACCGGGATGGACGTACCTCTAGTGTACCAGTTGTCTCGCCAGAGGCATCGCTGGGTAGCTACGTACGGCAGGGATAAACGCTGAAAGCATATAAGCGTGAAGCCCCTCCTGAGATAAGATCTCCCGGGACGCAAGTCCCCTGAAGGCTCGAGGAAGACTACCTCGTTGATAGGCCGCAGGTGTAAGCACAGTGATGTGCTCAGCCGAGCGGTACTAATAAGCCGTGCGGCTTAATCATCTCCTTTTTTCCTTCCGGATTTTCCGGGGGATCAACAGGAGCATGGCATGTGAATGAATCTCAAACTACTCTCCATATTCAGTTGTCCAAGGACAACGCCGACGGTATTGCACCGTTCGGCTGAGTTTTTCGGCGGCGATAGCGCGTGGGCCCCACCTGTTCCCATTCCGAACACAGTAGTGAAACCATGTTGCGCCGATGGTACTGCAGGGTTGCCCCTGTGGGAGAGTAGGAAACCGCCGGATTCTTCAAGGCCCCCAGCCATACGGTTGGGGGCCTTTTTTTTGTTGGGTTGCCGTGGGCATGAATCTATCTTTGCCTGAACCAAGGATAACGGTCGTCTGGAACAAGGAGTGTGAACGTGGGAGATATGACCCGGATCGATGAGTATCTGGATGGGATCGTTACCGGCCGGACCTGGCCGGAAGAACCGGCCCGGGGATTGCGGCTCAACGAATTTGAGGTCTATGGGATTTGCGACCTTCTTGGTATCGGGCGCTGTTCCGCCGCGTTCCTACCGGTGGGTGCGGATCGGGCGGAGATTGTTGAGTGGGCCTCAGCGGGAGCTGAACTGGTAGGTGAAGAAAACCGGATCCTGCTTAAGGTCGTAGGCCGGGACATCCTTCACAAAACCGAAGTTGGTGGCGTCCAGGTTCTGAATGTCGAGAATGTTTCCGATCCGGAAAGATTTCTTCAGGAAAAGGTTAACGCCCTGGAAGGGGACCTGGCCCAAAGAGACGGATCCCTGCCTGTTGAGGGTTTTCTGGCCGGCGCCTTTGTCCGCCACCAACCCAACCGCCCTGGGCAGGAAGTGCTGCTCAGTCTGAAACAGGACCCGGCTTTTGGACCATGCGTTGTCCTGGGTGTCGGTGGCACTTTGACCGAATGGTACGGCCATTCCGGGAAAAGCACGGTCATCTTTCCAGCCGAAGATCTGAATCCGGATACAGTGCGCGCATCCCTGTTGGCCCATCCGGTGCTCAAAATTCTTTGTTCATCCTCGCGCCTCTACGATCAGGGGCCCTTTTTGATGGAAGATCTTGTTGATACGGTCATGGGGCTCGCGGAATTGGGTCGGCACTGCGGTCCGGCCGGATCTTCCGCGTGGACCATCGAGGAATTGGAAATCAACCCGGCGGTGCCGTCTGAAAGCCGTCTGGTGGCCCTGGACGGGGTTGGCCTGGTTTCCAGGCGCAAGTGGTCAGGTGGAAAGCGTCCCGCAAGCCGGATCAATTCGTTGTTGAGGCCCCGCAGCGCCGTGGTCATGGGTGTCAGCGCCCGGGGCGCCAATCCCGGCCGGATCATCCTGGCGAATCTTCTTAAATCAGAAGGCATCGATCCTGACCGGCTGTACGTCGTGCACCACCGGGAAAATGAAATCGATGGCGTGCCCTGCGTTTCTTCAGTCGAGGATCTCCCCGAAAAATGCGACTTGGCCGTCGTGTCCATTCCCGCCATGGGAGCTCTCGAAGCCATCACGGATTTGGTTGAGAAGGACCGTGCGGAATCGATCATACTGATTCCGGGAGGATTTGCCGAGACGGGGGAGACTTCCCTTGCCAATGCCATCGAGGATGTTCTCACGCGCGGGCACAACAGTCCAGGAGGCGGTCCCGTTATGGTGGGCGGGAACTGTCTGGGCATCGTCAGCCGGGACAACTACAACACTTTTTTCCTGCCGTCGTACAAGCTTCCTTTCCGGCCCGGAGCGGGTGAAAACCTGGCTGTTGTCAGCCAGTCCGGGGCCTATCTGGTGACCTTTGCCAGTAATTACGACGGGATAATCCAACCAGCCGCCAGTATCAGTTTTGGCAACCAGATGGATCTGACGGTGGGGGATTTTCTCGAACACTTTAACGGCGACCCGGCCATTGATGTTGTGGCGTGTTACGTGGAGGGATTTCGACCGGGAGACGGAGCCAAGTTCCTGACACAGGCCCGCCGGGCTCGTCGGTTGGGCAAGCGGGTGATCATCTACAAGGCGGGCAGGACCGCTCTCGGCGCTCGCGCCGCCGCCAGTCACACGGCTTCACTGGCCGGGGACTACGCAGTCGCGCGGGCCTGCCTGCAGAGCGCCGGAATCACGGTTGCCGAATCCCTCGACGAGTTCGAGGATCTCCTGAAGACTTTCACCCTGCTTGCCGGGCGACCGGCGACCGGCAACCGGACCGGGATCATCAGCAACGCCGGCTTCGAGTGTTCCACGGTGATGGACCAGCTCGATGGGTTGGAATTGGCGACTTTCGATGAGGCAACCCAGGCCAAACTCGATGAAGTCCTGCCTGGATTCGCCCACCGCAGCAACCCCATCGACTGCACACCCATGACAGGAACTGCTGCTTTCACAACTAGTTGCAGGGCTATCCTGGAGTGTGTGGAGGTGGATGTGGCCATTCTCTCATCGGTTCCGGTGACTCCGGCTTTGGACAATTTGCCGGCCGATCCGACGGGCGCGCACAGGGAAAACATTCTTGGGCCGGACTCGCAACCGTCCCTGATGGTTGACATTATCAAGGGTTCGGCTAAACCTGCAGTGGTTGTGGTCGATTCTGGAGAGATATACGACCCCATGTGTCGAATCATTGAAAAAGCGGGCATCCCGGTCTTTCGCAAGATTGATCGCGCCGCTCGTGCCCTGGCGGCTTTCTGTCGCGAAAAGGAACAAGGAAAATGAAGAAATTCTGGATAGTTTTCATTCTGGTGGCAGTCCTGTTCGGCGGGGGCTTCGGTCTGCTTTGGTACACGATGTCGAATCTTGAGCAGAGCGTAACCATTGATGGGGGCGTGCTGGTTTGGGAGGTGGGAGGAAACTATCCCGAAGAAAGGGATGATTCATTCTGGGGCCAGGTGCGCAGTGGCGGGGAAATGACCATGCCTGAGGTCCTGTTCTCACTGTACCGGGCGGCGGAAGATGATCGCATCACCGGCCTGATGCTGGATATGCGCGGAGCCGCCATCGATTGGGCCAAGGTGGAGGAGATTCGCGAGGCAATCCAGAACTTCAAGGATCACGACAAAACGGTTGTCGCCTACATGGATGGATGCGGCACGCGGGACTACGCCCTGGCCGCCACCGCGGACCGGATCGTCCTTTCCCCTGAAGCCACCTTGATGGTCCTGGGTCTCAGTGCGGAAATGGCCTTCATGCGCGACACCCTTGAAAAACTGGGAATGAAAGCCGACTTCGTTCATGTGGGCGCCTACAAGAGCGCGCCCGAACGCATGACCAGGTCTTCCGCCTCAGACGCCAATCGGGAGATGATCACCTCCATCGTGGATGACCGCTACGAGGCCCTGCTGGACATGCTTGCGTTCTCCCGTGGCGTTGAGCGCGAGGTCGTCGTCGGATGGGTCGACCAGGGCATGTTCGCCGCCATGGATGCCGTTGGCGCGGGACTCGCCGACACGGTCATGTATTACGAAGAAATGATGGACGAGAACTTTCCGGACGAGGAAACCACCTATCTGACTGACTACAGCCTGGATCACCCCAAGCAGGGAAACACGGATTACGAAGTGGCCGTGGTATTTATCAGCGGCGTCATCATGCCGGGTCCCAGCCGCTACGATAATTTCCAGGGCAAACTGGCCGGCAGCGAGACGGTTGTCGAGCAGCTTCAGTCCGTAGGGGAAGACGAAGACATCGATGCCGTCATCCTGCGCGTGGACAGCCCCGGCGGCAGCGCTCTGGCCAGCGATCTCATCTGGCGTCAGATCCGGAAAGTCCAGGAAACCAAACCGGTCATTGTTTCCATGAGCGGTCTTGCCGCCAGCGGAGGCTACTACGTGGCCTGCCTCGGGGATTCGATTTTTGCCGATCCGGGTACCTTGACCGGTTCCATCGGGGTCTTTGCCGGCAAGATGGACCGCAGCGGGATGTATGAGAAGATCGGTGTGAACCGGGAATTCATCACCCGCGGCGCCAATGCCCTGCTGTTCAGTGACGAGGGCGGCTTCACCCCGACCCAACGCGAACTTTTCCAGACATATCTGGATGAATTCTACGAGCGTTTTCTGGCCAAGGTGGCCAACGGCCGCGGGATGACAAGGGATGCTGTTCATGAAGTGGCCCAGGGACGGGTCTGGACGGGCCGGCAGGGATTGGACAATGGTCTGGTTGACGGGCTGGGCGGTCTGCACCGTTCCCTGGATTCCGCCAAGTGGATGTTGGGGATCGATCCTTCGGAAAAGGTCACTCTGCGGACTTTCGGGGGGGAACTCACCTTTCTGGAGCGGATGGTCATCAAATCCCTGCGTGAGGGCGGTGGCATATCCCTCCTGCTGGGTTCTCTTACGGATTGGACCGGGATGGGGAGCCAGACGGCAACCCGGCTTCCGGCCTCGTTGCTTCTGGAGGCCCTGCGTGAAGACGGGACCCTCGCGGCGGTGGAATTGATGGACGGACGCCCTGTGGCTATGATGCCTTTCTGGATCGAAGTGCGCTGACTAACGGCTCTGGAGCCATTTCCTTCTTTGGTGTCCGGATTCCCGGACGATTAAATAGAGCAGGAAATCGATCATCCGGCGCGAACGATGCCGGCAAGGAGATACAAACTCGATGGATCCATTCCAGGACGAATCCCAGTCAGCCGGGTCGGGCTTCGACCCCATGTCTTTGCTGCGCGCCTTCTGGCGTCGCAAGTTATTGTTTTTCATACCATTTATTTTGTGTCTGTCCATGGCCGTTGTGGTCATCAGGACCATGACGCCCATCTACGAATCCTCCGGTCAGCTCCAGATCAAGTTCAACAAGATGAACAGCCGTCTGCTGGAGGATCCTTCGCGCCGGTACGGCCGGGCCCGCAACATCGACGCGGTGGCCTACCATGAAATGAACATGTTGCTGACGTCGCCTGAATTCCTGGAACTGATGGTGGTGGAACTGGGCCTCCACGATGCCCTGCGTGAGTCCGTCCCCGATTCGGTGGCCACCGACATGTCGGAAGGCAAAAGCGTGCGCCGGGCCATGAGCAGGCTGCGGTCAATGATCAAGATCAAGAGGGACGGCGATCGCCTGTTCCGCATCGCCGTGCGGGACCCCGATCCCGAACAGGCTCATAAACTGGCGGCTTACCTGGTGGATCGTTTTGTGGAGGAGTACAGGGCATCGCAGATGGTGGCCAGTACCTCCACCCGGGAATTTCTCGAACGGCAGTTGGAAATCTATCAGGCAGACCTGCAAGCCGCGGAAAAGAATCTGCTCGATTTCCAGACCAACGAGGCATCCGAAGCCCTGGTGGACAATCCCATCAACGCGAGCAATCTGAGCGTCGCGGAAAGCAACCTGGCCGGGATCAAGGTAAGATACGACGGTCTGGATGCCACCGAGTTGGCGGAACACGGCCGGATCGTGCGCGGGATCCTCGGTTCCACGCCCAGCACCTCCACCTATTACAACGATCCCAACATCAGGGCCACCATTTCTGAAATGGAGGACCTGGGGCTGAAGTTTCAGCTCTATGAAGAAGGTGACAAGGACGCCCGTGACCTGGAAACCAGGCAGGGTTTGCTGCGGGCCCGGTTGGACAACCGCATCGTGGATCTTGTCGCTCTCAATATGCCGAACCTGGCCTCCCGGGAGCGGAATCAGGTCAGTCAGTACATCTACTTTTCCCTGTTCCGAAACGGCAAGAGACGTGTGATCGATCTGTTGGGGTCCAAAATCAACGAGTTCCGCGTTTTCCGGACCAGGCGACCGGGGCAGTCCGCGCGGATCGCCGAACTGCAGGATGAAGTGGACCGCGCCAGGGGGATGGTCCAGACCATCCAGGGGGAAATCACTTCGCAGACCATGAATCTGGAAGCCAGTCTCTCTGAGATCGGCATGCAGATCAAGGTTCGTCAGAGGCCCCATTTGAGCCGCACTCCGGTCGAACCCGACAAGATGAAGCTGATGGCTCTGGGGGCTATCCTCTCCCTCGGAATCGGGCTCGGGCTGGTGGTGCTGGCAATCTTCATGGACCGTTCCTTCACGACCGTGGAACAGATCGAACGGACCCTCGGGTTGAAGGTGATCGGCACGCTGCCGACCATTCAGGACGATCATTTCGAAAAAACCAAAAAAGTCCGCATCCTGCGTTGGGCTGTCATCGTCCTGGTTATCCTCGCGCTCGGCGCGGTGGGATTCCTGGTTATTTATCCCCGGCTCAGCTAGGCCGGTTACCGAACCCGGCGTGGCCGGAAGTTGAAAAAGGTTGATATGGCAATGGAGAAAACAAAAAGGGGCGGGGTCGGCAACCTGTTCGACATCGAATCACCGATGGCCATCGAACTGCGCCGGATCATGATCCAGGTGGGTCGGCAGCTCGACCTCGACCGCAAGCGGTCCCTGATGGTCACCAGCGCCGAGCGGGGGGAAGGGAAGAGCCTCTTCTCGCTGCACTTCGCTCTGGTATTGGCCTACCATATGCCCGCGCGGATCCTTTTGCTTGATGCCGATGTCCGGCGCCCCGTCCAGCATACGGTGTTCCAGAGCAATGTTTCTCCTGGTTTCGCGAACCTTCTCGACGGGGACTCGTCCATTGAAGAGGCTGCCCGGCCTACCAGGATCAAGAACATGGATTTCATGCCCGCCGGAACCACCAGCGGTCATCCCAGCAGGCTTTTCGGGGGGAACCGGGTCCGTCATCTGGTCGAGGAAATGCACAAGACCTACGATATCATTCTGCTGGATTCACCTCCCGTGGTGCCGGTCAGCGATCCTTTGCATTTCATCGACGCTGTCGACGGCTGCCTGTTCATGGTGATGGCTGGACAGACTCCCAAGGATGTCTGCAAGCGGGGCGTGGAAATTCTCCGCAGCGCCGGGGCGAATATCCTGGGTGTTGTGGCCAACAATCTCGGCGAGGTCCTGCCCTATTATTACGATCAGAAATATTATGGTTATGATAAATCGCGGAAGAAGCGGCGGGCCTGAGTAGGCGACGCCGCATAGCCGCGCATGGACGTCCGGAAGAGATAGTCGACTATGGTTGAAGAGATATGGATCTGGTTTCACCCACCCCTGCATTTGAAGACGAAGTCCAACTGACA
>JAGLCY010000273.1 GCA_023270185.1 Candidatus Krumholzibacteriia bacterium | reverse complement strand
TGTCAGTTGGACTTCGTCTTCAAATCACCTACCCAACCCTTGAACACCACCAGGAGAACCGGTGAGGCCATGGCCACGATGGCGAAAACGAGCCACATGGTTTCGGGATTGCGGACTCCGATGGACGGAACGAAGCGTTGCAGCATGAGACCGGAATACAGGGGCACGATAACCTTGGTCAGGAACCAGGGGAACTGCGCCACGCCCATATAGGCGCCGGTGCGGCCTTCAGGTGCGATTTCCGCTGCGTACTGCAGAAAACGCGGTTGCCACATGGCTTCACCGATGGTCATGATGAACAGGTATCCCAACAGGGTGTAGATATTGGTGCCCAAAGCCAGTAGGAAAGCCGGTGCCGCCATGACGAATGTACCGATGATCATCATGTTGTAGACTTTTTTCTTCATGGTCATGGCCGTGACGATGGGTACGGCAATGAAGATCAGCAACGGATTGAGGTTGGCGAACAACTCGAAACGATCGCTGATGAAGCTTCCCTCGAAGCCCCGTTCGAGGTACTGGGGCAGAATCAGCCAGTTGTAGGCGAACAGGGTTTGCACGGGAATCAGGGCGAAGATGAAGAAGAAAAATTTGGTATTGGACAACGGATGGTTGGCCAGCCACAGGCGAATTGGCATGCCCCAGGCGGGGATCAGGAAGGCAGCCAGGACAAAGACCGCCAAAACGGCCCAGACGATGTAGTCCACCGGACTTGGCAACAAATATACGCAGGCGGCGATCAACAGGAGGGTGACCCACAGATGGGTGGGGATACTGGTTTTCTGTTCGACGGGCGTTTCAGGAGCAGCTTCCTTCTTCTTACCCGTTTCATTTTCACCTGCGGCTTTTTCCGCCTCCCGTTCCTTTTCGGCCCGGGCGATGGCTTCCCGTTCCACCTTTGGGGTTAGGATCAGCGCGGTGGCGATCAAGGCCACTGCCGTCAGGCTCGTGTAGACCCAGTAGGACCCCGTGATGCCGATGGATTGTCGGATCGGGCTGAAAAACGACGGTAGCCAGCCGCCCAGGTTCATCAGGGCGTAGAGCATCGCGTAACCCATGGCCGCTGTCTTGCCGCTGGTGAACTTGCGCACTCCCGCGTAGGCGGCGGGTTGGTACATACCGTAGCCGATGACCACCACGATCATTCCGACCATGGTCATTATGTGCAATGGTGACCATAGACCTGTGGTGGGAAAGAACAGAGGTGCCGAGGACCAGATCACTCGTCCGAGCAGGAGGAACACGAAAGCGGAAAGGAGGGTCTTCCTGACGCCCTTCTTGTCGGCGATTCCGCCCAGGAAGAACATCGATATGGTGATTCCCGCGGTCAGGACCAGAACCATGTGGTGGGATTCAACGTCGGCATTGGGAACACCCTTGAAGATGAAATCCGAGAAATGCATGGCCAGATAACCGAGCATCCCGAAATAGACCCATCCTTCGAGGAAGTAGGCCAGATTGATGCCCCACAGTGCCCTGGGCGCATTGGCCAGGTCGATGAATGGCTGGATGATTTCCTCAAGGGGGCTCTGCTTCTTATCGGGGGGAGAGGCCTGGGCCATGTTCGGACCTTTCGGTTTGGTTCCCGTCTGGATGGGTTCCCACTTGCAAAAGACAGCCGGCGGAGGGTTCAGAACCGCCGGCAACCAGATGAATTAACCACACCGTGGTTCAGGAATCCAGAACGGATTCCAGTTTCTCCCGTATGGCGAGGCGAGTTTCGGATGCCAACTTTTCACAGGATTCCAGGGCGGAGGTGGCCCTCAGCCTGGTGGCCTGGAGAAATTCCGGTTCCGCGCTCTGATCAAGCTCCCGCAGGGACTCCAGGTTGATCAGCACGTTGTAATACGCGCCCTCGGCCCCGGCCATGCCGGCCAGGGCCGCGACTCCGGCGTCGCTGAGGCTGTTGGCGTTGCCGATCTCGCCTATTTCGGCGGAAAGTTTCAGAAGAGCCGGCACTTTTTCCAGGACAGACAGGGGAACCCGGGTCGCCTCACGGGTTGCTTCGGCGATGGCCAGATCCTTGGCCTTGGCCTGTTCCGGTGTGGCCTTAGGCAGGCCGAAACTGTCCATCACCGCGTTGAAGGCGTTGGTGTCGTCGTCGATGGCGTCCAGGAAGAAGTCCTTCAGGTCCTGGCCCAGCTCGGCGATGACCTTCACCCGATCCTGGACCGCGGCATACTTTTTCTTGCCCACGGTCAGGTTGGCGACCATGGCAGCCAGGCCGGCGGCTTGGGCTGCGCACAAGGCCGCGACCGAACCGCCGCCCGGAGCCGGACTGTCACTGGACAGTTCGTCCACGAATTCGCGGTTGCTCATGCTCACCAGGGGACCGTCGTTCAGTCCGGCCTGGTATTCGATGATCTTCTCGGCCGGATCGAACGGTGTCAGTTCCCGAAGGCCCATGCTTTGGATGGCTGTCTCGATGATCATCTTCCGGGGAATGCCCGCCGACTGGCCGGCCTGCCGCAGATAGTGTTTACCCGCGGCGATCATGTCGGCTTCGGGGACCAGTCCGACCAGCTCACTGCCGGTGACCCGCGTGCCGCGATCCCGGGCGGACTTGCAGCAGGCGTCGAAGGCCTGGTGGGGTTTGGTGATGGCCGTGTTGACCAGGTTGATGGAGACCTGGGCCCGCTGATATTCGGGGATGACCCAACCCACGGACTTGCAGGCTTCGAGGCGGTACGGCCCGGGCACAAGAATGTTTTTGCCCTTGTCATCCTTGACCAGTTTCCCGTTGTCGTCGCGCTGGGCACGGCCGGCTTCCTTGATGTCCAGCGCGATGTTCTGGGCGATGTTTTTGCTCATGGAGTTGATGTTGACGTTGTAGGCCACCAGAAATCCGCGGGCCGACACGTTGGTGGCACCGGTCCGCGCCGCGCGATCATTCCACACGTTGGGGCCGCAGTCGGGTTTCCATTCATCGGTGCCGAGCTTGTTGCAGAGGGCCTCGTATTCACCCTTGCGGACATTGGCCAGGTTGCGCCTGAATTTACTGGAGGCGGCATCCTCATACAGATAGACCGGAATCTCGAGTTCCTCGCCAATCCTCTGACCGACCTCGCGGGCGATCGCGACGCATTCGTCCATGGTCACGCCGCTGACCGGCACGAAAGGACAGACGTCCGTGGCCCCGTGCCGCGGGTGAGCGCCTGAATGCTTACTCATGTCGATGAGTTCGGCAGCCCGCTTGACGACCCGGAAAGCGGCTTCGGCGACACCGGTTGGAGAACCGATGAAGGTGATCACCGTGCGGTTGGTTTCGGCTCCGGGATCCACGTCCAGCAAGTGCACTCCGTCCACCTCACCGATGACCGATGTCACCGCGTCGATGACGCCCTGGTCCCGGCCCTCACTGATGTTGGGAACGCATTCGACGAGTTTCTTCATGGCAATGACCTCATTTTTGGTGCCGGTTGATCTGGATTCGTCAGCCTGAAAATAGCCTCGTCGGGCCGGGAATTCCAGGCTGCAGGGGGGTATGAGGGATGAATTCACCGAATTGGGGCGATTTTTTGCCGGGGATGCAACCTTGCTGCTTCTGATGCGTCTTCAATTCTGGTGGCCGGATCGAACGAATTTCCAATCGAGGACCACTTCTCCATTTTGTTGAGAAGACCAAAAAGCTTGCTCTGGGGGAGCTGACCATGAATATGCCCGGAAAGAAAATCATCCTGAGCCTGTTGGCGGTGGTTGTCGTGCTCGGAGGCGCTTCCATTTTGTGGCAAACCGGATTGTTGCCGCTGGTGCCGGGGCAGGAAGCCGATGTAGCGTTCGCCGATACCACGGGTGTCGATGAACCCGACACGGAAAAAGACGACCCCGATGCCGAGCCCCAGGAAAAGCCCATCCCTGTGGAATTGTGTCTGGTCGAAGGACGGGGCATATCCTCGTATTACCGCGCGGCTTCCGTCATCGAGGCCGACCGGCTGGTGGAACTGGTTTCCCGCACCAGCGGCAGGGTTCACGTCCTGAACGTGGAGGAGGGGGATTGGGTCACCGAGGATCAGATTCTGGCTGAACTGGAAAACGATCGTGAGCGTATTCAGCTTCGCAAAGCGGTATTGAACCTGTCCGACAAGAAGCGGCAACTTGATCGCAGTCGCGAGATGCTGGCCGAGGAACTCATTAGCCAACAGGAATTCGATGACATGGATTCCGCCTGGCAGATGGCAAAGGCCGAACGTGATCTGGCCGGGATCAATCTCGAGGACACGCGGATTCGCGCATCATTCGAAGGGCGGATCACCGAGCGGATGATCGTGCCCGGCCAGCAGCTTGCCACCAACTCTCCAGCCTTTACCATCGGTGATTTCACACCGCTTCGAGTCCGGGTGCATCTGCCCGAAGCCATCGCCCGAAAAGTCGCCCAGGGACAGAGGGTTCTGGTTTCTCCCGAGGCGGTGGACAACCCGCTGGAAGCCATCGTGGAGAGGATTTCGCCCGTGGTCGATCCCGCCACCAGCACGGTTCGTTTGACTTTGCTTCTGGACGAATCCGCAGATGGGGCCCGCGTGGGGGGATTCGTCAAGGTCCGCATCACCACGGATGAACACCACGAAGCCCTGGCGATCCCCAAGATTGCCCTGGTCGAGGACGGAGCCCTGCGCAGTGTTTTTGTCGCCGAAGCCGACACGGTGCGCAAGGTGGAGATCGAAACCGGTCTGTACGATGAGAGCCACGTCGAGATTCTCGAAGGACTGTTCGAAGGTGATTTCGTGGTGACCATGGGGCAGGGCGGACTGCGGACCGGATCGCGCGTCGAGGCGCTTAACGGTGAGGCTGTCGGCTATAGCCAGGCGCCCGTAATAGAAGAAGATCCCGCCGCTGACTCAGGCGACCTGACCGCCATGGCAACCACGGAGTGATCCGATGAAAGTTATCCGTTACGCGGTGACCCATCCGGTGACCGTCTGGATGGTGACCCTGGCCGCCGTCGTGTTCGGGCTTACGGCCCTCGGCCGATTGGATATGCGCCTCCTGCCGGAAATCCGTTACCCCAGTCTTACCGTCCAGACCGAATTTCCGGGCACCGCCCCGGTGGATGTGGAAAACCTGGTGACCCGGCCTCTGGAGGAGTCCGTAGGGGTGGTGCCGGGATTGCGCCGGGTCCATTCGATCAGCCAGGCCGGCCTGTCCCAGATCACCCTGGAATTCAACTGGGGCACGGCCATGGATTACGCGGCCCTGGATGTGCGGGAAAAAATCGATCTGGTGCGTCTGCCCTCCGAAGCGACCATTCCCCTGCTTCTGAAATACGACCCGGCCCAGGATCCGGTGGTTCGCGTCGGCCTGTCCGGGAGCGCGACGCTGGTGCAGTTGCGCAACGTCGCCGATGACGTCCTCAAGAAGGAAATCGAAGCCCTGACAGGTGTTGCCGCGGCCAGGGTTTCCGGCGGTCTTGAAGAGGAGATCCGGGTCGAAGTCGACGAATCCCGGTTGGCGGCCCTCGGCATCCCGATCGGCGTGGTAACCGAAACCCTGCGGCAGGAGAACATCAACGCCTCCGGTGGTTCCCTGCGCGATCGCAACGCCGAATACATCGTTCGCACCCTGAGCCGTTTCGAAGACCTGGCCGACATCGAAAAAGTGACCATTGCCAACATCGACGGGAAGCCCATCCGGTTGGGGGACGTGGCCGACGTGGTCCGCACACACAAGGACCGCACAACCGTCACGCATGTTGACGGGCGGGAGAGTGTCGAGATCGCTGTTTTCAAGGAAGGCGACGCCAACATCGTGGAAATGGCGCGGGCCACCAACAGGCATCTCGAACGGTTGCGTGATCATTTGCCCGGGAACATGAAACTGGAAATCCTGTTCGACCAGTCCGTGTTCATTGCCCAGGCCATCAAGGAGGTTCGCAACAACGCCATGATCGGCGGCGTGTTGGCCGTCCTGGTCCTGTTCGTTTTTCTGCGTGATTTCCGCAGCACCATCATCATCGGCGTCGCCATTCCAATTTCCATCGTGGCCACTTTCATCCTGATGCTGACGCGGGGTGTCTCCCTGAACATCATGTCACTCGGCGGCCTTGCCCTGGGTGTGGGTATGCTGGTTGACAACTCGATCGTGGTTCTGGAATCCATTCACCGTCGCCGTGAAGAGGCGCCCGAGGGAGCCGACCCGGCCGAGACCGCCGCCCGGGGCGCCGGCGAAGTCGCCGGAGCGGTGACCGCCTCGACCCTGACGACCCTGGCGGTCTTTGTGCCGATCGTTTTTGTGGTGGTGGGCGTTGCCGGTCAGATTTTTCGTGACCAGGCCCTGACGGTGACTTTTTCCCTTCTGGTGTCCCTGTTCGTTGCCCTGACCTTTACACCGATGGCCGCGGCCTTCGGACAGGGCGAACGAACCGGTGGCTCGGTTTCAACACCTGCCCGGAAAAGCTGGTACGCATCCTGGTCCGTGCATGCGGGGCAGGGCAACCGGGTCGCGCGGTGGTTGAGTCTGGCTGGGTTGTTT
>JAGLCY010000272.1 GCA_023270185.1 Candidatus Krumholzibacteriia bacterium | reverse complement strand
GCTTTGTTGTGGCCTCGTTTGGGCACGGAACTGGTCCCGCCCCTGGCGCGGGGAGAGTTCACCCTGGCCCTGGAAATGCCCGAGGGAACCCCGCTGGGGAAGACCGATTCGGTCATTGGTCATCTGGAAAAGGAATTGGCCGGGTTGCCGGGCATCGACATGGTGGCCGGTGAAGTCGGTGTGTCCAGGGACGGACAGTCATCGGCCCAACGCAGGAAGGAAAACCGGGCGGAAGTGAAGGTCCGCCTCACCGATGCCTCCGCCGAAGCCGAAGCAGTTGCTCTTGAAAACATTCGCGGTGTTCTGCGGCGCTATCCCGACCTGCAGATGAAACTGCGCCGCCAGTCCCTGTTGGCCTACGGCGCTCCCGTGGAAGTGAACATCTACGGGTACAACCTGGTGGATCTGCAACGAACCGCGGACGAGGTGGGGGCCCGTCTGGTGGATGTGCCCGGTCTGCGTGACATCCGATTGAGCATGGTTCCGGGGTCTCCGGAAGTCCAGGTGTCCTTCGATCGCGACAAGTTGAATCGTTACGGCCTTCGGTTGGGAGAAGTATCGGAGACCGTTCGCGGGAAGGTCCGCGGCACGGTTGCCAGCCGCTTCCGGGACCGTGAGCGCCACGTGGACATCCGTGTCCTCAACACCGGCGCCCAGCGCAATACCCTGACCGCGGTCCAGGACCTGATCGTCACCGAACGGGACGGCGTGCCCATCACCCTTGGTAGCCTCGCCACCATGGAGATCGTGACCGGACCGTCGGAAATCCACCGCCTGTCCAACAAGCGCGTGGCGATCGTTTCGGCCAACCTTTCGGGCCGTGACCTGGGTTCGGTGACACAGGACATCCGAGCCCGTTTGGCGGACCTGAGCCTGCCCGCCGGGGTGGCCGTTGAAATGGGTGGGCAGAACGACGAGATGGCCAGTTCCTTCCGTTCCCTGCAGTTGGCCGTCCTGCTGGCCGTGTTCCTGGTCTATCTGGTCATGGCTGCCCAGTTCGAATCATTCGTCTACCCCCTGATCATCATGTTCACCGTTCCGCTTGCCATGAGCGGCGCCATTTACGGGCTCTATCTGCGGGGGATGAGTATCAGTGTGATCGCCGTCATCGGCGCCATCATGCTGGCGGGCATCGTGGTGAACAACGGCATCGTCCTGGTGGACAGGATCAATCAGCTGCGACAGGGCGGGTTGGTTCTGGGGGACGCCGTGATGCGCGCGGGTTCCGAACGGCTGCGGCCGATCCTGATGACCACCGCGACCACCGTCCTGGGTCTGGCGCCCATGGCGCTGGGTTTGGGTGAAGGCGCCGAACTGCGCGCTCCCCTGGCGGTAACGGTCATCAGCGGCCTGCTCCTGGCCACGATGCTGACCCTGGTTGTCGTTCCGGTAATATACACCCTTCTGTCGGGGAGAGGCACGGTTCCGGCTTCCGATAACGCCCTCGAATCCGGCGTTAGGGCTTCAGTCGTGGGGGCCGAACCCGGTCTGGGAGACGCCTGACATGTGGCTGACCTTCCTGTCCCTCCGTCGACCCGTTACCCTGGCCATGGCTCTGACCACAGTGGTGCTTCTGGGCGCCGTCTCCATCATGAAGGTGCCCCTGGATTTTCTGCCCCGGGTGGAATTTCCCTTCATCGCCGTGTGGGTTCCCTATCAGGGTGGCATTCCTTCGGAAAACGAGAGGGAGATCGTTCGTCCCATCGAAGAGGTCCTGGCCACCCTCGGCGGTGTGCAGCAGATCTTCAGCTACAGTGACGCCAACGACGTCCAGGTCGGCGTGACCTTCGAGTGGGGGCGTGACGTCAATCTGTTGCGCATGGAGGTGAAGGAGAAGATCGACCAGATCCGGGGCGAACTGCCCGCCGACATCCCGCAGATATTCATGCTGACCTTCAATACCAACGACATTCCCATCATCGAGGGAAGGATTTCGGCCAAGGGTCGGGACCTGTCCGAAAGCTGGGACCTGATCGACCAGAAGATCATCGGCCCCCTGCAACGCATACCGGGGGTGGGGCGGGTCAACATCGACGGGGTGCTGCCGACCCAGGCCTCGGTGTATCTGCGTTTCGACAAGATCATGGAACACGGCGTCGACGTGAACCACCTGTTCGCCGAACTCGAGGCGGCCAACGTGGAATTGACCGTTGGTCGGGTTACCGACCGGGGGATGCGCTACGATTTGCGCACGGTCAGCGGAGTGCGGAGTGTGGAGGATCTGAAGGAACTTCCCATCAACAGCCGGGGGTTGAGGCTCGGGGACGTTGCCGAGGTTGTCTATGGCGCGCCGGCCCTGAGTTACGGCCGGGTGCTGAACAAGGAACCAGCCATCGCCTTCTGGATTCAGAAGGCCTCGGGCTACAACACGGTTGAAGTGTGCCGGGCCATTGAAAAGGAACTCGAGAGGATCAATCAGGACCAGACCCTGCAGGGCATCAACAGCTTTACGTTCTTCAACCAGGCCGATCAGATCACCGATTCCCTGCGCAGCCTGCTGCAGAGTGGTCTTTTCGGATCCATCCTGGCCCTTGCCATTCTCTACCTGTTCCTGCGTCGGGTGAGCATGACCCTGGTGGTGTCCATTGCCATTCCCATCTCGATTCTGGGTACCTGCATTTTCCTGTACCTGTCCGGTCGCAGCCTGAATGTGCTCACGATGATGGGGCTGATGCTCGGAGTGGGTATGCTGGTGGACAACGCGGTGGTGGTGCTGGAATCAATCCACAGGCGCCAGCATGCCGGGGCCTCCCCGTTGGCAGCGGCGGTGCGGGGGACGAAGGAAGTGGGGCGCGCCATCGTGGCCTCGACCCTGACGACGGTTATCGTGTTCGCCCCTGTGGTTGTGAGCAAGGATGATGAAATGGGAGTCTGGTTGGGCGAGGTGGGAGTGACCATCAGCGTGACCCTGCTCCTTTCCCTGCTGGTGAGTCTGACGGTGATTCCCGCTCTCTCCGTCAGGATGACCCGCACAGGTCGGCTGGACCAGGACGCCCGGTGGCTCCTCTGGTTGAAGAAACGCTACCTGCGGGTTCTGCACTGGACGGCGATACGGCATCCCATTACAACTGCCCTTGTGATCGTGCCTCTGGTTCTGGCGGCCACTGTAGGCGCAATGAAGGTCACCAATTTCAAGCCGGACACCATGGGCGACCAGGGTCTCCGTCGGGAGAGCCTGTACATCTCCATCGATTTCACCGGTCCCGTGGACAAGTTCACCGCCAAGGAAATGGTCGCCGTCACCACGGAGTACCTGGAAGGTAGGCGAGAGGAATTGGCACTGCGGGATATCTATTCCTACTACGTGGCCGATGGCGGAGGTGTCACCCTTTTCTTCAGCGAGGGTGTCGTTTCCAACGAATATTTTCACGAAGTGCGGGAGGATCTCCGCGAGAATCTCCCGGTGCAGGCCGGGCTCAATTATCGCTTCGGTGGTGACGAGGGCCAGGATTCCGGCGCCAAGACATTCGCTGTGACCATTTCCGGGGAAGAGACCGAGTTCCTTCAGGAGTTCGGGGCCGAAGCCAAACGCAGGCTGGGATTGATCGATGGTATCGGGGACCTCAAGAGTGACAGTGATGACGGCAAGGCCGAGATCCAGGTCCGGGTTGATCCGGACAGGGCCGGCCGCTTCGGCATTTCGCCGGCGACCGTGTCCCGGATCATGGGGCTTACCTATCGTGGTGTTCATTTGCCCCGATTGCAAACGGGGGAAAAAGAGATCGATCTTGTGATTTCGCTGCTGCCGGAAGACAGGGAATCCATCGAGAACCTCTCCCTGCTGACGGTGGGCACGGTCGACGGCCGGGCTATCCATCTCAACCAGATCGCTGATTTCGGGTTCGGCAAGAGCCCGGAGCGCATCATTCGGCGGGACCAGCGTACAGGGGTAACGGTGACAGGTACCTGGGAAGGCGACCAACTTGACGATGCCCTGGCCGCCATCCGACCGATCATGGACGGGATGGATCTGCCTTTCGGCTACAGTTGGAACTTCGGCAACGAAATCATTCGGGCCCAAGAGCAGCAAGGGCAGATGGGCATGAACATGCTGCTGGCCCTTGCCTGTGTCTTCTTCGTCATGGCGAGCCTGTTCGAATCCCTGCTGTACCCGATGGTTGTCATGGGAACCGTGCCCTTCGCTTCACTGGGTGTGTTCTGGTTGATGATGGCGACGGGGACGCCTTTCAACCTGATGGCCATGATCGGGATGGTGATTCTCATCGGAATCGTGGTGAACAACGGCATCGTGCTGGTTGATCATATTAATGGCCGCCGTCGCGCTGGTCTTTCCCTCGACGACGCCATTGTCCAGGGATGCGGAGATCGACTGCGGCCGATCCTGATGACCGCGGGCACGACCATCCTCGGCCTGCTGCCACTGGCCATGATCCATGGCGCCCACGTGGGGGACGCTGAATACTATCCCATGGCCAGGGCCATCAGTGGGGGGCTGGCGTCGAGCACCCTGCTGACCCTGCTGGTGATGCCGACGTATTTCCGGTTGGCGACCCTCTGGTCCGAACGCATTTCCACCGGGCTCCGGTTTTGGACCGGAAGGGTCCGGGCGGCCGATCTTGCCGTCGGTCAGCCCGTACAGAAAGAAGGTCAATAGAAATTGCCAAGGCAGGGGTCCGTTAGTATATTTTCGCGCAGCATGGAGGGGGCATTGTCCACCGGGGCAATACTCCCTTTTGTCACTTGCCCAGCCGGCCGGCTGACCGGCCCTCTAGTTAATCGAACAATGTGAGGAAAAGTATGTATACGCATAATCCAAATGATAGAGTGGCCATTTTTATCGATGGGGAAAACATCCATTACAGCGCCAAACATCTGAACATGCGATTGGATTATCTCAAACTCTGCCGGAAACTGGCAGGTGGCCGACGTTTGCTCCGATCATATTTCTACACCGCGGTCAGCAACCAGTCCGAAGGAAAGATCGATTTCATCAACTTCCTGAAGTTGAACGGGTTCACCGTCGTGACCAAGGAGATCAAATCCTTCAACGACATGGAGGGCAGCAGCCGGAACGTGCGCGGAGCCCTGGACATGGAAATGGCCATTGACGTGCTGGAATTGTCCAGTCGTCTCGACACGGTCATCCTCTGCACCGGTGACGGCGATTTCAAAGCCCTGGTGGTGGCCCTCGGCCGGCGTGGCATTCATGTCGAGGTCTGCGCCCTGCGCGAGATGACCAGCACCGAGCTGATCGCCACGGCGGATGCCTACACCGACCTTGCCGCCATGAAGGACGACATCGCCCTGGCCGGTGCTCCGGCGCCCGCGCGTGAGATCAAGAACGAACTCCCGGCAACGGAAAGCGCTGACTTCAATTCCTCTTACAAGGCGCAGGATACGAGTTTCGATTTTTAACGGGGAGTCTTGTTGGGGATAACCCGTTGTTTGCCTCAGCCCGGTCATGATCACATGGCCGGGCTTTTTGCG
>JAGLCY010000271.1 GCA_023270185.1 Candidatus Krumholzibacteriia bacterium | reverse complement strand
GCCCTGATGGTTCTGGTGGGAACCCGGATCATCCCCCGGCTAATGGTCCTGGTCAGCCGCGCTAACAGCCGGGAGCTCTTTCTGCTCACCGTAACGGCTCTGGGGCTGGGCATCGGTTTCGCCACTTACAAGTTTGGTCTCTCCTTCGCCTTCGGGGCCTTCGTGGCGGGCATCGTGCTCAGCGAATCTGAACACAACCACCAGGCACTGAGCGACATCATCCCCTTGCGCGACATTTTCGGACTGCTGTTCTTCGCCTCGGTGGGCATGCTGCTGGATCCTGGCTACCTGAAGGAAAACCTGTTGCTGGTCTTTGGCCTGGTAGCGGTGATTGCCCTGGTAAAGGGCCTCGTCTTCGCTTCGTTGGCCCGGGTTTTCCGGTACGGCAACGTGGTGCCCCTGGCCCTGGGCCTGACCATGTTCCAGGCCGGTGAGTTCTCGTTTGTCCTGGGCCGAGTGGGGCTGGCTTCCGGAGGCATTAGCCAGGACCTGTATTCCGGCATCATGGCGGTGGCCCTGCTGTCCATGTTCCTGACTCCCCTGGTGTCCGGTCTGACCGCCCCGTTGTACGGGTTGATCCGCCGTCGCCGTGTTCGTGAACCCTTGCAGACAATCAATCTGGAACGGGAGGATCTGCGCGACCACGTGGTCATCGCCGGGGCTGGGCGGATGGGGCAGGCAGTGGCCAGGGTTCTGGGGCGGTCGGGTCTTCCATTCGTGTTGGTTGAACTGGATCAGCATCGGCTGGAGTTCTGTCGCGACGCGGGTGTGGCCCTGATCTTCGGGGACGCAACCCACCCGCTGGTCCTGGAAGCCGCCGGGCTGGGAAAGGCCCGGCTGCTGCTGATCACGACTCCGGACCCCGTCACCACCCTGGCCGTGGTTCGGCACTCCCGCCGTCTGAGGCCTGATCTGCACGTGGTGGCCCGGGCGGAGAGCGATCAGATGCTGGAGGAACTGCGCGAGTTGGCCGTCCACGAGGTCGTCCAGCCCCAGATGGAGGCAGGGCTGGAAATTACGCGTCAGGCGCTGGTGCATCTGGACGTGGCCCCGAAGGAAATTGAGCGCAGCCTCACGGATGCCCGGCAGGATTTTCACCTACCCTTGAAACCGGGCGGTGGCGGGGTTGTTTGACTCTTTGCAAGGCCACTTGCAATTATAGACTTCTGTAGGCGGGAAGCGTATATTCGGCCAATCATGGAAGCTTTTCTCACGAAAATCGGAGCAGGTATTCTCAGGGGATTGACCAACGCGGGGCATGGAACCATGCTGCTGCGGGCCATTTTTCTCCAGACGCCACATATATGGAAGATGCGCCGGGAAGTGCTCGTCCAGATGCACGTGGTGCTGGTCGGTTCGATGCCTTTGGTCATCGTCACTTCCGTGTTCGTGGGCGCGGTGACCGCAGTCCAGGCCGTGTACCAGATGCAGGCGCTGGTCCCCATGAAGTTCTTGGGCGTAATGATTTCCAAGACCGTGTTCATCGAACTTGGGCCGGTCCTGATGGCGCTGGTGGTGGGCAGCCGCCTGTGCGCCTTCTATGCCGCGGAACTCGGCACCATGAAGGTGACCGAGCAACTGGACGCCATGAGCATCATGGCCATCGATCCGGTGCGGTACCTGGCCATGCCCCGTTTCTGGGCCGCGGTCACGATGATCCCGGTGGTGACGATTTTCGCCGACGCGGTGGCCATCCTCGGAGGCTACACCATTTCGGTGATGACCCTGGATATCTCAGCCGGGGTGTTCATCGAGGGTCTGCAACTGTTCTACAAACACAGCGACATATTGGGTGGGTTGATCAAGGCTGTCGTATTCGGCGCGATCATCGCCCTGAGCGGAATCTTCAACGGATTCAACACCCAGGGGGGGGCCGAAGGAGTCGGGCACGCCACCATGACCGCGGTGGTCGCCAGCTGCCTGAGCGTGCTGGTGGCCGATTATTTCCTGGCCATCATCCTGTTCCAGATCATTTTCCAGAAGTAGGCGGAAGCGGTGAACTTGGAATACAACATACCTCCACCGCCCGAGCAGAAGGTCGCGGACCCCGCCAAGTTCCGGGGTATCGTCATGGAGGGTGTGTCCAAGAGTTTCGGTCCCAAACAGGTGCTCAAGGAGACCGATCTGCTGATCCACAAGGGGGAAACCCTGGTGGTCTTCGGCCGCAGCGGCGAAGGCAAGTCCGTGCTGCTCAAACATATTGTGCGTTTGCTGGAGCCGGACGCCGGCAAGATCTGGGTCGAGGGGGAGGAGATTTCCGAGATGGAGGTCTCCGATCTGATGGAAATGCGCAAGCAGTTCGGATTCCTGTTCCAGGGCGCGGCGCTTTTCGATTCCATGAATATCTGCAAGAATGTGGGTCTGATGCTGGAGGAACACTCGGGCTGGCCCATGGAAAAGATCAGTGCCCGGGCCTGCGAGGCCCTGGCGTTGGTGGGGTTGATGGATTCGGATGACAAGCTGCCCAGCGAACTGTCGGGCGGCATGAAAAAGCGGGCGGGACTGGCCCGGGCCATCGTGATGGAGCCGGAGTACATTCTCTACGACGAACCGACGACCGGCCTGGATCCGATCACCGGCGACGCCATCAACGATTTGATCATCAAGTTGCAGAAGGAACTCGGCGTGACCAGTATCGTGGTGACCCACGACATGGCCAGCGCCTTCAAGGTCGCCGACCGGATGGCGATGCTCAGCCGGGGCAAAATCGTATTCACCGGCACGGTGGACGAGGTGAGAAGCACCGACCACCCCATGGTGCGGCAATTCATCGAAGGCAATTCCCAGGGACCGCTGGGAGCATTCTAGTCAGCGGAGTTGGAGAAGCGGATGAAGGTTAGAATCAGCGAGATCCAGGTCGGCATCCTGACCATTTTGGCCATCGTGGTCCTGGTCAGTGGCATGATGTGGTTCAAGAACATCGACCTGTCAAAGGGACAGAACTACTACCAGGCGGATTTCACCAACGTGGCCGGGCTGCGTGTGGGGGACAAGGTCCAGGTGCGGGGCATCCGCATGGGCGAGGTGTCGGGGATGATGATTCTCCAGGCCTCGGTGCGGGTCGAGATTCGCGTGGATGATACGGTCGACCTGCGTGAGGACGCCGTGGTGACCCTGGGTGAAAAAGGGATCGTGGGCGAGGTGGTCATCGAGATCGATCCGGGCATCGGAGAGCCTATCCAGGAGGGGCACATTTTCAAGGGCCGCACCGCGGGCACCATCGCTTCGATGACGGACGCCGCGGATGACGCGCTGGTGGAAATGCGGACCCTGACCAAAAAAGTCACCGAACTCGTGGATCAGATCAAAACCGAGGGCAAGGTGGTCGAAACCCTGGTCCAGGCCCATGAGACCCTGGACAAGGTCGACCACATGGTCGAGGAGAACCACAGCGATATCACGGTGATTCTGGACAACCTGCGGATATCCTCGGACGGGTTGCGCGAGATCGTCGAATCCGGCCGCATCGAACAGACTTTTGACAACGCTTCAACGGCCATGGCCAGCGCCGACACCCTGATGGAAGTGATACAGGAGGCGGCCCATTCCCTGAATTCCATCATGGCCAAGCTGGACGAGGGCGAGGGCTCGGCGGCCCTTCTGCTCAATGATCCCACGCTTTACACCACCGCCGATTCGACCATGAATTCGCTCAAACGCCTGATGGACGAGATGCGTCGGAACCCGAAGAAGTACTTCAAGCTGAACGTAGTGGACTTTTAAACGCAAGTGAGCCGGCTAGGGCCGGTTCTGGAGGATTCCCATGAACGACGAGCAGAAAAAACAGGAAATGATCAAGATCATCAAGGACGCCGTGATGGTCGAAGTCAAAGGACAGCAACTCTACGCCCACGCCGCCGCTGAGGCCGAGGATCCGGCGGCCAAGGCCATGTTCGAGATGCTGGCCAAGGACGAGGATGACCACGTGCGCATCCTGACCAATCAGTACAAGAGTCTGATGGCTGACGGTAAGCTCAATCTCGACGACGTGCATCCGGCCGAAGTGGACCACGGTTCCCAGGATGTGGTGACCGACGATTTCAAGCGGTCCATCAAGCGGGGCAAGTTCGAGATGGCGGTCATCAGCATCGGTTGCGATCTCGAGAACAAGGCGATCTCCTACTACAAGGAACACGCCGAGAAGTCCGAGGATCCGGACCTGAAGAAGCTCTTCACCTGGCTGCGGGAATGGGAAGACGGTCACCTGGAACAGCTGCTGGAACTCGAGAAAATCTACCAGGACGCCTATTGGGCTGACCAGGGATTTTCGCCGATGTAGAGGTCGGAGCTCATTTCGCTTCCAAGTCCTCGGGCGGATAGCGGAAGGGCACCGTGACCCAGCCATCGGTGGCGATACCAGACTCGTTCGCGGGGGCATAACGGCCCCCGCGGGCGGCATCAAGAGCTGCCTGATCCACCAAAGGGTGCAGACCCTGCTTGACCTTCACCTCGGCCACCTGGCCATCATATCCGACAAGCACACCGATCATCACCATCCCGGCCAGATCCAGATCCGCCGCCTCGACCGGGTATTCCACCTGCGGTAAATCGAGCACGCGTGGCCTCACGTAGTCGGCCGAACGGCCTTTCATTTCATCGGGAAAGATTTTTTCGTGGGTTGGTTGGCTGTCGGAATCAACATCGACGTTCACGTTGGAGCAGCCCGTGGCCGCCAGCAAAAACAAAAGGCCGATTACGGGACGACGCATGGATGTGTTTCCTTTGATCCGGGATGTCTAAGGGTCCATCACCACGGGCACCGGTTGCAGGGGCGCAGCTTCATTTTCGCGGTTTTTCTGGCGGTGCATCCGTTCGATGGTCTGCCGCATCCATTCCGCCCGTTCGGCTTGGCGAATGCAGGTTCCCGCGTTTTCGGCAAACACTTCCAGGGCCCTCATGTCCTCTTCCGAGTAAATCGTGTCGGGCGCGCGGCTGCTGATATTGAGCACGCCGACCAATTCATCCCGCACCATGATGGGCACCACCATGGCCGCGGTCAGTTTCATGGTCTGGACCTTCAGTCCCGGGTACCGTTCGGGATCGATGTTGCTGCCGAGAATGATCGGCTGCTTACGCTGGGCAACGTAACCGGCGATGCCCTTGCCCACCGGCTGTTCGACCTTGTCGAGTTTTTCGCGGTTGATGTGGCCTGTGGCGGCCTTCATCTCCAGCATGTTGGTCTCGTTGTTCAATAGCATGAGCGAGGACTGGTGGCAATCGAAGATCTCCAGACATGTGCTGGTGATCGCCTGGAAGACGCTCGACGGATCGGTGAGCGATCCCATCATCCGGCTCACGTTGAGCAGGGCATGGAGGCGCGACGCGTTCTGCTGGCGACTTTCGTTGGCTTCGGCTTCGATGGTCTGAAACTGGTGCCGGATCCCCGTGACCTTGATCTGCTGGAAAGTGAGGTGGAGGATCAACAGCAGGATCATTCCACCAAGTCCCACCAGAAGGACCACGTCCGATCCACCCCAGGGCCAGAACGAGGTAATGCTTTCGCTGAGGACCGGGGTCACGGCGATCAACAGGCCAACCGTGGCCAGAGCCGTGAAGGTGGCCAGCATATACCAGTTCCGCATGGATTGCTTTTCGAGTCGATTCGTTTCGCCGGTTTCGGGCGGGATGGCGACGTCCGCCGATTGGGGCTTATTGCCGAACATGTCTGGAACTCCCAGGTGTCAATTGTGTCGATACCTTATCATTACTCATATCGACAATGGATTGACGGGCTTAACCTATTGTTGCCCGTAGTGTCGAAAAGGACCCCAGGACGGGCTGCCGGTTGTCATTTTCGGGCCAATGTTCCATATTCCCTAATCACTTGCTGATTTGCCGATTTGACACCGGCCCGCCAGACGGGTCCGAACCCCGAATTCAAGGAACGAGCATGGCCTACGATCCGGCAAAGATCGAACCCCGCTGGCACAAGTACTGGGACGACCACCAGACCTTCAAGGCCATCGATGGAAGCGACAAACCCAAGTACTACGTCCTGGACATGTTTCCCTATCCCTCGGGAAACGGTCTGCACGTGGGGCATCCCGAAGGTTATACGGCGACCGATATCGTTTCGCGCTACAAGCGGATGAACGGTTTCAACGTGCTGCATCCCATGGGCTGGGATTCTTTCGGCCTGCCCGCCGAGAACCACGCCATGAAGACGGGCACCCATCCGGTGGTGACCACCAAGAAAAACATCGCCAATTTCAAACGGCAGCTGAAAATGCTGGGCTTCAGTTTCGACTGGGACCGGGAAGTCGCCACCAGCGATCCGGATTATTACCGATGGACCCAGTGGATTTTCACCCAGCTGTACAAAAAGGGCCTGGCCTACGAGGGCGAGATGGCCGTGAACTGGTGCCCCGCCCTGGGCACGGTGCTGGCGAACGAGGAAGTGAAGGACGGCCTGAGCGAGATCGGAGGGCATCCGGTCGTTCGCAAGCCCATGAAGCAGTGGATGCTGAGGATCACCGCCTACGCCCAGCGTCTGCTCGATGATCTGGAGGGCCTGGACTGGCCGGAGTACATCAAGGACCTGCAGCGGAACTGGATCGGCCGCAGTGACGGCGCCGAGGTGGATTTCGCCATTGAAGGACGTGAGGAAAAGCTGCGCGTCTTCACCACCCGTCCCGACACCCTTTTTGGAGCCACCTACATGGTGCTGAGCCCCGAACATCCGTGGGTCGAAATGCTGACCACCGTCGATCGGCGCGAAGCGGTCGAGGCCTACCGTGCCGAGGCTGCCGGCAAGAGTGAACGCGACCGGCAGATCTCCAAGGAAAAGACCGGCGTGTTCACCGGGACCCATGCCATCAACCCGGCCACCGGCAAACCCATTCCCATCTGGATCGCGGACTACGTGATGATGGGTTACGGCACCGGGGCCATCATGGCCGTGCCCGGTCAGGACGAGCGCGACTGGGAGTTCGCCGAAAAATTCGACCTGCCGATCATCCGCACCGTGCAGGTACCCGACGGCTGGGAAGGGAAGGCTTATTCCGGCGAAGGCGTGGCCATCAACAGCAGTTTCCTGGATGGGATGGGCGTTGCCGAAGCCAAGTCCAAAATGACCGACTGGCTGGTGGCCGAAGGCCTGGGCGAAGCCAAGATCAATTTCAAGCTGCGCGACTGGCTGTTCAGCCGCCAACGCTACTGGGGCGAACCGTTCCCGCTGTTGAAGCTGGCCGATGGCACGGTGCGTGTGCTCGAACCCGACGAACTTCCCCTGACCCTGCCCGAGGTGGACAAATACGAACCGGCGGGCACCGGCGAAGGCCCGCTGGCGACGATTGACGAGTGGATGCAGGTCGAAGATCCGGTCAGCGGACAGTCGGCCGTGCGCGAAAGCAACACCATGCCCCAGTGGGCCGGCAGCTGCTGGTACTACCTGCGTTTCATGGACCCGCACAATACCGAAGCGGCCTGGGATCCCGAACGGGAAAAATACTGGGGTCCGGTGGACCTGTATCTGGGCGGGACCGAGCACGCGGTGTTGCATCTGCTTTACGCCAGATTCTGGCACAAGGTGTTGTATGATCTGGGTCTGGTTTCGACCGCCGAACCGTTCCAGAAGCTGCGCAACCAGGGCATGATCCTGGGTGAAAACGGCGAAAAAATGAGCAAGAGCCGTGGCAACGTGGTCAATCCCGACGACGTGATCGCCGCCCAGGGCGCCGACAGCCTGCGGCTGTACCTGATGTTCCTGGGACCGTTGGAGCGCGACAAGCCCTGGAACACGCACGGCATCGAAGGCGTGCGCCGGTTCCTGGACCGCGCCTGGCGGCTGGTCGTCGATGATGAGGAAAACCTGGATGCGCGGGTTGTCGACGCCGAACCGGGGGAGGATACTCTGCGTGTTCTGCATAAGACCATCGACGCGGTCACGGTGATGACCGAGGACCTGCGGTTCAATACAGCCATCAGCCAAATGATGGTATTCGTGAACGAGATGACCTCGCTGGAGGTGCGGCCCCGTTCAGTTTTGGAGCAATTCGTGCTGCTGCTGGCTCCCTACGCGCCTCACATGGCCGAGGAATTGTGGTCACGTCTGGGTCACTCCGGGACCCTTTCCTTCGAGACCTGGCCTACAGCCGATCCGCGGTACCTGGTCGAGGACCTGATCACCGTCGTGGTGCAGGTGAACGGCAAGGTGCGTGAACAGCTCGAGGTGCCGG
>JAGLCY010000270.1 GCA_023270185.1 Candidatus Krumholzibacteriia bacterium | reverse complement strand
GACACGCGCGACCCGAACTTCATTTCGAAGAACTGGGTGATCGTCACCACTTTCAGGTTCAGATACAGCGGCACGAATACGAACGCGGCCATGAGGATGCCGAACACCGCGTTTATTTCGAGGTTGGCCTGGGCCAATCCGTACAGGTAGGCCGAGCCGGCCATGCCCAGGAAGTGCCCCGCGTGGATGTTGGTGGCGATGGTCGACAGCGCGATCGACGGCCACTTCAACGAACGTGAGCTGATGAAGTATTCCTCGATGGAGGCGTCTTCCTTGCTGCGCGACATGACGCCCACGAACATGATCACGGCGAAGTAGGCCAGGATGATCAGGATATCAATCATTCGGTTCTCCCCTTTTCCCGGATGTCAGGATCATGAGGCCGGCCATGAGCACCCCGGCAAAACCCACCGGCCAGAAGGCCGCTGTCCCCCCCGTTCCCACCAGGTCCACGACCGCTCCAAGAGTCGGCGCGATCACCATGGTCGCGGCGGTCTTGGCCTGGCTTTCCACCGACAGGACGGTGGCGCCGCGGGTCTCGTCGGAAAATTCTTCGAAACGGCTTATCTGCATTGGCCGGAACAGGTTTTGAAGCAGGAACAACAACAGGAAAGCTCCGATCGCCGCCAGCTCCCAGCCAAAATACAATAGCGGCACCAGAACCAGATAGGCCCAGAAAGAGGCCCTCCACACGATGCGGATACCGGCGTCTTCACTACCAAATTTCTCGACGAACCGGTGCGACCGACGGCTGCCGAAAGCGGACACCAGGTTCACCACGAAGTAGACCACGCCGATCAAAATCGCGGTGCGGGATTCGGCTTCCAGGGAGATCATAATGGGCACGGCCAGTGCGGCTTGCTGGACAATGGGCTGCAGATAGTCCTTGCCGGACTTGAAAGTGCCTTCGTAGGTCATCGACTCCAGGATCAGACGGCGCAGCCGGGTTTCCTTGAGGATCAATTTGAAGGTCCCGCCCAGGTGCCGGAACACTTCTTTTATGCCGGTCTTTTGCCGAGGCCCGTCCAGCCACGCGGGATAGAACAGGAAGTTGATGATGCCCAGCAGATATGGAACCATCGCGAAGTAGAAGACGAACGAATAATCCTTCAGCCAGAAGACGCAGGCCGTGGCCGGAACAAGTGAGACCGCGGAGCCAATCTTGGACCAGGACCGGGTGATGCCGTACACCTTGGTCTTTTCGTCCAGCCGGTTTTCGCGGCGCAGCCAGGTGAAGATCATCGCCTTGTGGGTGCCGGTTCGGAAAGCGTCACCGCCCGCGTACAGAACCATGGCACCGGCGAATTGCCAGAAGCCCTCGCCGGTCGCGAACAGGAAGAAGGAAACGAGGTAGGCGACGAAGGACACGATCATCACGCGCCGCCGGCCGTACAGATCAGCCAGGGCGCCCGAGGGAATTTCCATCAGGTTGGTGCTGAATTCCCTGATGGCCACCAACACGCCGATGAGGGTGAAAGACAATCCCTTGTCCAGAAAGAACAGGATGATGAAGGGCTCGAAGTACCGCTGGTTCTTGAGGAATCCGTAGAGGGAAAAGCGGAAGAGCAAGCTAACTGTTCCTTTTCAGTAGGAAGACATCGATCCTGCGGGGATCTTATAGCTTCGGCTGGCGCGAGGCCACCCATGTTTAGGCAAGGAACATTCATCCCGGTAAAACTCTGTCGGGATGTTAGTTACAGAATTCCTGCCCCCCGGGGGGCAACATGGACATAATCGCAATAGTGGCAATCACTTAAGCCGAATTTTGTTCTTTTTGCGCCCAATGTTTTGATATTTTGGTTCATTTTTCTCGAATTTTTGCGATATAACTATAACACCCCATAGGAGGATGACCATGTTCCAGCGCGCAAAGCCTGTTGTCGCTATTTCAGTTGCCGTATTCCTGTTGGCAGTCACGGGCTGGGCCCTGGCCGACCCCTGCCCCACGGAACCCACGATCCAGAACTTCACCGGCGCCGGCACCACTGCCTGCCCATGCTTTGTCTACAATGAACAAGCAGGCGCGGTATTCCTTGTGCCGGTTGATCATTTTCCCATCGAGGTCCTGCGCGTCGGCATAGGCTGGGGATCAATGACCGGCGGAAGCATCGCCCAGGTCGAGCGGGCATTGAACATCTACAACGGTGAGCTGCCGGATCCCGGAGCGCCGATCTACACGATGCCGGGCCCCAACATGACCGACGGGGTCATCAACGAGTTCAACATCGAGGCGCTGGGCAACGTCTTCATCGACGCGCCCCCCGTCGCGGCCACCCTCCAGTTCGAGTGGCCCAATTTGAACGACATCTACGCCCCCACCCTTGTCCATGACGGCAACGGCTGCCAGAGCGGCTTGAACCTGATCTACGCCATACCCGGCGGCTGGATGGATGCCTGCGCCGCGGGCATTTCCGGCGACTGGGTGTTCCACCTGGTCTACCGCCAGGTCAACTGCGTTTCCGGTGTGGAGGATCAGGAATACACCGTCACCAACGTGCCGACCAAGCCCCAGTTGAACGACTGCTACCCTAACCCGTTCAACCCGCAGACGCTGATCAGTTTCGACATGCCGGCGGCGGGAAACGCGCGGTTGGAAATCTATTCCCTGGCGGGCAAGAGAGTGGCCACGCTGGTTGATGGGGAAGTCGGCGCCGGCAGGCATGAAGAGGTCTGGTACGGGCGGGATGATGACGGGCGCATGGTGCCCTCTGGGGTTTATTTCTACAGGCTGCAGGCCAAAGAGTTCAGCGACAGCAAGCGGATGGTTTTGTTGAAGTGATATGGAACGGCTAGTCAAGCCTTAGTACCGGCCCCGGGCAAATGCTCGGGGCCTTCTCTGTCGGTGCCCTAGTCGGCCTCGGCAGCGGAGGCCTTTTGCTCCAACAGCCACGCGGCTTCAGGCGAATCGGGGTATTTGACCAAAATTTCCCCGCCTATATCCCAGGCTTCCTCGAAGCGGCCCAATTCCAGAAGCCGGGCCCGGGACTCGTACAGAACCGCGGCGGCTTTGGCGGCCTTGGCTTCCTCGGCGAAAGCCCAACGATCAACCGATGGCAAACTTTTGCGGACCTTGATTTTGGCTTCGTGGGCCAACGTCAGATGATCGCTGACGACCACTTCGTCTCCGGGATTCAGGGAACCCCCGCTATGGACCTGGAGGATCTCCACCCAGTCATCGTTTTCCAAACCGGTGTCCACATACATCCACTTGGCGCGGTCTCCCTCCTTCTTGAAAACAAGAGTCCGGGAATCCCTGACAAGCAGGGCGTCCCTGGGAGCCATCAACCTGTCGTGGTAGACCCAACCCGCGATCCGGGCGCGAACGAACATGCCCGAACGCAATCTTCCTTCCGGGTTGTCGAAGCGGAGAATGAGCTGGCAGGTTCGTGTGGCCGCTTCCAGCATCGGGCTGATCACATCGATGATGGTTTCCAGAGTGTCTCCGGTGGCGGATATGGCCAGCAGGGCCGGCCGGCCCTCGGCCAGACTGCCCAAATCGGCCTCGAGGACATTAACCACGGCCTCCAACTTGCTGTTGTTGACAACGCTGCAGATGATGGCGCCGGTCGAAAGGATCTCTCCTTCAACCACCGCCAGATTTTCAACGATGCCCCCGAACGGCGCGCGGATCTCCGTATAATCCAGGTTCAGACGGGCTCTCTCTTCCGCCATGCGGGCCTCGGCCAGACCGGTTCTCTGTTGCAGGACTTCCTCGCGGAAAGCGCCCTGGCGCAAGGCCGTCATCTCCAATTCGATCAGGCGGGTCTGGTATTCATCCTCCCCCAGGGACCCTCTCTCTTTCTGCCGGTCCAACTTCCGTTTGGCGGCGGAGAAGTTTTTTTGTGCCTCGTGATCAACGACGTAAGTGTCGATCTCGGCGGCAATCTGACTAAGGGCCAGCAAGTGTCGGTAACGATTTTCTTCCAACAATATCTGATACTCTCGAGGGTCAATGCGAGCCAGCAACTGACCTTTTTGGACCTGATCCCCCTCACGAACCAGAACGCCGATCAATTGTCCCCCCATTTTGGATTTCACCTGGACGGATTGCGGGGTCCGGATGGCCCCATCTGCATAAACCGGCAGCACCAATTCGCCCTGCCGGATCCGGCTGATGTTGACCTTGATGGATTTTTCCTTGGGAGGTTTCTTCTTTTTGCCATCCTTGCCCTGGGACGTACCGGTGTCCGCCTTGGCCTCCCGGGTTCCGGTAGAGTCTGCATCCGAGCTGCCTCCGCCGTTATTGAAACAGCCGGACAGAGCGAGCAGTAAAAGACATACAAGGATTGAGGAAGAGCGCATTGCCGGCCTTTCCATTGGTGATTGATCAATCCCCGGTTGGTAGACAATGATTTCCAACGGCAAGTCGGACAGACAATATTCAAGAAGTGGAGCAGGACCGGAAATGAGCCTGCTCCACCAGTTCGTTTATCGTGAATTCACGATTACCATAAAACGTAAGGCAATATGATCAGAATCGGGAATTGATTGAGGGAATCGATCGTTGGGGTTTCATATTTCCCACCCCTTTCCCCGCGGTGCGTATTCTGGTGATCATCAGGCCCGATATTTTCAGGAACCCCAGGGGCATCATAATGACCGTAGTTCCGTTCCGGGTTGTCGGTCGAATCATCCGCCGGGTTATTCCCATCAGCGAAAGCCACACCAACGGCCAAGCAGGCCATCAAGGCGATAAGGGCGGGAATCAACATTCGTTTCATTTGCGTCTCCTACTGTTGAAAAAAAGTAGAATCCCCTCTCCCGAATGACCCTAATAACGAGCCGTGGGTTGCACAAATCATTCCAAGTCCAAGCTGAAAACATTAATTGCGAAACTTGATGAATAAGTTATAGATGCAAATTTCATAGCAATTTTCTTTGGTTTTTTTCATCCATCCGATCGCAGAAAACTGCGAATTATAGGGAGGGGGTTCGCAGTTTTCTGCGGGCATCGGGGTGC
>JAGLCY010000027.1 GCA_023270185.1 Candidatus Krumholzibacteriia bacterium | reverse complement strand
ACGATGTCGTCGGTACCGGCGACGATCAGGTCCATGGTCGACTCCTCCAGCTGTTCGAAGCTGGGGTTGGCCACGAACTCGCCGTCGATGTCGGCGACGCGCACACCGGAAACGATCTCGGTGAACGGAACGTCCGACAGCGCCAGGGCCATGGAGGCACCGGTGATGCTCAGGGTGTCAGCATGGAATTCGGTGTCGGCGCTGATGATGAAGGCCACAACCTGGGTCTCGTGCCTGTAACCCTTGGGAAACAGGGGCCGCAGGGGCCGGTCGATCAGCCGGCAGGTGAGCGTCTCGCGCTCGGTGGGCCTGGCTTCGCGCTTGAAAAATCCGCCGGGGATCTTGCCGGCGGCGTAGGTCTTGTTGCGATACTCCACGAACAGGGGCAGAAAATCCCTGTCGCTGGGCCGCTTGTCCGCGGTGACCGTCATCAGGGTCATCGTGTCCCCCATGCGGACGATGCAGCTACCGTTGGCCTGCTTGGCCATCCTGCCGGTTTCGATGGAGAACGTGGTTCCGTTCATTTCCATACTGACTTCGTGCTTACTCATTTTTTTCTCTCTTCTTTCCTACCGCTTGCTTCGGCACCGTCCGGCTTATTCCGAATGCGGCGCCAACCGCTTGGACGCCGTGGCGTCCGGTAAAATTCTTCTCTTCCAACAACTGCCCAGGCCGGGGACCAGCAGCGACACTTAGAAGAACGGCCACGACGCAACCGCCGCGACCGGTTCCAGTATCGAAAGGGCTGTTCTCCGCAACGGTGATCAACCCCGGATACCGAGTTCCTTGATCAGGTCCCGATAACCATCCAGGTCCTTCTTCTTCAGATAGGACAACAGGCGCTTGCGCTGCCCGACCATCTTCAAGAGACCACGGCGGGAATGATGATCCGCCTTGTGGGATTTGAAGTGGCCGCTGAGGGTGTTGATCCGTTCGGTCAGCAAGGCGATCTGAACTTCCGGCGAACCGGAATCCTTATCGTGCTTCTTGAACTTCCCGATTACCTGTTCTTTCTGTTCCTTTGTCAGTGCCATCGTCAGAACCTCCAAAATTCACGTCACGCAACAGCGTCACGATGGCTGCAGGACGGCCGTCCTTCCGTGGTCTGTAATCAGGTCCAACACGGAAGTGACGGAAACAGAGCTCGTCCGACCCTCGGGAAATCGAGGGATACGGTCGAACCTTGGCGCCGACCCGCCAGTTAAAATGCAGACAGACGGCCGGATCGGAAATTGGTTTCCGAACCGGTCGAGCCGACCGAAAAAATAGAGGACAAAGTCCGGATTCGCAAGGGAAATCGGCCAAAGGGCCCACGGAAAGGCCCTGAGCCCAAGATCGAGAAGTCGCCGGACCGGTTACTCAGACCCCGTTGACTTCCAGAATTTTCTGGTCGATCAGGTAGTCGACAACCTGCTGAGCGCATTCCTCGACGTTGAATTTATCAGTCTCCACCACGATTTCGGCGTTTTCGGGCTCTTCATAAGGGGCGCTGATACCCGTGAACTGGGGAATTTCGCCGGCACGAGCCTTTTTGTACAAACCCTTGGGATCCCGACGTTCGCATTCATCGAGGGAGCACTTGGTGAAAACCTCGATGAATGCGCCCTCCTTGGCGATTTCCCGGGATCCCTGACGATCCACACGGTACGGGGAGATGAAGGCCGTCAGGCAGATGGTGCCCGAATCCATCATCAGGTTGGCCACTTCGCCGATGCGGCGGATGTTTTCGGTCCGGTCGTCGGGGCTGAAGCCGAGATCACGATTCAGACCGAAGCGGACATTGTCGCCGTCGAGGATGTAGGTGTGGCAGCGACGCAGAAAGAGCTCTCTCTCCACGGCCATGGCCAGGGTGGATTTTCCGGAACCGGAAAGACCGGTGAACCACAGGATCGCCGCCTTGTGACCGTTGCGCTGGACACGGGCGGCGTGGTTGACGTCACCATCGGACCAGGTGATGTTTTTGCTTTTGGGATCCTGTGCCATCGTGAAAACCTTCCTGTCGAACACGAGTGATGCGGTGTGACCAGGTATCGGCTCAAGAAGGGGGAAAATTAGCGTACAGAACCGCTCTTTGCAAACCGAAGCGAGGGATTGGACAATCGGGATCCTCTTGTTATCATGCACCGGCTTTGAATCCTGTTTTTTACCCCAACCCCGAAAGTCCACCATGGCGCGCATCCTGGTCATCGCCAGCTTTACCCCGTCCCTGGTTCTGTTTCGGGGTGATATGCTGGCCGAATTCCGCGCCCGGGGTCACGAGGTGATCTGCTGCTCCCCCGCTCCGGATCCCCGGACCCTGAAGCAGCTTGAAGACCTGGAAGTATCCCACCTGGAATTCCGTCTTCAGCGCACGGGCATGAATCCGCTGGCCGACCTGACGGCGATGCGGGACCTGCGGCATATTATGGCCGAAATCCGGCCCGACCACGTTCTGAGTTACACCATTAAACCGGTCATCTACGGCAGCCTGGCGGCGGGGATGCAGAAAGTCCCTGCGATCCACGCCATGATCACGGGCCTGGGCACGACCTTCCTCGGGTCCGGTTTGAAGGGAACCCTCCTCAATTCTTTTGCGCGGTTCATGTACCGCGCCGCCCTGAAGAAATGCCGGACGGTCTTTTTCCAGAACCGCGACGATCGGCAACTTTTCCTGGACGGCGGTCTGGTCGACAAAAACAAGACGGTCATGATCAACGGCTCCGGAGTCAACCTGGAACGATTCCCTTCCGAGCCCGTGCCGGAAGGCCGTCAGGAATTCCTGATGATCGGCCGCCTGATCAGGGACAAGGGAATCCGGGAATTCGTCGCTGCCGTCCGGTTGGTAAAAAGTCGACATCCGGACGTGGTGTTCCGGGTGGTGGGCATGTTCGACAACCACCCCGGCAGCATCACGCGCCGGCAGATGGATGAATGGACCGCGGAAGGCCTGCTGACATATGACGGCCCCACCGACGATGTCCGCAGCGCCCTGGCGAGTTGCACCGTCTATTGCCTGCCTTCGTACAGGGAAGGCATGCCCCGCTCCGTCCTGGAAGCCATGGCCACCGGACGCGCGATCATTACGACCGATGCTCCCGGCTGCCGGGATACCGTCGATGAAGGAGAAAATGGATTCCTGGTCCCGGTTCGTGATCCGGAGGCGTTGGCGGCCGCCATGGAACGCTTCATCGCCGAACCGGACCTGGCCCGCCGGATGGGTGAGGTTTCGCGTGGCCTGGCCGAGGAAAAGTTCGACGTGCGGCGGGTCAATGAAAAGATTCTCGACAGCATGGGCCTGTGACCAGGCAGCCGGATCACCCTTCCACGATATCCGACCAAAGCTGATGATACCGGAGGCTGATCGCCTCGGCCGAGTAGTTTCGGACAATCCTGAGCCGCGCGGCTTTCCCCTTGATGTGACGGGCCCTGGCGTCGAGTTGCAACATCCGCCTCCAACCCTCCGCCAAAGCAGCCGCATCGGTGCTGGGAACAACCTGACCCGTATCACCCACGATGATCGCCGCATCACCCACATCGGTCACGACACAGGGGATGCCGCACAACATCATCTCACAGACCACATTGGGAAAGCCTTCCCCGGCTGAGGAGATCGTGCCGAGGTCGAAGGCGTTCATGATGCGTTGCGGGTCATTCCGTTCGCCGAGCAGACTCGTCACCCCACCCAGATCTAACCGATCCACCAACGCCATGAGCTCATCATTGGTGTCGTCGACTCCGAGTCCGCACAGGACAAAGCGTGCTTTGACTCCGGCATCCAGCAACCCTCTTGCCGCAGCCAGAAAATTCCCGTGGTCCTTCAGTGGATGGTAGCGCCCGACCATGCCCACCACGAGGTCGTCGTCGGACAGCCCCAGTTCCC
>JAGLCY010000269.1 GCA_023270185.1 Candidatus Krumholzibacteriia bacterium | reverse complement strand
AATTTTTCCGATACCCGGAGAATGACCCTCATCAAATAAGCCGATTCCCCTTTATTCGACAGTTCTCAACCTGGTTTCTTCACCACGAATTTTCCGGACAAGGGGTATGGGAATGGCCGATATCTTGTGCTATTATCCCCGGGTAGGCTTTACGTGCGAGACCCCCGGACCCATTAGAACAGGACCAGGAAATGACCAGCGACCAGAACGATGACCCGACCCCTGACGAAGTGTTAACCAATGAAGACGACGGAAACAATGAGGAATTCGCGGAGATGCTCGCCGCCTCCGATCGCGCCGAGCCATCTGAAGCCAACCCCGGGGATAAGCTGACGGGCAAGATCATCCAGATCGACGGGCCCGACGCCTTCATCGACTGTGGACTGCGGAATGAATTGCCCATGTCCGTCCTGGAATTGAAAGATGCCGACGGTGAGATGAAATACCAGGTAGGAGACGAGGTCACCGCCTATGTCCAGAAGGCGAAGGACGGTCTCAAGCTCACTTTGGCCATCAATCTCAGGGAGGCGGGCCACGAGGCTCTCACCGCCGCCTACGCGGCGGGCACCCCTGTCAAAGGCAAGGTCGGAAGCACCAACAAGGGCGGTTTTTCCGTCGACCTTGACGGGACACGGGCATTTTGTCCCTTCAGCCAGATCGATGTCCGCCGCGCGGACGATCCCGACATCTTCGTGGGACAGACCTACCAGTTCAAGATCCTGGAACTTTCCGAGGACGGACGCAACATCGTCGTGTCACGCCGGGCCCTCCTGCAGGCCGATCGGGAATCCCAGGCCAATTCCACACGGGAATCCCTGACCCTGGGAGACAGCCTGGAAGGTGAAATAACTCGTCTGGTCCCCTTCGGCGCCTTCGTGGATATTGGCGGCATCGAAGGGTTGGTCCATATTTCGCAGATTTCCCATCAACGGGTGGGCGACCCCTCGGACGTCCTCAAGGAAGGCCAGACCGTTCAGGTCAAGGTCCTGGAAATCCAGAACCTGGGCCAGGGCCGTTCCGAACGCATCAGCCTTTCCATCAAGGCGCTGGCGACCGACCCCTGGCCGGAAACGGCCGCCTCGATGGTGCCTGGTCAGGATGTGTCCGGCCGCGTGACCAGGCTGGTGGACTTCGGTGTTTTCGTGGAACTCCAACCCGGTGTGGAAGGCCTGATCCACATCTCCGAATTGGCCAACCGGCGGGTCATCCATCCCCGGGAAGTCCTGAACGAGGATGATGAAATCAACATCCGCATCCTGGACGTGGATCTCGACCGACGGCGAATATCTCTTTCCCTCAAGCAGGCATCGGATTACGAGGGGGAATAATTCAGCCGCGCAGATTGCGCACCACTTCAATGATTTTGTCGGCGGCGAAATCCACTTCCTCTGCCGTGTTGAAACGACCCAGGCCAATCCGCAGGCTCGCCATGGCCAGTTCCCCGGATACCCCGATGGCCTCCAGGATGGCCGAGGGCCGGGTTTCAATGCTGGAACAGGCTGAACTCGAAGAAACCGCCAGAACCGTCAGCGCTCCCAGCAGGCGGTGGGCCCGGATTCCGTCAAAACTCACGTTGAGATTTCCCGCCAAACGTTTCTCGGATGATCCGTTCAGGTAAACACCGTCCAGAGCCCCGTCCAGGGCGGCCCACAACTGATCCCGTAACCCACGCAGGCGCACGGCCTCGTCGATCATCTCCTCCGCCGCCAGACGGCAGGCCTCCCCGAAAGCCGCGATACCAGGCACATTGAGGGTCCCGGGGCGCAGGTCCCGCTCCTGCCCTCCGCCGAACATCAGCGGCTTCAGGGTAACCCGCGGGTCCCGACGACGCACGTACAGTGCCCCCACCCCTTTGGGCCCGTAGATCTTGTGGGAAGAAAGTGACAACAAGTCGATTCCATCCCGCTGGACATCCAGCGAAATTCTGCCCGCGGCCTGAGCCGCGTCCGTGTGGAACAGGACACCCCGTTCCTTGCAGATCCGGCCGATCCGAGCCAATGGCTGCAGGGTTCCAATTTCGTTCTGGGCGGCCATTACCGAAACCAGGATGGTGTCTCGCTGAATGGCGGATGTGATGTCCGCGGCGGCCACGCAGCCGTCGGGACCCGCTTTCACAGGGGTGATGCGGCCGCCTTTTCGCGCAAACTCCGCCAAGGGTCCACGCACCGCCTCATGCTCCATGTTCGAGGTCACCACGTGGCCGCCTCCGGTTCCATAGACTTCGGCCACGCCCAAAAGGGCCAGATTATCGGCTTCTGTGGCTCCGGACGTGAAGATGATCTCCCGCGCTGTACCGGCGATCAAATGCGCCACCTTTTCCCGGGCCTCCTCCACCAACCGGGCCGCGGCCCAACCGAAAGAATGCCCGGCGCTGGCCGGATTGCCGAAATGGTCCTTCTGGACACGATGGAGCAATTCAAGGACCCGGGGATCGATGGGTGTGGTGGCGTGATGATCGAGGTAGACAGGTGTGCGCAGAACCATGGTTAGCTCCCGGACAAAAGCTGGGTGTCCCCGTGGATCACCGGCTGAGTTCCAGCATCCTGTTGATGGGCGTCAAGGCGGCCTCCGCCAGGACGGGATCCACGGTGATTTCCGGTGTGCGGTCCCTCATACAGAGATACAGCTTTTCCAAGGTATTCTTTCTCATGTACGGACATTCATTGCAGTTGCAGGTTTCATCAGTACCTGGGGCCGGAATGAATTCCTTGTCGGGATTTTCTTTCTGCATCTGGTGGATGATGCCCGGCTCGGTCACCACAATGATCTTGTGAGCGTCCGTCTGGCGCGCGAAGGCCAGGATGCCCGACGTGCTTCCGATATGATCGGCGTGCTGAAGGATAGACCCGGGGCACTCGGGGTGGGCGGCAACCCGAGCATCCGGGTGGGCGACCTTCAACTCCACCAATTTCTTTTCGTTGAACATCTCGTGAACTTCACAGGAGCCTGGCCAAAGCACCATCTGCCGGTCCAGACTGCGCGACACCCAGTCCCCCAGATAACGATCCGGCGCGAAAACCAAAGGTTGGTCGGGAGGATACGAATCCACGATCTTCACGGCGTTGCTGCTGGTGCAGATGACGTCGCTCATGGCCTTGGTGGCAGCCGAGCAGTTGATGTAGCTGACGACCTTGTGATTGGGATAATCCGCCAGGAAGGCGGCGAATTCGTCAGGAGGACAGCCGTCGGCCAGGCTGCAGCCCGCCTCCAGGTCCGGCAAAAGCACCTGCTTGTCCGGATTCAGGATTTTTGCTGTCTCGGCCATGAAATGGACACCCGC
The DNA here is from genome assembly GCA_023270185.1 of Candidatus Krumholzibacteriia bacterium. Taxonomy (GTDB): domain Bacteria; phylum Krumholzibacteriota; class Krumholzibacteriia; order LZORAL124-64-63; family LZORAL124-64-63; genus JAGLCY01. Next base: position 4,053 of record JAGLCY010000269.1, on the reverse strand, counting down.
GAAGACGATGACTTCCGCCTCGGTCTCGGCGGCCCGCTGGCTGAGAGCCAGGCTGTCACCGATGACATCGGCAATATCCTGGATATCCGGCTCCTGGTAGAAGTGGGCCAGAATGACGGCGTTCATTTCCTTGCGCAGACGATTGATTTCACTGAAAAGATCCAGGGTCGGGTCAACGGATCCCAACGGGAATTCGCTCATGGCCTCTCATTTCTGTCGGGGACCTCTGATTATCATCGCTAATTTTGTCACAGGTAGGGATTTCTGCAAGGTCACATTCCATTTTTGGGGATGATGAAGTATGGACTTTTGTCTGATGAAGCCGTATATATTCATGAGTTGGAAATGCGGCCTCTGCCTCCTGGCGGGCATGTAAATTTGGTGGACTCCTCCGGGAATCTACTGATCTCGGTGGCCGGCCGTTCCGTTCTCCCCACCAACTGAACGTGAGGATATTTCAGCAATGAATAAAATTGCGTCCGCCCATACCGGCAACAGTAGCCTTATTGCTACGCTATGTCTTCCTGTGCTCCTGGCCTTCGCCCTTTTGGCGTTGATACTGTTTGTCGGAGCCTGCTCCGAAGATACCACGGAAGTCCCGTTCCCGCCCCAACCTCTCCCGGAAACCCAGAACTGGCTGTTTACGGTTTACGGTAACTCTCCGGATGACGTTTATGTGGGGGGCGCCAAAGGCGCCCTGATGCACTATGACGGCAATCTGCAAAACAAGTGGACTCTGATCCCGGTAGGCACCAGCAAGGCCATCACCAGCATCTGGCCCTCGGGTGACGGCACCCTGTACGCCACCGGCCATGGGGGCGCGATCCTGCGCGGTTCCGGCAGTAGCTGGAGCACCATGGCTTCCGGAACCAGCAAGAATCTGTTCAGCATCGGTCGCTTCGAGGGGAAAATTTACGCCTGTGGTGTCGAGGGCACCTTGTTGAGACTCAACGGCAACACCTGGGGCGGCGCTCCTGGTCTGAGTTGGATTCTCGACGAAACGGGCGCGCCTTCCGACACTCTGATATTCGGCCAGGATGTGGCCTCCCTGACCACCGTGAACAGTTTCTTCTTCGGAGGCGCCTTCAATGATCCCAACTTCACCGGCAAACCCGATGGGACGCTGGGCACCAAGGGCGGGGTCTTCGAAATCGCCGATCACACCTCATTCCCCCCCCCGGAATCCGACACGGGAGCCTACAAGGTTCTACCGGATTGGATCCTCAGACCCCTGAGCGGGGAACAGATCGTCGACGATGAATGGATCCTTTGCAGCACCTCGGACCCCGCGTCTCTGAGTCGGAATTACCTGGGCACTTCCGAGGGCTGGCTCTTCCAGCTTTCCGATGCCAGGGGCGACACCGTCTGGACCAAGTTCACCCCCTCGGTCACCGTAAATCCGCGGGGAGGCATCCAGGACATCTGGCTTGATGAACACCAGAACATCTACATGGTCACCGATGAAGGTTCCATCGTTTATCAAACCGCGGATTACGTTTTCAACGAGTCCGGTTCCAGGGAAACCCTGTATGACGGCCCCGTCAGCCTGACGGGAATCTGGGGAACCGGCCAGGGTACTTTCTTCGTCGTGGGGTACATGGAAGATATGCTCATGCGTTGCACCCACAATCCGTCAAGCGGGTATTTCAATTTCGTATTCGTTTCCGTGAAATTCCCCGCCGGCAAGGCGATGAATCCGGGACCGACCGTGGACAAATTCGGCCGGCCCCTGTATTGAGGCTTCCGTCGGCCGGCCCGCCCTGCGGACCGCCTGTCAACGGAGGCAGAACCAAAGCTCCCCGACGGCCCGGTTCTCCCTGGAGAACCGGGCTCAAATACGCCCGTCCCGCATTCTGGAGGTACTCCCCATGTCGCACCTGGGTCTTTGCCGCAAGGCAGGCTTAATCACACTGTTGACCGTCATTTCCTGTCTGCTCCTGTCTACCACCGTTTTGGCGGACTATGAGCCGAATCCTTCCGCTGCTCGCTCGGATATTCCGGCAGACTACCAGTGGAACTCCAGCGATATATTTCCGGACTATGATGCCTGGAAGGCCGAACTGGAAGCCATCGGGGGGGACATCCCCAAGCTCATGGAATTCCAGGGCCGACTCGGGGAATCCGCCGCCACCATGCTGGACGCCCAGAACTCGACCCACGAGATGATGGTTCGACTGTACAAACTATATGTCTACGCCCAGACCCTGTACGACGTGGACCAGGGCAACAACGATCACCGGCAAATGCAGGGTCAGGTCTCCGCTCTTTTCCCCTCATTCGGCGAAGCCACCAGTTGGATGGAACCCGAACTGCTGGAAATCGACCCGACCGTCATCAAGAATTTCATGGCCGAAGAAGAGGACCTTGCCGTCTACAGCTACTATTTCTCGGAGCTGTGGCGTCAGCAGGAGCACACGCTCAGCAGTCCCGAAGAAAGGCTGATGGCCTTGACCGGCAATATGCGCTCGGTTCCCAGCGACGCCCATGAAGCGCTGCTGGGAGTGGATATGGAATTCCCGGACATCACCGACGGTGAGGGAAATCCCATACCCATGACCGTCAGCGGTTTTTCAGGTTTGCGCTCGGATGAATCCTACGAAATCCGGCTGCAGGCCCGGGACGTCTTTTTCGGCACCCTGCGCAATTACGAAACAACCTTCGCCGTCCTGCTCGATGGTGTGGTCAAGTCCCACATCATGAGCAAGGACGCCCGCGGGTACGACAACTGCCTGGAAGCTTCCCTGTCCCCGGACAACATTTCCACAGGCGCCTATCGGATGCTGATCGACACAGTGCGGGAAAAACTCCCCACGACCATGCACAAGTATGTCAGCCTTCGCCGCAAGGTCATGGGCCTCGACGAGCCGTTGACCTTCCCCAATCTCTACAACGCCATGATCGAAGGCGTTGAGCCCAACTACACCTACGCTGACGCCCAGGTGGTCATCGCCAAAGGCCTGAAACCTCTCGGCGAGGAATACGTGGGTCTACTGACCGAGGGCATGGATCCGGCCAATGGGTGGATCGATATCTATCCCAACGAGAACAAGCGCAGCGGCGCGTACAGCAACGGTGTCCTGGCCAAGGAAATCCACCCGTACGTGCTTCACAACTTCGACAACACACTCGACGCCGTATCCACCACGGCTCATGAACTGGGTCACGCTCTGCATTCGGTCTACAGCAGCCGCAACCAGCCGCCCATTTACGCCGGCTACACGACCTTCCTGGCGGAAATCGCCTCGACGTGCAACGAGGCCCTGCTGACCAACTACCTGCTGGACCAGGCCGACGATGTGGACGTCAAGCTCATGCTCCTGAACCAGCGCCTGGAGTCGATCCGCCTGACCATCTTCCGTCAGACCCTGTTCGCCGATTTCGAACTGCGCTTCCATGAGCACGCCGAGGCCGGAAATCCCCTGACGGCGGAATTCCTCAACAACCTGTACGCGGACATGATCAGGGAATACTACGGACCGGAATTCGAGTTGGGTGAGGATGACGAGTGCGAGTGGATGTTCATCCCCCATTTCTACTACAACTTCTACGTGTTCACCTACGCCACCGGCCTTACCAGCGGTTTGGCCCTGGCGGACGAGATCTCTGAGAATGGCGACGAGGCGGCCCAGCGTTATATCAACAACATGCTGAAGGCCGGTTCGAGCGCGCCGCCGTTGGAGATCCTGCGCAACGCGGGAGTTGACCTGGAGACCCCCGCTCCCATCATCAGCGCCATGGAAATGTTCGAACAGACCATAGATGAGTTCGACAAGCTGTGGACCAAGAAGTACGGAGACATGTAACGGCCGGAACTCCGGTTGGTACGATCGAAAAAAGCCCCCTCGCAAGAGGGGGCTTTTATATGTGGTAGGCCACCCAGGACTCGAACCTGGCACAACCTCCTTAAAAGGGAGATGCTCTACCTGATGAGCTAGTGGCCCACGAAAAATCTTAGCGGACCCGGAATATAAATGACTCCCCGTCCAGTGTCAAAACAATCGGTTGTGCCTCTGAAATTGTGTTTCCCTTCTCCCCTTGCTCATTGTCCGAACA
>JAGLCY010000268.1 GCA_023270185.1 Candidatus Krumholzibacteriia bacterium | reverse complement strand
TCCTTGCCCGTGTCGAAGGCCAGGGTCGCCAGCCACTCGCCCTTGACGGATCCCTTCGCGTAGAACGATACCCGTCCGTCGCTGTGCCATTTGTCGTCCGGCGCGTTACCTCCCAGGGGCTCCATATGGCCGTTCAGGGTGTTATAACCCACCGTTCCCTCGGCCAAACCGACCAGGATCCAGTCCCGCGCGCCGGGCTCCAGCCAGGTGCGGATTTCCTGCTGATGTTCCTGGAAATGGAAGTGCAGGACGGTCTCACCCGTCTTGGTGGTCGACTGCAACTCGATGTATGCCACGCCGTCGGCCCCGACCACGTAAGTGGGTCGCTGACGCCGCATGCCCGTCAGGGGATCCTTCTGGAAATCCTCGAATTCCTGTTGGGCCATGTGGGGCGCATCCACCGAGAATTCTCCGATGATTCCCTCGCGCGCGGGTTGGCCTTCGCGATCGGTCAGTCGCACCGCGACCACGGGCAGGGTCTTGCCGTCCGCGACCATTGTCGACTGGTCGGGCAGCATGGTGGCCAGCACCGGTGGGCTGGCGTAGTGCACGGACCGCGCTTTGCGCCATAATTCCTTGCCTGCCGCATCACGCCCAACGGCGACGAAGAGATTCTCCCCCTCTTTCAGGTCCACGCCTGTCCATATACTGACGGCCACCATTCCGTCATCACTCAGTTTGACGCCCTCGAAGTTCACCGCCTCGACGGGTCGGCCGTCCTTCATCAGGTCGATGTGTTTGGCCTTGCTGTGCTGGACGGCGATTTTTATGCTCGGAATCGACGGTCGGTAATCCAGCGGCGGCCACACCCAGTCGTCCACGGGATCCGCCGTGTCCAGCCAGGCCTCATCGATGTCCGGCATAACCGGCGGCGGGGCGGGTTTCGGTTTGGAATCCTCCGTCCGACGACGGATCTCACTGGCCGTGATCCCCACCGTGGGCGCGGTCACGCTCATGACGTTGATCACCGTGTCGGTGCTGGCCTGATTGAATTTCTCGGCCGTGACCACGCGCAGTTCCACGCGCCGGTTGAGCTCCCGGCCCTCACGGGAATCGTTCAGCCCCAGGGGATCATCCGGCCCAAGACCCACCAGGGTGATCTGTTTCGGCTCCAGACCCAGGGCGGCTCCCAGATACTGTCCGATCGCCCGCGCCCTGGCCATGGACAGCACGTAATTGCTGGCGAATTTCTTCTGGCCCCGCGGGCTGATGGGCACGTTGTCCGAATGGCCGGTCACATGCATGTGCAGCACCTGCCGGGATTTCAACAGATCCGCCAACTGGTCCAATTCCCGGAAGTAACTCTCCTGGACCTCGGCGCTGAAGGATTTGAACCGGGGACGCAGCACCACGTCCGGCTTGAGGGTCAGCATTTCATCCAGTTGCAGACCCACCGTCGTGGTGATCGGATCGGTCCGCCCGGTCTCACCATTGGGCATCGTATAAGTGAGCTGGGCTCCCACCGGCAGGTCGCGGCTTTCACCGAGATGTGTCAGGTCCGATTCGAAGCGCAGCACAAGATTCGAATCGGCGACGACCTCGCCAAGGCGGTAGATCAGGAAGTTGTCCTGGATCTCGGGATCACCCAACACCTGGCCGCCCAAGCGGGTGCTGCCCGGCCGGTAAGTGACGCCGTCGGGCAGGATCACCGTCAGACCCAGGTTTTCCAGTTCGATGGCGCCGTCGGTGATTTCCAGGCGACAACCCAGGACCGTGCCCATTCGCGAGGTCGCCAACAGCAGCGCGACCTCTCCCTCGGGGATCGGTTCGGGGATGTACCGAAGGTTAAAATCCGCCCGCCACAGGGTTCCGCCCTGGATGTCGACAAAACGGGAATAGGCTCGACCGGCCGAACGGGTATCGTCGAGGCAGACCAGGGGTTCATGACGATCGGGCAGTGTCGCGACATCGATCTGGACCACGTGGGCACCCGCCGGGACCCCCTCGAAGTGGTAACGTCCCCCGTCGTCCGTCACGCTGAAGGTGCCGTCCTCCAGGAAAACGCGAACGCCGGGAACACCGGAGCGCTCTTCATCACGGGACAGTTCGCATTCTCCAACAACCACGCGGCCGGTTATGAAGCCGGTGTCCCGGAAAAAGACATCCCGTACGAGTGTCCTGACAACAGCCTGGCCCGAAGCCACGCCGCTTTCCGCGTTGGCCCAGGCCGTGCTGACAGCCTCCCCGGGTCTGGCCCCAGCCGCCACCTCAACCACGTACTGGATACTCACGACCCCGGACATGGGCACGTCACCCAGATTGAAGGTCAAAGTCCGGCCATCGGCAGTGGTCACCGGTTCGAACAACACGCCGTCCCCGGTTGTTGCCGAACCCTGCTGATAGGCAAATCCCGGCGGCAGTTCGTCGGTAATCACCGTCTGCAGCGCCACTCCCATTCCACGGTTCTGCAGGCGCAGGGTGTACTGGAAGAAATCCCCCTGGCTGACCAGTTCACGGCTAGCCGTCTTGGTCAAGGCCAGCTGATCCGAGGTGGGTATCGGATCCACGGGAAGATCAATATTCAGGGACGGCCCCGGATTCACGGGGAACGGCTCACCTCGGGAACCTGGTTCGGCAATGGCGAACGGCGCGCCCGGTAAAAGCTGCAGATCCGCCGTAGGAACCGTCGATGGGGATGTGTAGGCCAGCGGACCTTCAATATCCAGCCGGTAATCACCAGCCACCACGAAGGGGAACCGGAAACCGCCCGGAGGGAAATCATACTGATGGCCACCGCTGTCCACGGCCGTTCCGCCTGAAACCACGGTCGCGGGGAAGATGCTGGCTCCGTCGTCGCCCAACACGACGGCGGGCAGGCCGGTATTCATATCCACCAGGGTAACGGACGCACCATCGACCATCTGGCCGGTGGCGCTGTCGAACACCTTGCCGGTGGGATCGATCAGGGCCGATACCGTCACGCTGTCCGTGGGATCATAGGCGTCCACGTAGGACGCCTCGGCGGTGCGATCGGACTCCACGGTGAGCATCGGGTCCAGAGCCCTCGGGGCGACCCCTCCCTCTGTTTGCACATAACCGACAAAGTCCCCGGTGTCGGGTCCCGTCTCGGTCAACTGAAGCATGATGACATCGCCGCCAGGCACCACCCCCAGGGTGAGGATAACCGTTTCCCGCACTGCCGGATCCTGGTTCTGGTCAAAATCCGTCACACGAATGAACACCGGTTCGCCCTGGTGGATCAGGGTGCGTGAAATCAACGGCAGCGGCTGGTTCAAATCGAGCGGCTGAACCCGACCAGTGGGAACCGGCGGGGACATCACGCTGAAAACACCCACGGTCGTCCCGTCGGTGCTGAAGGAAGTAGGCGCCACGTTGATCATTTCGGCATCTGGCCTGGCCGGCGCGTACTGGAGAAGTGAGATGGATGCCGGTGTCCGTAACTCGACGGTGACGATGGTCACCTGGTTGGACACCGTGGAAAGATTGTTCGTGCCGCCCACGGAATAGCGGGCGACGGCTGTGTTGTCGATGACGGTTCCCGGTGGAGTCTGGGCCCGGACGGAAATTGATCCCGCCATGATGACCAGAAGCCACAAGACGGATGCCAGGGTCCTGAACAGACGGGCGCCCGGACGTGTCTGAATGACACTTCCGGGACGCCCGAACCTGTTCTTGTTGCTAAACCAAATTGCCACTGGCAACCCGTCCGGATGACTCCAGGACCGGGACCCGACCTAGTCGATCAGGACCTGGAAGTTTTCCTGGGCGGTTGCGGCACCCGCCACCGACAGGTAAACCACCCGGATACCCGTGACCGCGGGATCGGTGCCATTGGCGCCGACCACCGGGCCGTAGACCCAGGTCGTCCCGCCGTCGTTGGAGTAGGAAACCACCGCGGCCGGAACCGTGGTGACCGAACCCACCAGGAACGCGGCATTGGCCGGGATCGAATCGATGACTTCGACGTTGTCGGCCTGCACGGTGCCGTTGTTGGTGACCATGACCTGATAACCGACCGTCGCACCGGGGATGGCCTTCGGGTTCACACCCGCGTTGAAGGGATCGCTGATCACGTTGGTGGTCTTCACGGCGGTCAGGTCGGCGGTCACGACCTTGTAACCATCCTTGCTCGAGAACTTGCCGTCCTTCGGGGCGTCGGCGATGCCGGCCACGTCCGCGAACACGATCTGGACCAGGGTCGGGTCGTCGGCCGTGCCCGAATCATCGTTGAGGATATCCCCACCCTGGGCACCACCCGTACCGCCGATGGCGGTCTGGGCAACCAGATCGTAGGAAGCGACGTCGTCGTTGACCTGGGCCAGCGGGATGTCGGAGACCACGAACACCGTGATGGTGGCGCCGGAGGCCAGTTCATCGATGTAGAGATCCGTGTCGGCGGCCGTGTAGGCGTTGTCGCCGTCGGTGTCCACGAACACGTTCACGTTGACCGCGTCGAAGGTTTCGGTCTCACCGAACGCTCCGGTAACCGAATTCTGGGCAGCCAGGGAATAATCCTGCAGCGTGTTGCCGTTGTTGGTCACGCTGTAGGTCAACACCTGGGCAAAGGTGCCCGGGATCACCGACACGATGGCCCCATCGACGGTGGTGACGGTCAGATCGACCTTGTTATCCACCACAAAGCTGGCTGTGTTACTGGTGACTTGGGCCTGGGCGGTGCCGCCGACGAAGTAGTCGAGGGTCGCGGTGTTGTCGATCGACGTGCCCGAGGGCGTCTGAGCCAGGGCGAGAGTGGACAGACCGAACACCAGGGCGCCGGCCATCAGGACCACGAACAGGTTTTTCTTGCTTCGATTAGACATTTTCAGCCTCCTTGCCAAAATGGCTTTGGTTTACTGCAACTGTGCCCTGAAGGACACGCTTCCTTCGGCGCCCGGTTCCAGGGAATCCTGGAAGACCCAGCGCACGTGGGTGAAATCGGACGCCTTGGCAGGGCGCGGCTGGCCCTTGGCATCCTCGACGGTAAGGTTCCGAGGGGAGTCGTAGTTCGACCCGCCGTCAGCGGACATGCTGACGGAAGCCGAGCTCGGACTGTCCTCCACCTTGGTGAAGACCATGTGGTCGGGAATGGGATTGGTGATCACGACGTCGGACGCGGGTTCGGTCCCGCTGTTGACGAAGTGGATCGTGTAGATGACCTCGCCCCCGGGCACGACCTTGCCGGCCGGCACGCGGGTGGTCACATCCTGTCCCGTCTCGTTGGTCGTGATGATTTCCGTCGTCGCCTCGGTTGTCAGCTCGACGGCCGCGGACGCGGCGCCGGCAAACAACAGGACCAGGACGGTTGCGATGATCATTCTGCTCATGACTTCTCCTCCTCTTTGGTTCAATCGATCGTGACAGTGAAAGTGATCGTTTTACCGGGACCGCCGACGGCCACGTCACCAAGAGAAACGGTGATCGCGCCGGGTGTCGTGCCCCCCATGTCGCCCTGATCGCCGTCCACGGCGTCGGTGACTGGAGTTCCGTCAAGCATCAGGGTGCCCGGGTTGTAGGATGTGTTCAGTGGAATGGCGTCGCTGACGACGACATCGTTGGTCGAGCCCGTGCCTGTGGCGATCACGGACAGTTCGTAGGTTATGGTCGCGCCGGCCACTGGCTGCGATCCCCCGAAGGGATCGACAACCACGGCGGATTTGAGAATGGCCACCTGCGCGGACAGGGCCACGATGCGATAGGAGCCCTGGCTTTCGCCCTGAGCCCCGTTTGCCCCAACCACCGCGTCGAGCCCGTTTTCACCCGCGCCGGTGAAAACCGTGCCCGGCGAACCGACCCCCGTGTTGGAGGCCGCGCCCAGCATGCTGGCACCCAACTGATTTACGGTGGCGTTTGATGGAATGTCGTTCAACAGGAACAGCAGGGTGAACGCGTCGGCGGCCAACAACGGATCGTTGCCGCCGGGAATGTAGAGTTCGTCGATACCCGGATCGAACCGGCCGTTGCCGTTCGTATCCAGGTGGATGTTCCTCAGAACCGGGTCGAAGTCGTCGCCGCCAAGCGTGCTCTGCCCCGCAAGATTGTAGGCATCGCTTCCGTTGCCGGTGTTGGTCAGCCGGAAAGCCAACGCCTGGGCAACGGTGCCGGGCTGGACCTCGACCGGCGCCGCGTCCTGCCACACCAGACTGAGATCGAGCACCTCGGCCACCGAAGTGGTCACGGTGTTGCTCAGCTCGGTGTAACCCGTGCCGGTGATG
>JAGLCY010000267.1 GCA_023270185.1 Candidatus Krumholzibacteriia bacterium | reverse complement strand
GGAAATCAAGCAACCCCGCATAGGTCCCGATCCACAATCCGCCGTCAGGACGGGTAATCATTGAACTGATATTTTGTGTATGCAATGTGTCCTGTAAAAAACTCTGAAATGAATCATTCACCTCGTCGTAGAGGGAGAGACCTCCGCCGTCGGTCCCTATCCAGGTCCTGCCTTGGGAATCTTCCCGGATGGAAAATATGGTATCCACGCCCAGAGTATTTTCATTTTCAGGATCGTGAGTGTAGTGGCGCAGTTCTCCCGATTCCCTACTGTGGATGTACAGCCCCTTTCCGCCCGTACCGATCCACAGGTCTCCGTTATGATCGACATTCAGCGTGCGAATCCCATTCCCGAAATCGCCCTCCTCTTCAGCACGGACCAAAGGGTCCATATTCCCTGGGACAAAATGCCACAATCCGACATTCGTCCCAACCCAGAGTTGTCCGTCATCATCCCTGGTGATGGCGTTGACGACGCTCACGCGGATATCGGGAAACTCCCAACGGTCGAACTTCGAGGTACCGGGAGCCCTTTTGTGCAGAACCCCCCGTGAGTTGCCGATGCCGTGATATCCCGTGCCGACCCATAAGCTTCCATCGGGATCCTCGTACAGGGCCTGCACAGACGATTCGGCCAGACCATGGGGATCCTGGGGGTTATGTTTTTCGATCCGGAAGCTAACCGCGAAGGGATCGTACTTGATGATTCCGGAAAACCAGCAACTGGCCCAGACAATTCCCGAATTACAAACGTAAGTGGTGAGCACGGGGCCACGTAAGGGCGAGCCGGAATCGTTTGGATCATGGGGATAGAGTATGAACTGCTTCGTGGTCGGATCGAAGCTGCAAAGCCCCTCGTACGAACCGATCCACAGTGTTCCGTACGAATCCTCGGTGGCGCTGTTCAGGGCGTTGAAGGTGATCAACTTATTGGAAGGTTTGGGCTGATGCAGCTCAAATCCGCCAACCGTCCGATCATGGCGGTAAATTCCAATCTGGGTACAGATCCAGATGATCCCGTCACGGGTTTCGAAAATATCAGTAATCTTCGGTAATCGTTCTCCTGGCCATTCGGGCAGCGTGAATTCTCCCACTACTGACCCGAGGGTGTCCAATTCCGTGATTTCCCCTTTGTAGTTACCGATCAGGGCAGTCCCGGACGAAGTGATGCAGATGCTGCTCAGCCTGTCACCGCTCATGGGAAAATCCCGGAACCACGACCAATACGGAGTATTTCCCCTGGCCGATGGACCGATGCGCGCAACTCCTTCACCTTCGGTCGAAATCCAAATGGCGCCATCCGCAGCTTCAGCAATGTCTTGAATATTCAGGTCGTCGGTCGAAGTGGAATCGGCATGGAGATATCCGAGATGGGTGAATTCCTCAACCACGGGGTCGAAGATCATGATCCCGACACCCATAACTGCCATCCAGATCCTGTCGTCCCGGGAAACCACCAGATCATTGATGGTCCTGGGGAAGGTTAGTGCTGATTCAGGATTGGGGCTGTATGGCTTGATTTCATATCCATCGAAACGATTAAGACCCTTGCGGGTGCCGAACCACATGAATCCCTGGCTGTCCTGCCCGATGCCCAGCACGGTGTTGTCGGAAAGCCCATGTTGGATGTCCAGGTAATCGAAGCCATGGTGGGTGATCACATCGGCCCGGGCAGACGGCGGTGCCGCCAGCGGAATCAGTAGGCTAATCACCAGCAGAATCGATAATCGCAATGAGGTGGGCAGCCGGGTCATCCTGTTGGTCTTCATTTCATCCTGGTCGACAATTTTTTCCTCCCGCGGCCTTGGTTGACCGCGGGAGGATGAAGCAATCTTTCAAATAATCGCCAATATCGAATCAGCGCACCAGGGAAAGCTTGATGATCCGCTGCTCGTTACCAGTCTTCAACCGGGCCAGGTAGGTTCCCGAAGCAACCGACCCGTCGTTGTCGTTAAAGCCCCGCCAGAGAACCTCGTGCTGTCCGGCAGTCATTTGACCGGAGACCAGTGAACGAACCTGCCGTCCCGCCAGGTCATAGATGACCAGTTCCACATGGGAGTCCCGCGGCAGCGAAAAACGCAGGTTCGTCATGGGGTTGAATGGGTTGGGAGCGCTGGTCAACACCATGGGCTTCGGCAGGCCGTCTCCCACCGCGCTGACTCCGGTCACCGTCAGGGTGATGGGAACGGTCCATTCCAGGTTGCCCGGATCGTTGGTCGTGATGACCAAGTCTCCGGTGTAGACACCGGAATCCAGGCCCAGGGAGGAGAAATCCATCACGACCGTTGACGAATCATAGGCGGCCACTATTCCCGTGACCGGCAACGCCGCGAACCAGTCCATGTCCTGCCAGGTTAGTTGGAAGTCCAGGTCCAGTCCGCCGGCGTTTCCGATCAACAGGGTTTCACTGGTGGTTTCGTCCGAATAGAGGGCAACCTCGACAGCCTCGGAATCCAGGGCAATGTATGGCGCGGGATCGAAAATGGGATAGGGAATGGAAACATTGTCAAGATAGGTGTGGCCGGTGCCCAACTGGGCCCCGTACCTCCAGTTGAAGGTATGGGTGCCGGCAGTGACGGGATAGCTGTAGTGTGTCCAGTCCACATCCCCGGTAATGATTTTCTTGATCTGGCCGTCCATGAAAAACGTCAGGGATTCCGCTGCGGGATTGGTTTCCACTTTTGCGTCGAAGCTCACTTCCCCGTCGACCACTTCCACGGTCAAATACAGATCCGTCAGGCCCTGTAATTTAATAAATCCGTTTGTGGCTGAGAAATCCCCGCCAGCGGAAACTTCCGGAGTGATCCACCATTCGGTCCATCCATCGGTATGCCAATCCATCAGGCTGAAATCACCGGTTTCGAAATCATCGACCTGGAGTTGCGGCAAAAGGAAATCAACCTGGGTGTCGATCAAGGGTGTGATTAAGGCTTCCGCATTGGCCAGACTCGGATCGGAAGCGCGCATATGGTAGTCCAGTCCGATCGGTACGTCGATTTCGTACCGGCCGGTCCCGTCGATCTGGACGGGGATCAGTGGCGTCCCAAGGAAAGTGACCATCGACTGCGTTGGCAGCCCGCCATTGTCCGACCGGATCTGCCCGCTGATCCTGACTGTCGGCATGATGTTCATCTGAACCGTGACATAGGATTCCACACCGGTTTCGCTGGTGACGGTTTCAAGTTGGTCGAAGTAGCCGAAAGCCTCCACCAGGATGCCATGATCACCGTCCGGCAGGAAAAGCAGGCTTTCCCCGTTTTCGTTCGCCAAAGTGGAAAAAGAGGAGTTTTGCACGGAAAGCCTGGCTCCCGCCAGGGGTACCCCGGTTCCGCCGTCCACGATGGTAAGGTGAACCTGGCCCACACCCTCGAGTGCCTGTGACACGGCCGCGAAGGCATCCACGAAACCATGTCCGGAGATGTTGTCTTCTCCGGGATCGCCCAGGTCTATCGCCGTCGACATCAGGATCTGTTTCATGCTGATGACATCCAGGTCGGGATTGGCCTGGGCCATCAGGGCCACCACGCCCGCCACATGGGGGCCGGACATTGAAGTACCACTCATCAGTTGATAGGTGCCGCCCGGCTTTGCGCTATAGATTTCGAAGCCGGGGGCGACAATCTCGGGCTTGACTTCATAAATTCCGCCACAACCACTGGGGCCACGGCTCGAAAAACCGACCACGAAGATTGAATCCGCGTTTGTGGTCGCTCCCACGCTGAAGCAGTTGTAGGGACTGGCCGCCCGATCCGCGGGGGACCTCATGGTTTTCGGCCCGGACCCTTCATTGCCTGCTGACCAGGTCAGCATGACTCCGGCCGCCTCGCAGTTGTCGATGGCCTGCCACCAACGGCTGTCGCAATCGTAATAGCCCTCATACGATTCATTGACGCCCCAGCTGTTCTGAACCACCGCCGGCACGTCGTCGATGGTCGCGGGATCACCGTCGGGATCCGCCATGAATTCCAGCGAGGCCAGCGCCCCGTTGTCAAATATATCCCCCACACCGAGAATAAGAGTGTTGGCCGCGATCCAGAGCGCTCCCGGAGCGACTCCGATACTGTCGCCAGGCGCCTGGCCGGCAATCGTGCCCATCACGTGGGTTCCATGTTCCCGTCCATCAAGGGGTTCGTCCAAACCGAGATTCGCGATATCGAGCCAGCATTCTTCTGCCGGGGCGAAATTCCCACGCCAGTTGC
>JAGLCY010000266.1 GCA_023270185.1 Candidatus Krumholzibacteriia bacterium | reverse complement strand
TGAATGATTGCCTGATTTGTTCGCCCCCGACATCAGTGGCCTGGCCTGCCAGCCAAGCGTAGGGGCTGACGATGAAGCGCCAATCGCTGGTGGGGTTTTCGTAGTCATCCTCGATGGGTGTGTTGTCCTGGGTCTGGGCGGTTGCAGGTAAAATCAACAATATAAAAAGAAAAAGTATGATCCTGGTTCTATTCATTTCTGGCCTTCTTTCCTGATTCAATTACCGGAAATCCATGCTGTGAGATCCTACGGCCGTTAAGTGTACGGGTCAAAGAAATTTGATAATGAGGACTGAATCCCAGACCTTCGGTGGGAGTTGTTAAAAAATTGACAACTATGGTAATTAGCGCCATAATTCATGTGTCGCTCTCACCATGAAGCTTTCCGCCTGCCTTGTCCGGAGGTGTCGGATGCGGCGCGCAAAATCGAGTTCTCCCGCCGGTTCATCCGACCGAAGAATCTCAAATCTTCTGAAAACAATAGCCGAAGAGATGGACCTGATCCGGGGTGACGAGGAACAGGTGGCGGCCTGTTGTGACCATTTCCGCGATTTCGTAGGGCTGCCTCCATCCACTTCGGACATGGGCCATCTGGAGAAGTTGGCTCGTTTGTTCGCGAATCACGACGGGACCGTTTCCGGCCCCGTTTTCACCTTGCTGGCGGAGATGACTGTTGAGGTGATGCGGCCATGGCCATTACTGGACACCATGCTGGGAGTGGAGGACGAGGAGCTTCAGGGCCAGACATTGGAACTGATATGCAAGCTGATCGACACCGATCGTCTGACCATCACGGACGATGTACTTGGGACCTTGGCGAGCATATTCTCCGTTGAAGAGGATCTGGCCTCCGATGCCGAGGTAACCCGGCGCCTGACGAAAGCCCTCCGGCGATATTTCAAAAAGAGGGGTCGTCGCAAGGGTGACCCTCTTGTCGCTTTGATCATCAAGGAAAAACGAACATCAGTACGCATGTTCCTGGCTGGACTTCTCGACGGGGAAGGAACCAGGGTGTCGACCATTTCGTCCCGGCTTCTGCTCGGTCCGGCAACCCAAACGGTCCTCAAGCCCTATCTGGATTTTACGGACGCGGGGTATGTGGATCATCTGGCGATCCGCGGGATCGACCAAGGCGCCACCGTGTCAGCATCATTGGAAACGGCCGCCGAGGAATTCGGCGAAAAAGCAGTGCGAGACGTTCTTGCCTTGGTCGGCTGGGAGCGCGCCAATCTGGGAATCCGTTTCGAGAGGTTCTTGAAGGTCGGGATTCCGGGATCGCTGCCCTTGATGGTCTCTCCCCAGCAGGCTCTGTTGTTCTCGGGTATGAGAGAAGTGACGGTCGGGGACTCTTGCGTCGTGGCGGTCGCCCAGGGATGTTCAATGTCCGCCGAGGAACACGATGCAGGGGGCGATGATCCCATTGGCAGATTCCGATCCTTGAATATCGTGCATGCGGAACTTCTGGGTGAAATCATGGATTTGGCTCCCCTCGATTTGGCCAAGATCGAGCGCATCCTGGGCCATATGGACAGGATCGTGGAGGATTACGGCACCCTGTTCGGGGCGGTTTCGAAAGAAGTCCGCATTCTTCCCGACGTTTATGGAACCCTCAAACGACGGGTTCGTGAAGAACTGGAAAAGGATGACGACGGCTTCGGCGTCAACGCGGAAGCCACCAGGTTGTTGCAGATGTTCGAGGATCCCCGCAATCTGGGGGAAGTCCGCA
>JAGLCY010000265.1 GCA_023270185.1 Candidatus Krumholzibacteriia bacterium | reverse complement strand
AGTCGCAAGCCACCTCCATGTCGACATCGGCATAATTTACATACGGCGGAATAAATACCGAAACGGGATATTCATCCCAGGTGAACAACCAGGACTCTTCCGGTTTTCCGTCCACCCTTTGGGTCAAAGTCATGTCCCGCAGATAGTCAAGGTATTCGCTGCCGGCACAGGGATTCCCGAGTTCATACTTGTTGATCAGAACAATGCTGGTAAGGGTAGTATCCTGATCCGCCGACACCTCGGGAGTCAGGAAATCATACCAAGTGGTCGAAGATGTGGATATTCTGACACTGTCAATATTACGAAAGGGACTGTCGAACAGGAAAAAACCACTGCCGTCCGTGTTTGTGGAATAGCCCGGCCCGTTGGAATTGACGATAACACCCAGCAGGGGTTCACCCACATCGTCGGTCACATAACCCCCGAGGTACCATGGCCAAGTGATGTCGTGTCTGACGCTGGACGTCACAAGGGACAATTGTTGCCGGTCATCCCGGACACGCACAGAGAACCAGGCCCGGGCACCGGGTCTCATCCCATGGTCGATTTCATTGTAGACCTTGTTGTAACCGATCTGGCCGGGCACCGGGGGATAACTGCCCAGCAGGGTGGCCTGCTCCCAGTTGTCATCATTGATGGGACCGTCAAAACTTACCGCCACCAGATATTCGACCAGAGGAAAGGTCGCACCGTTGACACGGCTCCAGGTAACCGCGACCTCTGCCGGAGAGGGGCCGGGCTGAACGCCGATGTTGGGAACAGCAGGAGGTATGACCGAGACATCTTCCTGGACATCGAGGACCCAGTAGTAGGTATCCCGTTCCGCGCCCGCGAACGCGCTCACTTCAAGTGTATCGCGACCGATCGAGGCCGGAATATACGTAAAAACATAATCCTCCCCGACCACAACCCCGCCCCGATACCAGGTTGTCGTCAGACTGGCGGCCGGTGTAACGGTTGCGGAAAACACCATGGTATCACCGAGTCGCAGTGACTGTCCCTGTCCGGCAGGGTGAAACTCGATGGTCAACGGGGGGTCGGGATCAACGCCGGGGTCAGTGCTGCTGGAACAGCCAAACAGGTTGAAGAATAGGAATAGGCCCGCACTCACAAAGGCGCTGGCCACGATCAACCTCGGAACCGAGGGCATACGGCGAATATTTGATTTGTCATTCATCATGTGCATCAATTTACGAAAGGGTTCGGGCCCGGACAATACCCGGCCCATGAATTTTATCAGAATCAGGAATCTGATTTATACTTCCGGTCCTCGGGAGCTATCCACCATTCGGCCAGATTGTTGAACGGCGAAAGCAGGTGGGGCCGCACGTCCCGCACCCGCACCCCTACCCCCACCAGGTTTTCCGGGTAGAACAGGTAGGCCGCTGGTGGATCGACCGCAAGCAACTCCTGGATTTCCCGCCAAATCGGAAGAGCCTCGGCCCGCTCCACGGTACCAAGGGCCACCGCCAGCAGGGAATCCACTTTGGGATTGGCGTATTGGCCGTTGTTGAATTCCTCCACGGCCGTGGATTTGACATAACCCGATGGATCGCCGTAAAGATTCGCGTTCAGCCGACCGAAGTATGAGTCGAATCGCCCCGACCGCAGGCGATCCAGACCCGCCGCAAGTTCCATGGCCAGAACAGTGACCTCCACCCCGATGTCCCTGAGGTTTTCCCGCAGGATGACCGACCCGCTCTCCCGCACGGGATCGCCCTGCCGGGTAAGGATCTCGAAACGGAAATCCACTCCGCCCTTGTCGAGGACCCCGTCTCCGTCACTATCCCGCCAACCCGCTGCCGCCAACATCCGGCGAGCCCGAGCCGGATCGAAGGGGTCGGGCTCCAGCGACTCGTGGTGGTTCCATATCACCGGCGGGATGGGGCCGTTGGCCGGTTTCCCGTACCCCAGAAGGAGTGTCTCCACCATCCGCTCGCGATCAATGGCCAAGGAAAGCGCCACGCGGACGTCCGCCCCGGCAAACAGCGGGTTGGCAAAATTCCACTGCAGGTAATAGAACTGTCGACCACCGTTGGCAACAATCCGAACCTTGCCCGACTCTTCCAGGCGCCTTACGGCATCCGGCGGCACCTGGTCCACCAAATCGATCTCACCGGATTCCAGAGCGACCAGGCGAACACTTTCCTCCGGCATGATCCTGAACACAACACGGTCAAGAAGGGCTGATTTCCCGGGGTAGGTTCCATTGCGAAGGAATGAAAGGGTACGATTGTGGACCCAGTTTTCCAGGACGAATTCTCCGGAGGAAAGAGGCTGGTGATTCAGGGCCCAACCCCGAACGTTTGCCGGATCGAGATCCCGGGTCAGGTGGTCAGGCAGGATGTGATGCCAGGTACGTTGAACGGGGTCGGGTTGGGGTCGCGCCAGTTCGTACCGGACCGTGTTCGAATCCAGGGCCACAGCTGAAAGGACTTCGCGAAAAGAACCCCGGCGTGGGCTCGCCACTCCCGGATTCTTGAAAAGATCGAATGAACTGACCACGTCACGGGCGGTCAGTGGCTTGCCATCCGACCACCACCAGGGCCGCAGATGGTAGGTGATCGCGTGTCCATCCGGAGAAACTTCCCAACTCTCCGCGATTCGGGGGTGGTAGGAAAGATCGTCCCCCATTTCGGCCAGACCATCATGGATTTCGGCAAATACGAGTCCAGCGTTGGATGATGTGTAGATCAGCGGGTTCAGAACATCAGGATCGGAGGAAAGAGCCACTACCGCCGTTCCGCCGGCCACTGGTCGACTCCCGTGATCAGAGGTGGCTTCCCCTTCCCGGTCGGCTCCCTCACCGCACCCGCCAAGACAACCCGAACCAGCAACAAGGATGGCAAACATCAGTCCAGGCAAAACCCACCTGCGTTCGATCACGTCATTGCTCCCGGTCTTGGGTACCAGAAAAAAGGAGGCGCGGTTCCCCGGGGAACCGCGCCTGAACATACCGACGCCCGGAAGGCGCGTCAATGACCCTACTTGACGAGTGTCATCTTCTGCACGGAAACATCACCCGCGTTCATGGCCCGCAGGAAATACATGCCGCTGGCCTGTCCATGTCCCGCATCATCCCTGCCGTCCCAGACAAGGGTGTGCCAACCAGCCGAAATCCCCCCGGTGTGGAGGTTCCGGACCTTGCGCCCCTGAACGTCGTAGACGGCCAGTTCCAGGTCGGAGGATTGCGGAATATACAGCCGTACCGACGTCGACGGATTGAAGGGATTGGGGTACACCGAATTGACGGTAAAGTTCGCTGCGGGAATATCCGTCGGGTCCTCCACCGGGGACATGGCCAGCGGGAACACAACCCCGTCGCGCTTCATGTTGCCCCCGAAAGTGGGCCATGTATTACTCTGCCGGTCGTAGGCAAACGGCATGTCCCAGACATGGATCTTGAAATCCCATCCGCCGTAGACGATGTCCACATCCGAATCGAAATCGATATCGGTGATCACGGCCGAGGGCATCAGGGGACCGGTCAGGGTGATGGGGAATCCATCCACCATGGTGCCGTCCGAGTGATAGCCATACAGGCTGTACGGAGCGCTTTCATCTCCACCACCAATTCCGTGAAGAATATCCGGAGACAGATCGCCGTCGATGTCCCCGATGACCGGACTACCCTCTGAACTTCCCGGCAGGACAACCGGCCAACCGCTCAAGACCTGTCCCGAAGTGCCGCCCGCATAATCGGTGTCGACCACTATGATTCGGCTAAGCAGCCCCGTCTGATTGGGTGTGTAGATGATTTCCAGCATGCCGTCGCCGTCCATGTCCCCCAGCCCCGGACTGCTGACCCAGTCACTCACCGCGGCGTACCCCATGTAAACGGGGAACCCGGGATAAGGGGTGCCGTCCTGCTGGACCACGTACAGATAGCGCGCCTGGTCGAAAAAGACGATCTCGACCTGTCCGTCGTTGTCGAGGTCACCCACGCAGGGATCCACACAGATGGGGCTGTTGGCAGTGTACGGGAATCCGGAAACATCCGTGCCGTCGTACTTCAATGCCATCAACCGTCTAAGACCAGAGTCGTCGTTTCTGGTGCCGAAGATGATGTCCTTGGCGCCATCGCCATCCAGGTCGCACAGGGCGGGGCCGCTGCGCGACCATTCCCATTGAGCCCCGGCGCGGACATAAAAAGGACCCGTGGTGCCCGGATCCGAATCCCCGTCCCTGACCTCGGAACCGTCGATGTGCCAGGCAAAAACCACCCCGTTCAGGGCATTGACCACGATTTCCTCTTCGCCGTCACCGTCGATATCGCCAATCGCGGGAGCGGCCCAGTTCCACTGGGATCCAAGGGAACTGGTCAACCGCTGGGGCCAACCAGGCAATTCCGTCCCGTCCTTGGTGAAAATATGGATTCTCATGCCCGGAGCCCGTTCGCTGATGATCATTTCATCACCCGAATTCCGGTCAAGGTTGGCCATGGCGATTCCCGCGGGTTGCAGAACATATCCCGCCGGGAAATTGGAAAAGACTCCCAGCGTCTGTGAATCCCCGTCCCCGTCCAGGAGTTCCATGCCATTGTCATGGAAGACGTAGACCTGGGAGCTGGCCAGAACGATTTCATAGCGGCCGTCCCCATCGACATCGCCCACCGCCAGGTGACTGCTGGTCTCGTTGGCGAAAGGAACAGGGAAGCCCACCAACTCCGCGGGGGCCGTGGAACGAACCACCACATCGGACAATTCACTGGGCACCCTCGAGGAATCGACAGTTGCAACCTTGTAAAAATACCGCGTCAACTGCTGGAGATCATCATCCCGGTAATAAGAGGTCCCGGCGATGACGTCCTGATTCACCCTGCTGAAGGGGCCGGCCGGGCTCAGACTGCGGTAGACATTGTAGCCGTACCTGTCGGCACTGGTTGAGGGATCCCATCTCAAGGCGATGACATCGGCGCCCAAGGAAGTGTCGGTCATGATTTCAACAGGCGCGAGGGGTCGCCAGGGGGAAAATTTATGGTGGTAGATCCGCCCGTAATTGTCCTCCACATCCAGAAAACAATCGCCAAAGCCCATGACGTTGGCAAGAGAGATTGAATAAGTCACGCTGCCGGAAATTTCGTCCATGAGCTGGATGTCACTCCAGGTGGCTACCGTGTCATGGAGAGTCACATTGGGCTCGTCCGAGCGCAGATAGCCGGTGACATCATCGGCCATACCGGCGCCGAAATTCTTCAAGCGGGCGGTGATGCGGATTCTCTCCCCGTTCTCGAGGATGCCATTCCCGTTGCCGAAGGTCTCGTCCTCCCAATCCATGGAGACCACTTCCAGTTCAGGAGCCTCCACAACCACCGACCACTGGGAAGCAAAATCATCCGACCCGGCGCTGAGATCGAGTTGGAAAGTGATCTTGGCCGCGTCGCGGATATCGGGATCGAAGTGGACCAGGAAGGGGGTCTCGGCTGTTGTTGTTCCACCGGCCGACACGGACGGGAAGTCGGCTGTGTCCGTCAGGATCGTCACAGTCGTGTCCGCGGTGCTGAGAATACCGGTCAGGTGGGGAGTTCCCGAGCCTCCGGTTTCCAGCATTATGGGAATCAGGGCGATGGTTTCTCCCGATTCCACAATCCCGTTACCGTTGCCGAAGCTGCCCAACGTGCCGTCGTCCACCAGGGGCATGGAAGAGAGTGAAACATAGGCATCCCCCGCCGTGACGGGTAACTGCTGAATGTTCATCATCAGATTTTTACCGGTGACCGTCAGGGTGGCGGTACCTGGACTGATGGGCAGGAAATCCAGATCGACCTTCCCGAGCGCGTCCGTCATGCCGTAGATATGACTCTCCCCTTCCTTGGCAATACAGACCAGCGCGTCTTCCACCGGGCTACCGCCCTCTGTCACGGTATAGCTGAGGGTCTGGGGACCCAGGTCGAATGCGGATGGCCCGGTCAGCCCGGCCACGGCCGGACTGCCCGTCCAGATGGGCAGAGTGGGATCACCCAGGAGGGTATAGTTCTCGAACGTCCAACGGTCCACGTAGTTGGCGGTGGTCAGACCGATGAATGGCAACCGGCTCAGAGCCACCAGCTTGCCGACCCGCATTTCACCGGTGCAGTAGAGCAGAGTGAAGAATTCCTGCTGGTAATTGTTGGAATTGTTGGGGAAAGCGGCCCGGGCCGAACCCACTGAGCAGATGGAACCGCCATTGGGATTCTGTACGAACCTTTCCAGGAGACATGAATTATCGAAAGCTCCGGAAGCGCAGTTCAGGGCGTAGATCATGAAAAGATGATCGCCGTTGGTAAGATTGTCCGCATCGGTGGTCATGAAGTTCTGGTCCCCCACCGACATGTTGAAATAGTACCCGTGACCTATCTGGTTAAAGATCCCGTAACGTCCCGAATTGAGGGTATCGATCAGGGCGGCCCGGGAAAGCTGGGCATCCCAGGGAAAGAGGGTGTCGGTCTGATACATCCTCATGTATTCCATGTCAGTGCAGGGAGCGAGTTGTTCGTTAACCTGTTGATCCGCATACTGGGCGCCGTCCAGAATGATGTAGTCACCCTCGGGGTAATCGGAGGGAAACAGGACTTCGGCGGCAAAGAGGGCGCGATTGGCCCAGTCGGCGGTAACGTCAGCCGATTCGTAGGAGATGACCTTGTTGACAAACACCGCAGCGGCGGTTTTGCTGCTGACGGTGGCGCGGCCGATGTAGACTTCTTCGGCGAAATCCACGAGATCGCCCGGTTCGGGACTGGCTGCGGGTTCACCGAAATCGGCGTTCCCGTTCGCGTTCCAGTTCCCATCCAGGCAGGCGAAGTAGAGATCCACAGGTATGGAGGTGTAACCGTTGGTCGGATAGAAGGAGTTGTCGATGTAACGCGGAGGCAGGATATCGGAATCACCGCCCAGCAACACGTATTCCACCCCCCATTTCTGGTAAGCGTCCAGAATGTACATTCGAATGGTTTCCTGAATGTCGGCGCCGTTCCGGAAATTTGCCGCAATGTATTCCCGGGTGGCCACCACGGTAGGCAGACCCTGGGCCGTCTTGTGATCAGCCAGGATCTGGAACTCAGACTCCATGTCCTCGTTGGTAATGATCAGGAAGGTAACGCCGCTGCCTTTCAGACTCGGGTTCGCGTCAGGCTCATAGGCGGCTGATTTTTCCTGGATCTCCATTCCATGTTCACGGCTGTAACTGGAGATGACTTCAGGGTTGGCCACCAGCTCGGCCAGGATTTCGGCATTCTCTTCGGCTTCGCCGGGAATCAGGCGCTGCCTGACGGCGATGGTTCCGGAATCAATCTGGTCGCCGGATTCGAACCGCACGGCGAACCGGTCGAGGAATTCCAGTTCCATACCCTGGTCGGTCTGGATCTCACGCACCGGGTAGACACTCACCGTTGCCAGACGGTACCCGCGCCAGACGTGACTTCCTGTGAAATCACCCCAGGTGGCGGGAAATTCCGCTCCCTGCCGATTCATACTCCTGATGGTGATCATGTCCCCGGAATCGGTCGTGTGGGGAGCGGCCAGAGCCAGCGAGTTTTTGGGATGTTCGCGATGGGTTTCCAGCGGTTCGATCCAAAGGTTTTCCACCTGTGCGTCAAGGGGAACCAGCAGGATAAGTTCACGGACCGGAAGCATGGGCAGCCCGGGTTCCGACAGAGGTCGTGTCTGGTCGAGGACCGGATAAGCCGCACCCTGCGGATTGGCTTCCCATCTCAGATCACCGGGATAAAACTCCCCTTCATGGATCACCTGACCACCCGCAGCGGTCGCCTCAACGGGCGCCAGGAGGATGGATCCTGAAATAAGACAGGTAACCACAAGAACAAAAACAGCAGGAACAGTCGGATGCAGGGGGCGAACTCCGAATACGGACATGCGAGGCCTCCAGATCGATCGGTAGAAAAGTCGCCGGCGATGACCGCACTACCGGCGATTACTTATTGATGGTGAGGATCGGAACAGCTCTGAACTTTTCTGAACCTCAGGGTCGTAATCTAAGTTGTAATACCGTTCCGAAGTTCCGTGGAACAGGACGCTTCAGAAATGTTGTCCATTAGCTTTGGCTGTCTGAGAGACCTCCGAAATGCTTACCATGTGACCCGCTTGCAAAGAGGCAAATACAGGGTCTTACGATACCACAAACCTATCAAATGGTCAATGAAACAAATCCGGGCCTTATTCTGTTGAAATTGATTTCATCTCACCAAATTCCTCGTGTTTGGACAAGCACCGTCCATCCAAAAAATTGATCTCAGAAGCGATAAAATATTGTTACGGAACAAGATCAACTGTGGAGCCGGCCGGAACCGCAACGAGAATGGGGCTCCTGGAGCTCCGAATTGAGGTAAATCCGCCATCTCCAGCTATCTGAGCAAGGACCTCGGCGGGAACCGAAACCACTTTTCGGCCACGCGTCGCGTTACGCACAACCACCACCCCGCCTCGAACGCACCAACTCGTGCCGCGGGCATATAACTGGGCCAATTCATGATCGGTCAAAAAAACCGGAAGTTCAGCAGGGTTCCTGGATATATCCCCCAGATAGCGATCCAGAGCATCAAGTCCCTGGGCTATCAGGGCCGCATCCGTATGAGCAAAGTTGACACGGTGACTTTCAACGATGGCCGGCTGCCCCGCTGCCCAGGCCCGCCGGGTATCCTCCACACAGGCCCGCACTATCAGGTCCGGATCAGGAGCCTGGACCGGCTCCAGACGGCAGTTCCTCTCCAGATAGGTCCGACCGGGATGCCGCAACCGGACCCACTGCCTCAGCACGAATTTCCGCAGGCGACCGGACTTTCCTGTTCCCCACGCGGGATTTCTCTGCTCCCGCTTACCCTGGATCACCCGCAGATTCCGGCTTTCCCACATGGTTTCGATACGGTCATCCCAGTGGTAGTCTGGAGCAATGACGGAGTTCACATCCCGACCGAAGAGACTGCGGAATACCGCCAACGAATGATCCAATTCCCCTGAAAGATCCTGATCGGACCTCCATAGACCCAACTCCTTCGCGCGCTCACTGCCGGGAAAAAGCAGGATACCCCTGCCCGTCACCCTCAGGGCTATATCGCTGGCCAGAGCATCCCTCTTTCTCAAATCGGGATCGTAATGCCAGGTGGCGTGAAATTCGGGATACCAGGTCCCCCCCGCTATCCCGCTTTCAACCGCCATCCAAAGACCGGGACGCTGATACCAAGGAGGCAAAGCGGGCAAATCATAGCTTATCCACTGATCGCCAGTATAAGCAAGTGAGGACATCACATAATTGGGCTGAAGCACCGCGGGATGCCCATCCCGGCCCAGATGACGGGAAAGAACAGTATTGAGAGCAACGACCATGGAGCTGTCTTCGAGGGTGGATAGCCAATAGACCTCGGGAAAAGAACC
>JAGLCY010000264.1 GCA_023270185.1 Candidatus Krumholzibacteriia bacterium | reverse complement strand
CTGCTCAAATAGGTCCCCCGTTTTTCCCATCCCTGCTATAGTGCCCCGAATGGATTCCGGTTTGGATCACACCACACCAAGGTTACGAATGTGCAACTTCGACGATAAAGGCTACCTGGTCGATTTTGATGCCTGGACCAGGGACATTGCCATCGAGCTGGCAACCAAGGAGGAAATCGACGAATTGACAGCCGACCACTGGCGGGTCATCGATTTTCTGCGCGAGTACCAGAGTGGCCACGGTGTTGCGCCAATGATCCGCGTATTGTGCAGGGAGACCGGATTTACGCTGAAGGAGATCTACGAATTATTTCCCAACGGGCCCGCCAAGGGTGCCTGCCGTGTGGCGGGATTACCCCGGCCCGATTCATGTGTTTGAGCTGGAGGGTGTTTCCATGAATTTCCGTCGATCCGTCACAGTTCTGATCCTGGGCGTTGTCCTTTTGGGCGCCGGCTGCTCATCCGGACCTACAGCCGACGACCGGTTTGTGGTCCTGGCGAACAACTATCTCGACCGCATGCTCGAACTCAACCCCGAGTGGGCCACCAGCCTTGGCGACCACCGGTTCGACGACCGGATCAGTGATTTGAGCGAAAATGGTTTCCAGGTCCGCGTGGATTTCAACCGGGCCTACCTCGACACCCTGGCCGGGATCGATTCTGGCGGGCTCTCCCGGGCCAACCGCATCGACTATGAAATCCTGAAGGAACAATGCGAATCCGTCATTTTCATGCTCACCGAAGTGCAGGAGTACAAGTGGAACCCCACCATGTACAACCCGGGCGACGGGATCTACAACATCCTGGCCCGCGACTACGCGCCGCTGCCCGAGCGATTGGCCGCGGTCAAGGAGCGTCTGCTCAGGATTCCCGAAATGATCGAGGCTGCCCGGACCAACCTGAACAATCCGCCGCCCATCATGACCGTGACGGCCATCAAACAGAACCCCGGCGTCATTCACCTGGTCATGGACGGCCTGCAGCCCTACCTCGACGAGGCGCCCGAAATGAAGGACGAGTTACGCACCGCGCGGTCGCGAGCCATCGCGGCCCTGGACCACTATGGCCGCTGGCTGGAGTCGGACCTGTTGCCGCGTTCAAACGGAAACTTCCGCCTGGGCAAGGATCTGTGGCGCAAAAAGCTGAAGTTCGCGCTCTCGTCTGACCTGACTCCCGAGGAAATCCTGGCCAGCGCGGAGAGTGACCTGGTGACGACCCGCGACCGGATGTACGAAACCGCCCTGCCGTTATTCCGGGACTATTTCGGCGGCCATGTGGACGACACTTCGCCGGGCAAGGACGGAGTCATCCGCCGGGTGCTCGCCCGTTTGGCCGATGATCATCCCACCAACGAAACCATCGTGCCCCAGGCCCGTGAAGATCTGGAAAAGATCACCGAGTTCGTGCGGAAGGAAAAGCTGGTCGACGTGCCCGGCGAACCGTTGGAGGTCATCGTCATGCCCGAACACCAGCGCGGGTTGGCCATCGGCTATTGCAACTCGCCGGGGCCCCTGGAGAAAAACGGCACCACGTTTTATGCCATCAGCCCCACGCCCAGGGACTGGACGGCTGAACGCGCGGAGACTTTTTTCCGCGAGTACAACGATTACATGTTGATGAACCTGACCATCCACGAAGCGATGCCCGGACATTACCTGCAGATCTCCCATTCCAACAGGTTCGAGGCGTCCACGCCGCTGCGCGCAATCCTCTCCAGCGGAACCTTCGTCGAAGGTTGGGCCACCTATGCCGAGCAGCTGATGGTGGAGGCCGGTTACGGCGGACCAGAACTTCATCTGCAGCAGCTCAAGATGCGTTTGCGGCTGATCATCAACGCCATCATCGACCAGAAGATCCACACCGCCGGCATGACCGAAGGCGAAGCGATGGAGATGATGATGATCGACGGCTTCCAGGAGGAAGGCGAAGCGGCGGGCAAGTGGATCCGGGCCCAATTGAGTTCGACCCAGCTTTCAACCTATTTCGTGGGCAACATGGAGATCAATGGTCTGCGACGGGATTATGAAAAAAAGGTCGGAAAAAAATTCGACATGAACGAGTTCCACAACGAATTGCTCAGCTTCGGATCACCCGCGCCCAAATACGTGGGTGAGTTGATGGATCTGAATTGAAGCAAAAAGGTCGTTCGTTCATTTCCATCGCCCTTGTTCTGACCGTGCTTGTGATCCCGGCGGCCGGAGCGCGGGCGGCCATCGTCAACAGCCTGCGGGGTTTCGACAGGGATGAACCCGGCTGGTCCGGCTCCGTGGACGGCAGTTACGGAGCCAGCGGCGGCAACACACAGGAATCCACCTTCATGGGGTCGGCCCGGTTGCAGTGGAAGGGCGCATCGCACATCGGGCGTCTGATCGGGTCGGGAAAGCGGACGACCAACAACGGCACCGAGACCGCCCGCTCGACCCTGGTCCATCTGCGGCACAACTATCTGGTGAACAACCGCTGGGCGACCGTGGCGTTCCTTCAGCTCCAGGAAAACCCCTTCCAAAGACTGGATTCACGTTTTTTGGCGGGTCTGGGCGGCCGCTGGCAGGCGGTCAAGGGCAAGTCCACGCTCATCTATCTGGGCGCCACCTACATGTTCGAGAAGGAGCAGATCCAGGATGAGGAAGGGTTCGAAAAGGCGCAGCGCCTGTCGAGTTTCGCCTCATTGGAGTTGGAATTGCGGGAGGGCGTGTTTGTCGATTTATTGGGCTTCTACCAGCCGAAGTTTGCTGATGTCGCCGACTGGAGGGCGTACGGTGAGATCAGGCTCGAGGTCGAACTGATCGGTTCGCTGTCCCTGTTTACCGGATACAGTCTGCAATATGATTCCAAGCCGCCGATTGGGGTCAAGGAGACGGACTGGACCACCAAGACCGGTTTTCTCATGAAGTTCTGATCCTTCCACGTGTCGAAAACCCGCTCAGAGTAGTATCATAGTCGCCATGAAAAACACTCTCGCCATCTGTTGTTTCTTTTTGTCTGGTTTCGCCGGGCTGGTTTACGAAGTGGCCTGGATTCGCCGGGCTTCGCTTGTTTTCGGATCCACCACCTGGGCGCTCAGCACCGTGCTGGCCGTGTTCTTCGGGGGTCTGGCCCTGGGCAGCTGGTTGTTCGGCCGGTGGGGGCAACAGGCGCGAAGGCCCATCAGGATCTACGCGCTGCTGGAGCTCGGCCTGGCCATTCTGGCCCTGCTTTCCCTGTGGGCCTTTGGTCTGGTCGACGGTCTTTACGGGGTGGCTTACCGGGGCGCGGCCACCGTCACCACCGACAGCACGGGTCTGCACTGGCTCACCGCCGGCGGTCAACTCACCGTGGTGCGGGTGCTTCTGGTGGCTTTGGTGTTGTTGCCGCCGACCTTCCTCATGGGTGGCACCCTGCCTCTGTTTATCCGCCAATTCGTTTTGGACGGCGGCCGCATCATCCGCAACCTCGGCTTTTTGTACGGGATTAACACCCTGGGCGCCGTGCTGGGAACCCTGATGGCCGGGTTTGTGCTCATTCCACACATTGGAGTTTCCGGGGCGGTTGGTGTCGCGGCGGGTGTGAACATCCTGATCGCCGCGACGGCCCTCGCGCTGCGCTTCGATCCCCTCGCGCCGCCTGAAAAGTCGGTGGACGTCACCGGCGGAGAAAGATCCACCACCACCGCGACCAGGTTCGTGATGCCGACTCTCTTTTTCACCACCGGCCTGGTGGTGGTCGGGGCCGAGATCTTCTGGTCGCGCTTTCTGTCGCTGGTGATCCGCGACAGCGTGACCACGTACACGATCACCCTGTCGGTGGTGTTGACGGGCATCGTGTTGGGCAGTCTGCTGGTGAGCCTTTTGGAAAAAGGCGGTCGCCTGGAGCGCGTCTCCCTGCCCTTGCTGTTCGGCGTTTTCCAACTGACAGCCGCGCTCGCGGTGATCGGACTGATGTTCCTGCCCGCGCGAGTGTGGCTCGGCCTGGGACAGGGTGTCGCGCCCTTTTTCCTGCTCATGCTGCCGGCCACGATACTTTCGGGGGCCAGTTTTCCCCTGGCCAACCGGTTGGCCCTCCGTGATCCCGCCCTATCGGCATCCAGCGTGGGGCGGATGACGGCCCTCAACACCCTGGGCGGCATCGTGGGTTCCCTGGTCGTCGGTTTTTTGATTCTGCCGGGATTGGGTCTGGCGGCCGGTGTGAAGATCATCACCGGCGTGGGGCTGATCACCGGCGTGGCGGCCTTGCTGCTGCTGGAGCCGGCCTCCGGCGGGTCCCGAAACCTGCGTCTCGGTTTGGCGGCAGGCGGGGCGGCTCTGTGGCTGGGCATTCCCCTGCTGACCGGGGTTGGTTTGCCCGCGAGTTTCCTGGGCCGCAACGGACATCTGCTGGACTATACCGAGGGACACAGCTCGACCCTGTCCATCGTGGAGGTCGAGGGTGTTGTGCAGATGGAGATCGACAACCTGTGGCAAGGCACCGAAACGAAGGGTCACCAGATCATGGCCGCGCATTTGCCGGCGCTGTTGCATCCGGCCCCCGCCGATGTGCTGGTCATCGGCGCCGGGGTGGGCCAGACCGCTGATCGTTTTCTCCAACATGACATCACCTCCCTTGATTGCGTGGACATCGAGCCGGCCATCTTCCCTTTCATCGACCGCAATTTTTCCAATGCCTGGATGCGTGACGATCGGGTTAATCTGGTGGCTGACGACGGGCGCACCTTCACCGCCCATACCGACCGCAGCTATGACATCATTTCGGTTGAGGTGGGGCAACTCTACCGGCCGGGCGTCGATGTTTTCTACACCCGCGAGTTTTACACCGATGCCCGCGATCGCCTGCGGCCGGGTGGTGTCGTGGCTCAGTTCGTGCCCCTGGGTTTCCTGCCCGAAGCCTCGTTCCGTTCGGTGGTGGGCACGTTCCTGGAAATCTTTCCCGCGTCCGGGTTGTGGTACAACACCCAGGAATTGTTGCTGATCGGGGGGGTAAAGGACGCGCCGCGTCTGGACCTGAACCGTCTGCGGGAGCTGGAGATGGTTTTAAAAGGATCCGAGGCGCCGGAAAACACGGTCAGGTTGGCCCGTGATCTGTCCTGGAGTCATTGGGGCGGGGCGCGCCATCACCTGATCCATCCCGGCGCCCTGCTCGGCAGTTTTCTGGTCGATGCCGACGGCTTGCGCGCGATGGCGGCCGACGCTCCGGTGTACGTGGACGACAATCCCCGCCTGGCCTACGAAACCAGCGGTGCCGAGGTGATGGATCATAACGAAGAGCCCCTGGCCCGCTTTCTGAGCGAACACCTCGCTCCGCTTGACCGGGCGGTCGTCGATCCCGCCGAACCGTCCGAGTTGAAACTGGCGGCCGAGACCCGGCGCCTGAACCTGAGGGACATCGTGGCTTCGGGCCTGATCTCCCAGGTCACCCTGAGTCAGGACAAGACCCCGGCCCAGATCAACCTGCAACTGCTGCGGCAGGCCCTGAAGCTGAATCCCGAAAGCTATCGGGCCAATGCCAACACGGGCAAACTGCTGCTCCTGTCGGGACAGGCGAAACAGGCCGAATCCTTCCTGCTCAAGGCCGTGCAGCAGAGGCCCGAAGCCGTGGACGCCCTGCGGGATCTGGGCATGGTGTACATCGTGACCGACCGGCCGGCGAAGGCCCTGCCCTACCTGAAGACGGCCGTGCGTCTGGATCCCGAAGAGTTCGGCGCGCGCAATTATCTGGGAACCGCCCTGGCCATGACCGGTGATCCGGCGGCGGCGATTCCCCACTTCGAAAAGGCCTTGCAGCTGCAGCCCGGCGACACCGGGGTTCAACAGAACCTGGAACGCGCCCGGCGTGGCGCGGCGGGAAACAAAGGAGTCACGCGGTGACCAGCGATCATATCGGAATCATCGCCACCGAAATGGATCTCGCGCCCCGGCAGGTTGGCGCCGTCGCCGAGTTGTTTGACGGCGGGGCCACCGTGCCGTTCATCAGCCGTTACCGCAAGGAAGCCACCGGCAGCCTCGACGAAGTGGTTGTCACCGGGATCCGCGATCGTCTGGAGCAGTTGGAAGGGTTGGACAAGCGGAGGGCGTCCATCTTCAAATCCCTGACCGAGCGGGACCTGTTGACTCCTGAACTCAAGCGCGATCTGGAAAAGGCCGCGACGTTGGCCGTCCTCGAAGACATCTATCTGCCCCATCGGCCCAAGCGCCGGACCAGGGCGACCATCGCACGTGAAAAGGGACTGGAACCCCTGGCCACCTGGCTGCTGCAAGAGGCGAAAAATCCGCGCCCGGAAGTCGACCGGAAATCGTTGAACGCGCGGGCCGCGGATTTTGTGGATCCCGCCAAGGAAGTCGCCGACATCGACGAGGCCCTGGCCGGAGCGCGCGACATCATCGCCGAGATCATGAACGAAAACCAGAACGTGAGGGGCGCCCTGCGGAATCTATATCTGCAGGACGGGGTGATGACATCGCGGATGGTCAAAGGCAAGGAGGCCGAGGGCGCCAAGTTCCGCGACTACTTCGATTGGTCCGAACCTGTTCGATCGGCCCCGGGACACAGGGTCCTTGCCATGCGTCGCGGTGAGAAGGAGAAGATCCTCCGCCTGTCCGTTGGTCCACCCGAGGAGCGGGCCCTGGCCATCCTGGATCGGCACTACATCGCCAACAGGGGCGCGGCCGGCGAGCAGGGTGAATTGGCGGCTCGGGACGGTTACAAAAGACTTCTGTCGGTGGCCATGGAAACCGACATCCGCCTCGAGATGAAAAAGCGGGCCGACGAGGAGGCCATCGGGGTTTTTGCCGAAAATCTGCGGCAGCTTCTGTTGGCGCCTCCCCTGGGGCGCAAGTCGGTCCTGGCCCTGGACCCGGGATTCCGCACGGGTTGCAAGCTGGTGGTGCTGGACCGGCAGGGAAAGCTGTTGCATAACGACACCATCTATCCCCACACCGGGGGACGCCAGG
Source organism: Candidatus Krumholzibacteriia bacterium (assembly GCA_023270185.1). GTDB lineage: Bacteria > Krumholzibacteriota > Krumholzibacteriia > LZORAL124-64-63 > LZORAL124-64-63 > JAGLCY01. Next base: position 175 of record JAGLCY010000264.1, on the reverse strand, counting down.
CCGAGGCGGCCGGTCCGCTGTTGACCGGTCTGGTGAAAAAATTCGACGTCGAAGCGATCGCCGTGGGCAATGGAACCGCGGGCCGGGAGACCGAAGCTTTCGTGCGGAATCTTGGGCTGCCGGATTCGGTGGCGGTGGTCATGGTCAATGAATCGGGGGCGTCGATCTACTCGGC
>JAGLCY010000263.1 GCA_023270185.1 Candidatus Krumholzibacteriia bacterium | reverse complement strand
AAGGTGGGTCAGAAAGTTCAGGCGCGGGTGCTGGAAGTGGATATCGAGAGGAAGCGGATTTCACTTTCGCTTAAGAAGCAGGGATAATCGAGGGCCCCCCGGGGGGCCTTTTCTGCAGTGATAATGGTGTTATCCTGCAGGGACTGATCTCAAGTTCCTCAAACTCACCACTCGATAAAGCGATAGACGTACAACAAGTTGCCCGAGGTTTAAGAGGGGTGGTTTTTGAGGGATGGCTCTGGAGTGGAGTGATTTTGCCCAGTGAGTACTAAACATCAAGAGAAGTGCCCCCGGGGGCACTTCTTGCTTGTAACCTATTGACATTAAACTACTTGAAATTTTGACGCGTTCACCTTGAAACTCAAGATGCTGAGGTAGTGGACTTACGGTGAGGAAATTCCCCCAAAAATTCACCGGGCCCTTTAGAGCGCCTGACACCCGGGACAGAATACCGTTCCCCGCCCGCCAACCACAATCTTCTCCAACACCGAATCACAATCCCGGCAAGCCTGGCCACCACGCCCATACACCCTCAATTTGCGCCGGAAATTACCGGGCTTGCCATGGAAATTCGTGAAGTTCATAAAAGTTGTCCCGCCATGTTTGATGGCCAGGCGCATCACCTGTTTGCCGCGCTTCAACACCTCGCGCAGCGTCTCCTCCGAAAGGTCGCAGGGCCGCGCCTCGGGATGCACTCCCGCCAGAAACAATGATTCATCCACGTAGATGTTGCCCAGCCCCGAAGCAATACCCTGGTTCAACAGGAGCGCCTTGATGGGCGCGCGTCGCGACCCTATCCGCCGGTGCCATTCTGAAAATCGCACCTTCATCATATCCGGCCCGACATGTGACAGAGCCGCCGGCGCGATGCCGTCCTCCACCAGTTCCAGTCGCCCGAACTTGCGGATGTCGCGGTAATGGACGAGCAGACCATCGAAGTCGAAGGCCAGATGGACGTGTTGGTCGGGAATGAAGCCATCGAGAATGAAAAACTGACCGGTCATGCGCAGGTGGATCATCAAAAAAGCCTGGGTGCCGTCGTCACCCGTGAACCCTAAAATCAAATACTTACCGTGTCGGTGGACGTGGGTCAGGACCTTGCCAACCAGCGCGCCGCGGGTGACACGGGTGGATTGCGCGAGCACTCCGGCGAAATCAACCTGAAGACCCGTCAACCGCCGACCGGTCAGGTTCTTTTTCAACGCCAAGGCGATGTTTTCCACCTCGGGCAGTTCGGGCATTAGATACCCCGCGCTTCCTTGACCGAGTCGTAGGCGGAATTTATGGCGCGCATTTTTTCGGCGGCGAATTTCTGGAAGTCCTCGCCCATGCCCTTGTTGGCGACCACGTCGGGATGATACTCCTTGGCCAGCTTGCGGTAGGCCTTCTTGATTTCGTCGTTGGTGGCGCCGCTGGTGACACCCAACACGGTGTAGGAAGTGCCGAGACTGGCGCGGGGGCTGAACATCGCGACGGCTTCTTCGTAGTCGTGGTTCGAAAGTCCCATCTCGCCGGCGATGGATCGAATCAGGCGTTCCTCGGTTTCGTGGTAATGACCGTCGGCCATGGCGATGCTCATCAACAACGAAATCAGATCCCGCATACGGGCCGGCTGATGGCCAAGCAGCTGTCGGATCTGGCGGGCGAATTCCTCGGCCGGGATGTGGGAGTCGCGGGCCTCGTTGAAGATCCGGGCGGCGACACGCCTTTCCTCGGAAGCCATCCCCAGCTGGTCTTTCAGGAATTTATCGAAGGAGCGGATTTCGGCCTCGCTCACTGATCCATCGGCCTTGGCCACCTTGGCGGCAAGACTGATCATGGCGATCATAAATGCTTGCTGAGCCTCCAGGGGGTTGAATCCAGCACCAGTGCGGCCTCCGTAACCCTGTCCGTTGACCCGCGCGCCAGGGTGAACCCGGGACCGCTGCGAACCCTCGCCTATATTCGAGCCGATGGCGCCTCCGATGATGGCTCCCAAAGGGCCGCCCATCACAAAACCAAGGCTGCCGCCGATCAATGTGCCCAACAAACCCATACAAAAACTCACTTTCCGGGAAAAACACGGTCAACAGGCTCCGAATATGATAGATCAGGAGCGAAATTCCACCAGGAGTACCAATCTCACTAAAGATTTATTCAAGACGGGATATAACAAGCCGATATCTTCCTCAATAACGGCACCTTGCCCCAAACGCGCAAACACTCAACCAAGGGACCCTCAATGAGGATACTTGTCGTTGAAGATGATTACATCAGCCGTCGATTGCTCTGCCGCTACCTCGAGCCCTATGGCAAATGTGAAGAGGCCGTGAACGGTCACGAAGCCGTCGATGCGATTCGCCGGGCAATCGACGCCGGTGAACAGTTCGATCTGATCTGTCTGGACATCATGATGCCGGGAATGGACGGTCAGCAGGCCCTTGTGCTTCTGCGCCAGATGGAAGCGGAAAACGGCATGCCCCTGGGCAAAGGCGCCAAGGTGATCATGACCTCGGCGATGGAGGACAACCAGTACATCATGCAGGCATTGAACGCCTCGGCCGATGGTTACGTGGTCAAGCCCATAGAAAAACGACGCTTCATCGAGACCCTGAAAGAAACCGGATTGCTCATGGAAGTGCCCATCAAACCGGTGGAAGCCTGACCTGACCTGGATTTTTACTTCGAATCAGCCCCTTGCCGCGGTTGGCAAGGGGCTTTTCTTGTCCTATTCTCCCGGGTAAACAAACCATCCATCGAATCCGAAACGAGGACTCCATATGCCCGACCAAACGCTGGGCGGTTCGCCGGTCGAAAGATTTCAAATTGAGGACCGCTTCAAGTGGAAACTGGAACTGATTTTTACCGACTGGGAAAAATGGGAAGCGGCCTTCACCGAAATCGAAAATTCGCTGCCGGATCTTGCGGGCAGACAGGGCTCCCTCGCCCAATCGGGCAGCGGCCTGCTGCAAACCATCGAGACGATCCACACCACCCAGCGCCTGCTGGAAAAAACCTTCGTCTTCGCGGGCATGAAAAGCGACGAGGACACCCGGATCGGTGATAACATCGCGCGCAAGGGACGCATTTCCAGCCTGGCGGTGCGCGTGTCCGAGGCGGTCAGCTGGTTCGATTCCGAAGTGCTGGCCATCGAGGCCGATCGCCTGGCCGAACTGGTGGCCGAGGAACCGAAACTCGAGCTCTACGAACACTTCTTCCACGACATCCACCGGGCGCGCGAGCACACCCTGTCCGCCGACCAGGAGGCGCTGCTGGCCGGCGCCGGGTTGATGGCGCGAGGGGCGAGCCAGGTATTCAACGCCTTCGATAATGCCGACCTGCAGTTCGCTTCGGTCGAGGACGAAGAGGGGGAAACCGTCGCCCTGACCAAGGCTCGCTACTACAGGTTCATCAAGTCCCGGGATCGACGACTGCGCGAAGATTCCTTCACCAACTTCCTGGACGCCTACGGGGCCCTGAAAAACACCCTGGCCGCGAACATGGACGCCAACGTCAAGAACCATGTGTTTTTCGCCGGCGCCCGGAACCACAAAGGCACCCTCGAAGCGGCTCTCCATCCGGACGCGGTGCCGCCGGAGGTGTTCCACTCGTTGATCGGCACGGTCACCGACAACATGGACACCATCCACCGCTACACGGACCTGAAGAAGAAGGTGCTCGGCCTGGATCCGCTCCGGGAATTCGACTTGGCCGTACCCCTGTTCGGCAAGGGCAAGTTCGAGTTCTCCTACGACGAAGCCTGCCCCATGCTGCTGGATGCTTTTGCTCCTTTGGGCCCTGAATACGTGGACACTGTCAAGGGCGGCATCGCCGGCGGGTGGATCGACGTTCATGAAAACGCGGGCAAGCGCAGCGGCGGTTATTCCAACGGGGTCTACGACACGCCGCCGTTCATCCTGCTGAACTGGGCCGACGAGTTGGGCGACACCTTCACCCTGGCCCATGAGCTGGGTCACTCGATGCATTCCTGGCTGTCGGTTCGCAACCAGCCCTTTGTCTACGGCAGCTATCCCATCTTCACCGCGGAAGTGGCTTCGACGTTCAATGAGCTGTTGGTGATGGATCATCTGCTGAA